>DATKUX010000001.1:0-20569 GCA_035530395.1 Spirochaetia bacterium
ACGAGATCGCATGCTGGCCAGCATCTTAAATATGGCCTCTCTGGGCTGATAACCCCGAAGCCGGTCCGGCTTAATCCGTCCCGAGTTCGGATGCACAAATGGTCTTCGCGCTCGTGGAAAAAATGGTTAAGCTTTGGGATCTTTTGGTGTGAATTGTTAGGACGGTGGTAGCTGCTACGTACCTCCCGGACGGCCGGGTCGGTGGGATGGAACAGGTACGTCCCGTTAGGACCGTTCCAGTAATCCATGTACGGGGTGACCGCCTCGATCGCCTGGTAAGCCCAGAGAAGGTGCTGGGTACGTCGGCAAAGGTCACTGTGTAGGTGCTGCCGCTGACGGAGAGGCTGAACTCCCGGGACAGCAGGGAGGCTAACTGGGCCCGGGTAACCAGCTGGTTGGGACCGAAATGCTTGTTGTCGATTGTTACTGTATGGGTCAGATATGTTCGTCGCTGTCAAGAACCACCTCCGGGGTGCCACTATTTGTCGTACGCGAAGTTATACGGGGGCAGGAATCCTTTTGGAGGGGTGAGCCGCTAAAAAAGGATACCGGATCGGCGTCCCATTCTTTGCCGCCGGTTGTACGGGCCACCGGGAGTTGATATACTATTGGCAAAGGGAAAATTTGAGGGAGTGCGTGACCTTCATGAACAACTTCAAGGCCTTTTTGCTGTTGGCCACACTGTCAGTCATACTGGTTTTAATCGGCGGTTACGTCGGAGGAGTTAACGGGGCCCTGTCCTTTTTGCTCATCTCCCTGGCCATGAATTTCTTCAGCTACTTCTACAGCGACCGGGTGGCCATCGCCATGACAGGCTCCCGCGCCGTCGATGAGTCGCAGGCCCCCGAACTGTACGCCATCGTCCGCGACCTCACCGCCAAAGCCGGGCTGCCCATGCCCGCGGTCTACATCTCCCCTTCCCCCCAGCCCAACGCCTTTGCCACCGGCCGCAACCCGGCCCACGCCGCCGTGGCCGTGACCCAGGGGGCCCTGCGGCTCCTGTCCTACCGCGAGTTGGAAGGGGTCCTGGCCCACGAGATTTCCCACGTCAAGGACCGGGACATCCTGGTGGCCACTATCGCCGCCACTCTGGCCGGGGCCATTACCTGGATCGGCACCATGCTGCAGTGGGGTGTGATGTTGGGCGGCCTGGGACAGGGCGGAGGCGGACGCCGCAACAACGGCGGGGGCCTCGTAGGGCTCCTGGCAATGGCTATCCTGGCGCCGCTGGCCGCCGTTCTGGTCCAGCTGGCCATCTCCCGCTCACGGGAATACCAGGCCGACGCCGCCGGGGCGAGACTGGCCGGCCCGGACGGTCTGGCCGACGCCCTGGTCAAACTGGAGAATGCCAGCAGGCGAATCCCCATGGAGGTCAACCCGGCCGCTTCCCACCTCTTTATCGTCAATCCCCTCTCCGGCCGCTCCCTGGCGGGGCTTTTCTCCACCCACCCGCCCATGGAGGAGAGGATAAGAAGGCTGCGGGCCATGCGGGTCTGACCCACCGTAAAGATGTAGAAAAAGAAGGACCGGCAACCTGACTAGGCTGCCGGTCCGCTGTTTTTCCCAAGGCATGTCTCAAGCCACATAGACGATCTTACCCGGGTTGAGCATCGGGATCCAACGCCTTCCCGCTGCCGCCTAATCCAAATAAACGTAGCCGGGCGTGGTCAGGAACAGCGCAAAGGCGTCATCGATGGTAAGTTTAGAGAACAGTTGCGCCGCCAAATCATATTTCCCTGTCGCATACTCCTCGCTGCTCATTTCTGACTCCATTTTCCCCAATTCCTCGAGTAATAGCTTTGTAAAAAGTCCAACGGTCACCTTGCGTCCATCAGTTAAAACGCCCCGGGGATGACGAATCCACTGCCAAATCTGAGCCCGGGATATTTCTGCCGTAGCGGCATCCTCCATTAAATTATAAATCGGTACCGCCCCGGAGCCATTCATCCAGTTAGCGATGTAACGGATTCCGACACTAATATTGATACGCAAGCCAGTTTCAGTAATTGGACCCTCCGGCACAGCAAGCAGATCCCTGGACGCAACTTGAACATCAAGCCGCTTTCTATCGATCTGGTTTGGCCCGGACATATTGGCATTAAATACGTTCATAGCAATAGGCACCAAACCAGGATGGGCCACCCACGTGCCATCATGGCCATCGGTTACTTCTCTCAGCTTATCTGCCCGTACTTTTGTCATAGCTTCCTCATTGGCGGCCTGATCACCGTGAATAGGTATTTGCGCTGCCATTCCACCAATTGCGTGGGCGTTGCGCCTATGACAAGTTCGAATTGTTAGAAGTGAGTAGGCACGCATAAATGGTGATGTCATTGTTACGCAAGAACGGTCGGGCACAATGATATCAGGCTGGTTACGAAACGTCTTGATATAGCTGAAAATATAGTCCCAGCGTCCGCAGTTTAGTCCTGCAGCATGATCCCGCAATTCATAAAGAATCTCGTCCATTTCAAATGCAGCAAGAATAGTTTCAATTAAAACGGTAGCTTTGATACTACCCTGCATAATACCAAGTTCACGCTGGGAAAAGACAAAAACATCATTCCATAGTCGTGCTTCTAAATGGCTCTCCAACTTGGGTAGATAGAAGTAAGGACCCGAGCCATTTTCTAAAAGTTGCTTAGCATTATGATAAAAATACAGACCGAAATCAAACAGACTTGCTGAAACGGGCTTGCCGTCTACCATAACATGCTTTTCCACAAGGTGCCAGCCGCGCGGACGCGCCATCAATACAGCAACCCGGTCATTAAGCTGATATTTCTTTCCCTGGGGGCTAACATATTCTATGGTACGGCGAATCGCGTCCCGCATATTGATTTGCCCTTCAATAACATTCTGCCATGTGGGCGATAGGGCGTCCTCGAAGTCAGCCATAAAGACGGTAGCCCCGGAATTGAGAGCATTAACAACCATTTTCCGGTCACCGGAAGGACCGGTAATCTCCACTCGGCGATCCTGCAAGTCCCGGGGTAAAGGGGAAACGGTCCAATCCGCGCTGCGAACCGCAGCGGTTTCACTTAGGAAATCAGGCCATATGCCGGAATCAATTGCTCTTCCCCGTTCCGTTCTATTGTGCAGAATAGATTGCCGCTTTTCTTCAAATTCCCGAACCAATTTTACCACAAACATAACTGCATCTGTGGATAAAATAGAGGCATATTCGGGAGTAATTTCTCAAATCACCTCCACCCCTAGTGGATACTGCACCTCTTTCGTCATTATCCAACCCTCCAATAATCCCTAATACCCTATTTTGCCGGGGCTAACTCCGAAACTTTAGCCTTTCTTCGGCCTGCTTGGTCATCGCCCCGGAACGGTGCTGCCCAATACCTATTCTCAAGCCATGTCGACGATCTTACCCGGGTTGAGGATCAGGTTGGGATCCAGCGCCTTCTTGATGCTCCTGATCATCTCCAACTGCACCGGATCCATGAACCGGGCCAGATAATCCTTGCGCTTGGCGCCGATGCCGTGCTCCCCGGAAAGGTTGCCGCCCAGGAAGTAGGTAACGGTGTATATGTCTTCCAACACGTTTTCCTTGACATCGTGCCAGGTTTCCTCGTCCATATTCTTGCGGAGCAAGGTGGCGTGGATATTCCCGTCGCCGGCGTGCCCGGCGCTGGGGATCTCCACCCCGTACCTGGCCGCAATCTTTTCTATCTCCGCCAGGGCCCTGGGGATGCTGGAGACCGGGACCACGATGTCCTCCATGCAGTAGACGGGACTGACCACCCTGAGGGCCTCGGCAAAACACTTGCGGGCCTTCCAGATGCGGTCCCGGGCCGAGATATTGTCAGCCACGAACACTTCCAGGGCGCCGTTTTGCTGACAAAGCCGGCCGATGGTGAGGTAGTCCTCTTCCACCTGGGCTTCGGTGGAACCCTCCACCTCGACGATGACGTAGGCGCCGGCGTCGCTGTAAGGCAGTTTCTGGTTCAAGTAGGCCTCGGCGGCTTTGATCGAGGTGCTATCCATGAATTCCAGGCAGGTCGGGATGATCCCTCCGTTGCCCATTATCGTGGGTACGATATCGATGGCCGTCTGCATGTCGGCAAACGGAACCAGAAGGTCGACCACGTACTGGGGCAGCGGCATCAGCTTGAGGAAGACCTTGGTGACCACGCCCAGGGTGCCTTCGGAACCCACCATCAGGTGCACCAGGTCGTAACCGGTGACGTCCTTGACGCACTTACCGCCCAGCGTGGTGATTTCCCCGCCGGGTAGGACCACTTCCAGGCCGTAAACGTGGCGAGAGGTAGTACCGTACTTGACCGCCTTGTTCCCGCCGGCGTTCTCAGCCACGTTGCCGCCGATGAAGGAACTGTCGGCGCTGCAGGGATCTCCGGCATATAGGAACCCGGCTTCCCGGGCGACCTTTTGTACCTCGCCGGTTGTTACGCCCGGCTCCACGACCATAAACATGTTCCCGGCATCGATTTCCAGGATCCGGTTCATCTTTTCCACCGAAAGAATGATGCCCCCTAGCATGGGTACCGCGCCGGCGGACAGGCCCGTACCGGCTCCCCGCGGGGTAACCGGCACCCTTTCCCGGTTGGCCAGTTGGAGGATGGCCGCAACCTGCTGCGCGGTTTGGGGCTTCACCACCACTTCCGGGCTTTTGGTCCATATGGCCTCAGAGACCTCGTCGTGACCGTAGGCCTCCATCTTCTCCGGGTCCAGCACCACGCTCCCGGTCCCCACGATACTGCGCAACTGCCCGACAATTTCTTCAGTAACCCGGTTGTACATAACCATATTTAACCCTCCTCAGGCGCTGGCCTGGAGTTGTTTTAAGGCACCTATTATTTCCGGCACCACCTCGAAGGCATCGCCCACGATGCCGAAGTCGGCCACCTTGAATATCTGGGCCTCGGGATCCTTGTTGATGGCTACGATGACGTCGGAGGTCTGCATCCCTGCCAGATGCTGAATCTTACCGGATACACCGACCGCGATGTAGAGCTTGGGCGAAACGGTCTTGCCGGACAGCCCGATCTGGTGGGCATAGGTTATCCATCCCAACTCCACGACGTCCCGGGTGGCCCCCACCCCTGCGCCTAGCAAGTCAGCCAGTTCCTCCACCAGTTTAAAGCCTTCGGCGCTTTTGAGCCCCTTGCCCCCGGCGACAACGATCTCGGCGTCCTGGATGTTGACCGCCTGGGTGGGATCCTTAACAAATTCAATGAAGCGCTCCGGGGAAATCAACACGGCTTCGCCATATTCCATCAGGATGATTGTCCCCTGCCGGGACGGATCCCGGGGTGCCGGCTTGGCCGACTTGGGCCGGACCGTAGCCATCTGCGGCCTGCTCGCAGGAGTCTTGATCGTGGCCATAATGTTGCCGCCTATGGCCGGACGGGTTTGCAGCAATATTTTCTCCGCCGGGTCGATGGTTAGTTCGGTACAGTCGGCGGTAAGCCCCGTTTTCAGCCGGGCGGCTACCAGGGGCATGACCGTGCGGCCCGTAGTGGTGGCGGCCGCCACGACGATCTCCGGTTTTTCTTCTTCTATCAGCTTGACCAGGGCTTTAGTAAAGGGCCCGGGCAGAAAATGGTCCAAAATCTTGCCCTTGACGTGATAAACCCGATCCGCTCCCCAATAAATCACTTCTTCCAGGTTGTCGATGCCATCACCCAGTAATACGCAGGCCAAACGGGCATCCAGGCTATCGGCCAAACTCCTGCCCCGGCTCAACAGTTCATAAGTAACGGGGTGAACCCGGCCTCCCTTTTGCTCACCCACTACCAGCACACCTTTACATTCCTGCCGGTTCATCGGCGAAAACCCCTTCCCTATATGGCTTTCCGGTCCGTAAGAAAGTCCAGAAGCTCACCGACGGCCCGGCCCGCATCGTCGAATTTGCGTACGATGCCTTCCCGGGTCAACTTCGGGCTGAAGATCTTCACCACCCGGGTGGGCGAGCCTTTCAAACCGAGATCGTCCGGGGATAGACCCAGTTACGGCGGTCACGCGTACCCCGGGCCTGGACTCCTTGATTCGGACGGCTTCCGCCAGAGCGTTCTCGTCCAGCGGATTAATTATGTTGTCCTTGCCGGTCCGGATCATGGTGCCTGTTTGCGGGTCCATCCGGACGTTGTCCGTAGCCGGAACCTGTTTCAGCAAAACGACAATGTTCACGCTGCACCTCCCAGTAATAACGTAACGATATCGTGGTATGACCACTTGACCAGCAGACCAATTTTATTATACTTAAGAGAAACTTTTTCGGCAATAGGCAAATAAGGTTTCTTGACCGGAAGCGGGGCGCAGCAGGTTCCGGCCAAAAAACTGACCCGGGCGGTCAGGCCCGGGTCACGGGACAAAGTAAAACACCCGGACAAGCTCCTAGCCGCCCAAGATCATGTTTACAAATGCACTTTTAAAGGCGGGGAGGACTTTGTCCTTTCTAAACATAATTGCCAAATATTCCGGCGGAAAATAGTGATCCAGGGATATAAATTGCAATTTTCTTTGTGTCAGAATCGGCAGATCCCTTACAACCGTGGCAAAGGATATTCCCAGTCCAATTTCAACATAGAGGGAGCTCAATTCAACATTGGAGGATTCTATGGCAATACGGTATTCCAACCTGTCCTTCCGGAAAAGATCCTCCAACTTCCTGCGTGCGGCGTATTCACTGCTATCGGGAGGTAAGATGAGAGGATATTGGGCGATCTGCCGCAAAGTAACCCGCTCCATCCCGGCCAAGAGATGCCCCACGGGTACCAACAATACCGATTCTACCGTTCCCAGACGGACCTTACTGAAATGTTTGGGAACTATCGACTCGAGTGTAATGCCAAAGTCAACGTCACCGTTTCGGACAAGTTCCACAACATTCTGCTGGGATCGATCTAGTAGGGAAATTTCAACCCATGGGTACTTTTGAGCATAAATCTCCAGAGTATGCGGCAGAAAGTGGTAGAGCGTCGTGAAAGGTGCCGCTATTTTTAGCTGCCCTTTCTGGACGCCTTTGAGCTCGTTTAAGTCTTCGACCAAAGACTCGTATTTGGCCAAAACTGTCTCTGCAAACTCAAAATACTTTTGGCCGGCAGGTGTAAGCAGGAGCTTTCGCTTGCCTATTCTTTCGAAAAGCTGGCAACCCAATTCTTCTTCCAGAGATTTCACTTGCTGCGTGAGGGCGGATTGGGTGCGGAACGTAACACCGGCAGCCCTGGTGAAACTCCCGAGCCTGGCCACGTGATAGAACCCGGCCATCTGCGTCCACTCCACAGGCATCCCTCCCCATGAGCTTGGCTTATTAGCCCACCTAATAAACAATATTATATCTATTAATTTGTCTAATGAAAAGAATCATGCTACATTAAAATCAGGATTTCTTCTATGAGGAAAAACGGAGGGATAGCCCGTGAAAGATGCTTTGCAACCGGGCCTTACGTCGGAATTCCGGTTTAAAATCCCGGAGAGCAAGACCGTACCTTTCCTCTACCCTGAATCGCCCGAGTTCCGCGTCATGCCCAAAGTCCTGGCCACCGGCTTCATGGTCGGCTTGTTCGAGTGGGCCTGTATCAGGGCCATAAATCCCTATCTCGACTGGCCTGACGAGCAAACTGTGGGCATCGACGTCAAACTCAGCCACCTGGCCGCCACACCGCCCGGCCTGACTGTAACCGTAAAAATCAGACTGGAAGAAGTGGAGGGCAAGAAACTCACCTTTTCTATCGTGGCAGACGACGGAGTGGACAAGATCTCGGAGGGGACCCACGAAAGATTTATCATCAACGCGGCTAAATTCAATGCTAAAGTGGAGGCCAAGGCCGTTCTGGCCCGGTAGGCCTACTGGGAGTTTTTACAATGATCGAATACGACAACACAGTAGCCAAGAGCGTTTGCAGGCTGACAAAAACCGGCCTAGAGACTTACATCAGGCCGGCTGAACTATCGGATAAATGCCTGGTAAGAGAATTTCTTGACACCCTTTCAGTTCAGAGCTTATACCGTCGCTTTTTATCCCTTCGCAAGAATATACGCGACGAGTTTTTGGGCGATTTTTTCATATTTAGAAATAACCAGATGAAATTATTGGTTCTGTCTGATAATAGGAATAACTCTATTATTACAGGGATCGGCCAGTGTTTCCTTCACTCCAGTGGCTGTTGGGGCGAGATTGCCCTCGTAGTCAGCGATATCAATCAAAACAAGGGTATCGGCAGGACGCTATTGAGTTATATGGCGGAAGTTGCCAGAGGGATAGGACTCAAAGGATTTGAAGGTATTGTTCAAATAGATAACTGCCCTATGCTCCATTTATGCCGAACGGTTGGTTTTCGCAAACTCGAAAACATATTTAGGACTGGGGTTTACGAGGTAAAAATGTATTTCTAGCAAATTCACGGGCCTTCCCCACCCTAACCCGCCATTTCCGCCCACAGCCCCGGCATGTCTATACCCAGCGGGCAGCCGGTAAAGCTGTCTGCCGCCACTAGCGGGGCCGGCCTCGTCGCGAAAAGGTGCCGGAGCACCGCCCCCGCGGTACCGGGATAGGGCCAGGGCGCCGGGTCCCCCGGTCCGGGTTGGGGTACCACCGCCCCAGCCGGGATACAAGCGCCGCAGTGCAGGCAGTACAGGGCCCGGGCCCAGCGTTCGGGCACGGACAACCGGCCCCCGGCCAGGAGGAGCACGGCCACTTTCTTGGGTCCGTGCATGCCGGGAACCAGCTGCATCTCGATGTCCCCGGTCCGGCTGGGTCCGGAGATGGCGCTGACATAACGGACCAGGGGGCGTCCGTAAGCGTAGCGGGACAGGTAGCGGACCGTCGCCAGGGCGGCGGGCAGATCCGGTACCAGGCACTCTAGCCCGGCCACTACCAGATGGGTGTGGGGCAGGTTACTAACCAGACGGGCGTCCCCCTCCTCCTCGGCCAGGAAGATGGTGCCGGTATCCACGGCGATGGCCTGGGCGCCGGTGATGCCGAGATCCGCCGCCAGACAGGCCCCGGTGTTTTTTTGCCGCAAGGCGTCAACGATGGCGGCGGCCTCGCTGGGACCCGGGAGAAACCCGGCCAGGTCCTGCCGGGCAGCCACTTGCGCCAGCACGGCCGGGTCGTGCAGTTGGGACAGGCCCAGGGTGGGGCGGTAGGGATGCCCCCCGGCCAGGCCCAGAGCGGTCAGGAGCCACTCCCCGGCGTGGCAGTGCGCCAACCGGGCTCCCTGTTCGGTCAGAAAACGGGTCAGCCCTATTTCCTCCCCGGCCGGCACCCGGCTCAAGACCACGTTTTTCTTATCGGCAGCCACCTGAGCTACAAAATCCAGGGCCTCTCCGGCCTCAGCCGCCACAAACACCCGGCAGCCCCGGGCCGTAAGGTTGGCCACGGCCTCTTCGGCGAGGCGGGCCAGGTTTTCCACCGAGTGGGAACGGATCCCCCTAACAGCCTCCGCCAGTCGCCCTCCGGCCTCTTCGTTCATCCGGCACCCCCTTCCGCCTTCAAAGGCCGGCTTCATCCACCAGCTCGACGACATGCCGCACCGTCACCGGGAGGCCCAGACGGTTCAGGCCGTCGGTCAGGGCAGCCATACACCCCGGACAAGCGGTGGCCAGTGTTCCCGCACCCAGGTTGGCAAAGTTTAATTTTTCGTCCGTGATAGCCGTACTGAGAAGGTAATGTTTAAGGCTGACCAGGCCGCCGAAGCCGCAACAGCGGTCGGCACCGGCCATTTCCACAAAGCGGGTGGACGACCGGAGCAGTTGGCGGGGCTGCCTGGTCACCCCCAGCCCCAGACGCAGGTGGCAGGGATCGTGGTAGGTGACTGTGGGCAAGTCCTCCCGGCCCGGCTGGCTGGCGGCCAGGCCCAGGTCATCGGCCAGAAAAACGGTTACATCTCGCACCCGGCCGGCCAACAGCCTGGCCCGCCCGGCGTAGTGGGAGTCCCCCGCCAACCAGCGGGGGTAAAAGTTGCGCAAGGTGTTACCGCAGGTCGCGCACAGGGTCAGGACCGCGCCGTCCACCGTCTCCAACCCCGCAATGTTCCGGCGGGCCAGTTCCCTGGCCCCCTCACGGTCACCGGCGTTCCACAGCGGCAAGCCGCAGCAGGGCTCCCGCCCGGGTGGTTCCACCGCCACCCCGTGGCGGGAAAGGACCCGCACTGCGGACGTTGCAATTTCCGGATAGCAGGTGTTGATCAGGCAGCCGGAATAGAGGACGGCCCGCGGGCGGTTGCCTGCCGGTAGAGCGATTGGCTGGCCGGTCCCGGCGGTCAGGACAATCCGGGGAGCGGGAACCAGGCGCGAACGGGCCGGTCCGAGGCGCAGGCGCAGGGCCCGCCGGGCGGGCACCTCCTCCCACAACGGTCCGGTCAGGCGGCGTACCAGGATCAGGACGCGGCGTAGCCGGACCTGGTCCCGCAACAGATATGTCACTAACCGCCGGACCGGGCGCTTTCCCCCAATTTCGCCACGCAGGCGGCTGATCAGATCCGGCGTGTCTATTTGGGCCGGGCAGGCCGCCATGCAGTTGCCGCAGGAAAGGCAGGCCCAAAGCCCGGCCTCCCCGGCCGCCGCCAAATTACCGGTCAGGGCGGTCTGCACCACGCCGATGCCGCCGATATAGCGGTGGCCGAAGCCGCCGCCCAGAACCCGGTAGACCGGACAAAAATTCAGGCAGCCACCACAGTTGATGCAGTAGAAGGCTTCCCCCCAGCCCCCGGCCAGGGCACGGGAGCGGCCGTTGTCCAGCAGCACCACGTGCACCTCGCGCGGACCGAGTTGGCCGCTGACGCTGCCGTCGGGGTTGATACCCGGCTGGCCCGGACCATTGATGACCGACATGTAGGTACCCAGGTCCTGACCGGCCCCGAACACGGACGCGGCCTCCACTACCGTTACGGCATCCTCCAGGGTGGGGACGATCTTGGTGATGCCGGCCACCACTACGTGGACAGCCGGCAGGCTGGTCACCGCCCGGATGTTGCCCTCATTTTCCATCAGGACCACGGCGCCGGTGTCGGCGGCAATGGCGTTGGCACCAGACAGGCCGACACCGGCCCGGGCCAGGTAGGGCCGTAAGGTCTCCCGGGCCGCCCGGACCAGTTCGTTTACATCTTCCGGCAATTCCCGCCCGCTCTCCCGGGCGAGAAGCTCGCGAACCCTGGCCAGAGGCAGATGGATGGCCGGGGCCAGGGGATGGCTGGCCTGGCTGCCGGCCAACTGGTTGAGGCGGTCGCCCAGATCGGTTTCCACGACCGTTACCCCTCTGGCAGCCAGATGGGCGACCACCCCTATTTCTTTGCCCACGTTGCTCTTGGATTTTACCAGCAGGCCCTTCCCGGCCAGGCCGGCAATGTAGTCGCGGGCCGCGGCCGCGTCGGCGGCCATAAAGACCTGGCAGCCGTTGGCCCGGAGCCTGGCCACGGCCTGCGCCAGCAGGTCGTCCAGCCTGGCCAGGCTCTCTTCCTTGATCTTGCGCAAGCGGCCGGCCAGGACGGGATGGCGCTCGCGCGCAGCCTGGATGTTGGGGCAAATAAGGGAGAGGGCCTTGTTCCGGCCCCTCTTGCTTTCGGTGTCGGCCAGGGCAGCGGCCATCTTGGGACCAAAGCCCGTTTTGGGCAAACCGATCGTCTCCTTATACCGACAGGTACCGGGCGCGGATTTCGTCGTCCCGGGCCAACTCCTCCACCGTACCGTGGCAGCGGACGCTGCCACGCTCCAGGACGTAGCAGCGGTCGGCCAGGTTCAAGGCTGTCTTGAGGTTTTGTTCCGCCATCAGGATGGCGATGCCCATCTCCTTCAGGCGGCGAATCTGGTCTTCCAGTTCGCGAACCACCAGCGGCGCCAGACCCTCGGTGGGTTCATCCAGGATCAACAGGCGCGGACTGCCCAGCAGCGCCCTGGCAATACTCAGCATCTGCTGCTCACCGCCGGAGAGACACCCGCCGGGACGTTCCCGCAGGGCGGAAAGGGCCGGAAAAAGCCCGTAAACCATGGCAATAGTCCAGGTACCCGACTCCGGGCGGCCGGCCAGAGCCACCTCCAGGTTGTCCTGCACGGTCAGGTCGGCAAAGATCCGCCGGTCGTCCGGCACGTACGAGATACCCAGCCGCACCAGATGGTGGACCGGCGTATTGGTGATGGTCAGCCCGCGAAAGACGACCCGGCCGGTGCGGATCCGGGTAAGACCGGCCACGCTGCGCAAGGTGGTGGTCTTGCCTGCCCCGTTGCGACCCAGCAGGCAGACTACTTCGCCCTCGTCAACCGCCAGGGACACCCCGAAGAGCACGTGGGAGAGACCGTAATAGCTGTGGATTTCCTCCACCGCGAGCATCAGGATTCCTCCCCCAGGTAGGCTTTTTGCACGGTCCGGTCGCCCCTGACCTCTCCGGGCGTACCCTGGGCAATGCAACAACCCTGGTGCAGCACCACTATCTTGGCGGCCAGGCCGAAAACCAGGTCCACATCGTGCTCCGTGAACAGAACCGTAACCCCCTCCTCCGCCAGTTGGCGGATCAACCCGGCCGTGGCGGCGGTCTCCTCCGGAGACATGCCGGCCGTGGGTTCGTCCAAAAGCAGCAGTTGCGGCCGGCCGGCCAGCGCCATGGTAATTTCCAGCAGCTTTTGGTCGCCGTAGGAAAGCTTGCCGGCGGGTTCGCCCGCCCATCCGCCCAGACCCACCCTCGCCAGCAACTCTTGGGCCCGGGCCGCGCACTCCCGCCCCGGCTCCCGGGATACCGAACCGCTCTTCCCCTCCCGGGCCAGAAGGGCCACCTGGACGTTCTCCAGGACTGTCAGACGGCTAAAAACATTGGTCAATTGAAAGGAACGGGCGATACCCCGGCGAAAGATCTGGTGGGGCCGGCGTCCCGCGATATCGGTGTTTTGGAACAGGATGCGGCCGCTGTCCGGTTTGAGGTGACCGGTGAGCACGTTGAAGAGCGTGGTCTTGCCGGCCCCGTTGGGACCGATGACCGCCGTCACCTGGCCCGGTTCCACACGGAAGTTGACTTCGGAAAGGGCCCGAAAGCCGGAGAAGGATTTGGTAACACCCTCCACCCGCAACATGCTTACGCCACTCCCTTTGGCCCCAGGATCAGGCCTTTTTCTTGAGCCGCCCCTCCAGGTAACCGATAATCCCCTGAGGCAGGAACAGCGCCAGGACCACCAGGATCAGCCCCAAAACAAACAGCCAATAATCGGTATAGATACCGAGAACCATGGAGAGAACCACCAGGATGGCGGCCCCCACGGCCGGGCCGATAAAGGTGGCCAAACCGCCCAGAAGCAACATGATCAATACCTCGGCTGACTT
The DNA here is from genome assembly GCA_035530395.1 of Spirochaetia bacterium. Taxonomy (GTDB): domain Bacteria; phylum Bacillota; class Desulfotomaculia; order Desulfotomaculales; family JAJYZD01; genus JAJYZD01. The sequence continues at coordinate 13,283 of DATKUX010000001.1, forward strand.
GGTCCAGTCCAGAAGGGACGGGTCCACCGAGCCGGCGACGACCACGTGCAGCACCCCCGCCAGGCCGGCGAAGAGGCTGGCCACGATGAAGGCTGTGAGCTGATGCCGCTGGACGTCAACCCCCACCCCGGCGCTGCGGACCGGATTATCCCTGATGGCCTGCAGAGTGAGCCCGAACGGTGACCGGATAAGACGGTACATAACGGCCAGTGAACCCGCCATAATCACCAGGGCCAGGTAGTAGCCGCCCCGGGGCGAGGTGAGGAAGGCGGGAAGCGGAATCGTATTGATGCCGTTGTCACCGCCGGTAAAGTTGTACCAGCGGTCGACCAGAGCCCAAACTAACTGTCCCAGCGCCAGGGTAAGCATGCCGAAATAGAGCTGCCGGAGACGCACGCAAAACCAGCCGATGAACAGAGCGAATACCCCGGCTGTCACCGGTCCGGCCACCAGGACCACCCAGAAGGGGAGAGCCGTTTTGGTAAGCACAAGGGCGGCCGCATAGGCTCCAACACCATAGAAGGTGGCCTGGGATAGCTGCAGGAGGCCGCCGTAACCGAGAATAAAGTTGAGGCTTACGGCCAGAAGGGCAGCCTCAAAAATGCTGGCCAGGAGGTAGGTATAGTAGCCGGAAAGAAAAGCGGGCAGGATCAGGAGCACCGCGCACACCACGACGGCCGTCAGGCTGCCCGGCGACGGTCTGTAGAATCTGGACCCGGACATGCGCGTCCCCCTTACCATACCGATTTTAAGAGGCCGGAGGGACGTACAATGAGAATTGCCGCCGCTATCAAAAACGGCAGGGCGATGTCCAAATGGGGCAGGAAAAGTATCCCCAGCGCTTCCCCCACCCCCAGGATGAGGGCGCTGACCAGCGCCCCCCAGACATTGCCCAGCCCGCCGATCACCACCACCAGGAAGGCTTCAATGATGACAGTGACGTCCATGCCGGGCGTAATACCGACCGTAGGGGCGACCAAGGCCCCGCCCAGGCCGGCCAGCCACCCGCCCAATACGAAAACGGCGGCAAAAACCCGGCTGCTCTGGATACCGAGAACATCCACCATTTCCCGGTCGGTAGCCGTGGCCCGGCAAAGCTTCCCGATCCGGGTGCGGTATAAAAACAGGGCCAAGCCGCCGGCCACCAAGAGCCCGATCACGAACAAAAAGGCATTGTAGCGGGGAAGGTCCGCTCCCCACAGGGAGAAGTAGCCACTCAAGACCGGTGGCGGGGTAAGTGACTTAAAATCCGTACCCCATACCATTTTCACCAGATCGCCGAAAATAAGGACGAGGCCGTAGGTGACCAGGATCTGGATCAGATGCTCCCGGTGATAGATGAAGCGCAAGATGCCGCGTTCCATGGCCAGGCTGATCAAGGCTACTCCGAATGGCGCGACCAGCATAGCCAGCCAAAACCCCGCCGGGCCGTGCCCTACCGCCAGAGCCACGGTGTAAGCCAAAAAGGCTCCGAGCATGTAGAAGGAACCGTGGGCAAAGTTGATCACCCTGAGCACCCCGAAGATGAGGGTGAGGCCGGCGGCCACGATGAACAGGATCATACCCCGGGAAAGACCGATGAGAAACTGGCTGGCCAGCAGGGAAATGTCCATGAATTAGCCCCCCGGGGCCGGCTAAGCCGGCCCCCTATGTCGAGTTGTCTTCTACTTCTGGGCGGACTGCCGGGCCGCCATTACATCCGTCAGGGAGGGCATGATCTGGTCAGCCGGTATCATGACGGGGTTGGCGGCTACCAGGGAGGATTGACCGGGAGCCACCACCGTCTTACCGAAGAAAATGGGCGCCTCCAACTGGTTATCCCCGGACCGGATCGTGACCGGACCCACCGGCGAGTCCATGGTCATACCGGACAGGGCGGCAACCAGTTTTTCCTTGTCCGTGCCGCCGGCCTTCTGGACCGCCGCCCCCAGGAACTTGGCCGTCAGATAGCCGTACAGGGCGGGAAAGCCGGGGTCGGTGTTATAGGCCTTCCGGAAGGCGGCCACGAAGGCCTTGTTCTGGGCCGTGTCAGGATAGTACGAAAGGTAGTCGCTGGTACCGTAGAGGCCCACCGGGGCGTCCGGCCCCAGAGCCTTCAGGGTGGACGGATCGGTTGCGGTATGGTCGAGCACCGCCATCTGGCTGGTCAGGCCGGCCGCCTTGACCGCCTTGAGGAAAGAAACCATGTCGGCTCCGCCGGTACCTACGAACAGGGCGTCCGGCTTGGCTGCCCGGATCTGGTTGATGTAAGGCGTGTAGTCGGTTTCACCCACCGGCCACCAGGATTCGCCGAGTTTTTGCACCCCGGGCTTGGCTTTTTGCAGGCTGCTCCAGAAGCTCTTGACCACCGAGCGGCCGTAGTCGTAATCATCTCCGGCCAGCCAGTACTTGGTGTAGGGGAGTTTGGCCATCTCCACTCCGCCCGCGTTACCGATCATGGTCGTGTTGGGCGGCATGGCGAAGACGTAAGGGCTGCCATGGGATCCGGTGATATCGGCGCTCATGCTCATCCAGGTGATGAAGGGAACCTTTTGTTGCGTCGCGTAGGACGCCACGGCCAAGGCTCCGGCACTGTTGATCAGCCCGGCCACCACGTCCACTTTGTCCTGCATTACCAGTTCCTTGGCCCATTGCAGATCCTTATCCGTCTTAAACTGGTCATCACGGGTGACAAAAGTTATCTTGGGACCGCCGTTTTGGGCCACCTCGTTGACACCCAGCTGGAAGCCGTCCAGGGCATCCTTGGCGTAGACGCTGGCCGGTCCACTGTAGGCGTCGATGAGACCCACCTTGAGAGTGTTCGTCTGGGCCGCTGGGGTCTGGCCGCAACCGGAGAGTGCCGCCTGCCCGACCAAGACCAGGGCGGTCAGGCCGGCCAGGATTGTCCAATGCCGCTTCTTGTGCAAAACTACACCATCCTCCCGTAAAAATACTACCGGGCCCTATCGCCACGCCCTTCCGGGCCCTTTGTCCGGGCAAGGAAGAGGATGGTAACCGTTTCTACCTTCGCTGCGCCGTTTTGCTGGGAAAAACAGCCCCTGAACGTGCCTGGCCGTGCGGCCGGAGGCCATGCGGGCTGTTCCGTTTGCCATAATGTCGGGCTTTGGACATAGTACGATCATTGGTTCTTAACCCAGTAGCCAACTGATTGGTGAAAATTATACCGGCCCGTCCTATTGGTGTCAAGGCTGACCCCGCTGCCACATAAGGGTCAGGGCCGCTGCATCACAGGCCTGAGCAGGAATCCTCACTCGGAAAGGACAAACAACTCTATTCCTTGCTCCCACTCCCGGGGGCGACCATGGGAACTTTACCCCGGCGGTCGGGCCGGCCGGTCTACCCTCCCCCGACGAGGGGTATTATCGTAACGGTGTCTTGGTCCGCCAGGACGGTCTGGTACCCGGTCAAAAAATGTATGTTTTGACCGTTTACGAGAAACAGGTGGGCACAGGCCGGCCAGCCACCGTCCACCGATTCCGTCGGCCGGACTTCACCGCCCAGCTGTCGGGCCAGCCGGGCGAGCAGTTCGGCCAAGGTGGATCCTTCCTCGATGGCGAAAGTCAGTTCCGGCGTGCCCAGAACATCCCTGACGGCCAGTATCCCCTGTACCCTGATCTTGATCACGAGGACAGAATTCCCATCCGGGCCAGTTCGTCCGCTACATGACCGAGGCGAAGATCTGTCAGTTTCGCCTCGGTGGGCACCCCGCTGACGACGTCCCAACCCCGGGCCCCGTAGTACTCGTCGAGCATGAGGCCGAGGTCCTCTTCGCTGATGCGCTGTCCCTTGGAATTGCCTTCCTTCAATGTTTCCTTCATCAGTCTCTCCGGCAGGGTGTCGTCTTTTCGCGAGAGGCCTTCCCGGACATTGAACGCCCTGGCCAGATTGTTGACCCGCTCACCGATTTTCTCGATGCCTTCCGGCGTAAATTCCATACCGGTGGCCGCATTGACCATGGCCGCAGTATTCTCGCAGGCGCCGGCAGGCACGGCCATGTCCAGCATGAACGCACACATCGTCGCGCAATCGCAGGTGACGGCCCGCACGTCCTGGTTCCACTTGCACAGCCTGCCTTTGCCGTTTACGGCAAAACGGTCGACCATTTCGGGAACGGGTATGCCGAAAATCTCCTGGAAGGCATACCCGCGGTTGTGATCGGCGCCGGTGTAAGCGGTGGCGTAGTTGAGTCCGTGGGCCTTGGCCCCCCGGACGTCGTACCCGGGCATCTCCAGCCCTTTGACGTGCATGGCGTATTTTTCCGAGCCTTTGCCGATTCGTGTCGCCGCCGCCCTGACCCCGTCGGCCAGGATTTCGCCCAGCCCCTCCCGGTAGGCTATCCTCCGGATCATTTCGGTCATCACCCCGGCATTACCGAACTCCAGTTTCAGCCCCCCGGTTTCCTCCCCGGTCAGGATTCCTTTTTCATACAATTCCATGGCAAAACCGATCACCACCCCGGTGGAGATGGTGTCCAGGCCGAGTTCGTCGCACATCCGGTCGGCGGCGATAATGGCGGCGGAATCGTCGTTTCCCGTCTCTGCGCCAAACGAGTAAACGGTCTCGAATTCCGGGCCCTCGGCCAGGAAACCGGCATAGGGACCCTCTCTGACCGTTCTTACCTGACTGCACCCGACAGGGCACATATAGCAGCGTTCCTTGCGAATTTTGTGCTTTTCCTGGACGCCCACGCCGATTTTTTCGGTAAACGCGAACTCTCCGGTGGCAGACCAGTTCCTGGTGGGGAAAATGCCCAAGGCGTCGACGAGGTCGACCACCATGGGCGTACCCAGGCGGGCGAACTGAGGGTACACGACCGGGCTTTCCCGCATGGCGGTCAGCATGGCTTCCCGGGCTTTCCGGAATCCTTCGGGATGGGCCACCGCGACCTTGTCCCGGCCTCGGAGGGCGATCGCTTTGAGGTTCTTGGACCCCATCACCGCACCCAGTCCCTTTCGCCCGGCCGCGCGGCGCTCGTTCACAATGCAGGCCATCTTGCTCAGCTTTTCTCCTGCCGGCCCGATGCAGGCCACCCGGATGTTCTGGTCGCCCAGTTCGTCCTTGATGTAGGACTGGCAATCCATGGTCAGAGTACCCATCAGTTTCGCGGCACTACGGAAGTCCACTTTTCCGTCGTGGATCCAGAGATAGGTCGGTTTGGGGGCCTTGCCCTCTATGATCAAGGCATCATAGCCCGCGAATTTCATCTCGGCGGGGAAGTGTCCGCCGGTCAGGGCCAGGCCCACTGCGCCGGTGAGAGGCGACTTGCCGACGACGGCCATGCGGCTGGCGCAGGGCGCATTGGTTCCGGTCAGAGGGCCGGCGGCGAAAACAAGCTTGTTCTGTTCACCCAGCGGGTCTACTCCCGGCCCGAGTTCGTCGTAGAGGATCTTAACGCCAAACCCCGCCCCCCCGAGAAAATCCCGGGCCATCCCGGGGGAAAGAGGTTCCCCCTTGTACGTCGAGTCACTGAGGTTGATGCGCAAGATCTTTCCGGTATAGCCGCCCTGCATTTCCAAGCACCCCTTTTCTTCGTGTAATATTCCTTGAACGCTCCCGCTTCTTAAGCATCTCCCGTACCTCCCTACCGCGGCGGTTGAGACCCTTGCGGCCCCGCAGTCCCGCCAGCCGGACGGATATCCCACCGGTTCGGGGTACCCTGATACACGCCCCGTGTGCATGGCCGCAAGCCTCCCGGGGACCAGCAAACCAGGGCCAAACTTATATAACCAGGATTCCTTGGATCCGAGGGTTCCTTACGGCACGTGCTTTCGACGCCGGTCGACAAGGGGCTTCTTAATGCCCATTACTCCGCCATGACCTGAAATGATGAGATACCTCACTACACTGACTCACAACGGGATCCTGCGGAACAACGCATGAACTTGTGGGATACAACTGTCTTGTTGTCCCTCATAATAGATAGCTGCTACGCACTTCCCAACCGCCTTCGCTCTGTCCAGTATCTCCGCCAGGCGGCATTGCCGGGACTGCCCAGGTTGCCTTCACCGGCAGCCTGGCACGATCACCCGGCTACCGTTAAGCTGAGCACCGCCATGGTTTTACAGACGATAGGGCTCATGCGCGGCGGTGTCGTCAACATGGATGGGTACATTACCGCGTACTTAGACGCTGATTGGACCCTTTTATGTCGCTAAAGTGATGTCCGTACATGGACGAACAAGCTACTACACGGACAATAGAATAGTACGCCAAGAAATTTGTGCGAATCTTGCGACTACTGTGAAGTATATATGCCTGGACGGTGGCCGCAATAGCCGAAAGGGATGGAAAAGGGATTAGCCGTTTTGGGCGATGGCAACGTGGCGTTTTTTCGCAAATGTTCCACCCGGGGAGCACATCCCGAGAAACGGATGGCTTTCCCCTAAAACGGCAAAACCCGAGTTCTATAACCCCCGCCGGAGATACGCAAAATATGCTTTGGCGCCCTCCGGGGCGGCATTGACATTACTTCCCTTGGGGGGCCTTACTACCCTAGGCGCTGCTTCAATGCGTCTTGCAATGTTTGGGAAAAATTGATACCAGCTTTTTCGGCCTTGGCATTCAGCCAGCTTGGAATACTTAGTGTCTTCTTTACTGCGCGATTATCGTTTTCGCGACGATATTCTGTCGTATCAGCATCGATAAGGCTTACATAGCCTTCAGGGGGGCATTCCAGGGCGGAAGGTTCGCTGAATTTTGGTATTGGTTCGTTCTTGTCTTCCGCATCACATAGCCACATTGATACGGCATCCCGTGCCATGTCAATAGCGTCTGCAATGTTGTCACCAAACGTCCTGCAACCAGGCAAATCCGGAACCCGTACATTATACCTACCGTCGCCCTCAGGAAAAAATACCGCAGGATATACGTATTTCATATTGATCCCTCCTATAAGTATTTGTATGTTTCTCAGGACGATGGGAGCTATTACAGCCCCGCGTCTTTTAGGATACTGGGGGAGCGCGAGGGGGCTGTAATCCCCATCAATTCATTGATGGGATACACGGACCCCCTCGCATCTCACCGTTGACCACCACTTTGCTTCATGGTAAAATATACCTGGATGTCGAATTAAAGTCTGGCCCATGTCTATGCGCCAGCCGGCATCTGTGGTTAACCTAACGGGTCAAAGACAACGACCCCTTGCCTTTGTGGCCGGGCCATATCCCGAAAGGGATGTGTGCCGCAGCAATGCGGAAACCTCCGAAAGAACCTAATCATGGACACGGCATCCCAGAAGTGGAATCGCTGGGATGCCCGCCACCTCTGGTGGCGGGAGGAGGTCAC
>DATKUX010000002.1:0-11971 GCA_035530395.1 Spirochaetia bacterium
GGTGGCCCTGGTCCGCTGGGGCACCTGTCCAGGGCAGAAGACCCTGGTGGGCAAGTTGGCCGACATTGCCGCCCTGGCCGTCGAACAGGGGTTTACCAACCCGGTCGTGACCGTGGTGGGCGAAGTGGTGAAGCTGCGGGAGAAGCTGGCCTGGGTGGAAAAAAGGCCCCTTTTCGGCCGGCGGATCCTGGTCACGCGGGCGCGGGAGGAGGCCGGTCGCCTGGCGGCCCTGGTAACCGCCCTGGGTGGCGAGGCGTACGAATTTCCGGCCATTGCGGTGGAAGAGATGCCTGATTCCCGACCCCTGGACCAGGCGGTGCGGGAGCTGGGCTCTTACCAATGGGTGGTCTTTACCAGCGCCAACGGCGTACGGTTCTTCTGGGCCCGGCTCTGGGCCCAGGGCGGCGACGCGCGCGCTTTTGCGGGGGTAAAGGTGGCGGCCATCGGTTCCCGGACAGCCCAAACCCTCGCCCAGTGCGGCCTGCGGGCGGACGTGGTGCCGGAGGAATTTCGGGCCGAGGCGGTGTTGGCGGCCATGCGGGGCCGGGTGGCACCGGGCGAGCGGGTTCTGTGCCCGCGGGCGGCGGTTGCCCGGGACGTTCTGGTCCGGGGCCTGCGGGAGACGGGCGTCCAGGTGGAGGAAGTCCCGGCCTACCGGACGGTACCCGGGGATTCGGACGTGGGCGAGGTGCGGGAGCTGTTGGCGCGGGGGGAGATTGACGTGGTCACCTTCACCAGTTCCAGCACCGTACACAACCTGGTGCAGGCCTTAGGGACCGGCTGGCAGGATTTGTTGGGCCGTACCGCGTGTGCGGCCATCGGCCCGGTAACCGCGCAAACCATGGCCGAATACGGTCTGAAAAGCCACGTTACCGCTTCCTGTTACACGGTGGAAGGCCTGGTAGAGGCCGTGACCACCTATTTTAATCCTTGAGAGCGGGTGAAAAGCCGATGATCGGCATAACACGGCTTTTGTGCGGCGGTGCGTTTACGGGAGATACGATGCGCTACGAAAAGGGGGCCATACCCAATTTGGCGGGCGTGGGCCCGGGCCGGGGGCCGGTGGTGGTGTGGAACGCCACCCGCCGCTGCAACTTGCGCTGCATCCATTGCTACGCCGATGCCAATACCCCCGGAGGGGAAGAATTGACCCCGGCCGAGGGCTTGGCGCTTATCGACGACCTGGCCGGCTTCCAAGTGCCGGTTTTACTGCTTTCCGGGGGGGAACCCCTCTTACGGCCCGATTTCTTCGATCTGGTTGGCTACGCCGGGCAAAAGGGGCTGCGGGTGACCATTTCCACCAACGGCACGCTCATCGACCGGGAGGTGGCCGGCCGCCTGAAGCAGGCCGGCGTCGGCTATGTCGGCATCAGCCTGGACGGCCTGGCCGAACAAAACGATTTTTTCCGGGGACATAAGGGGGCTTTTACGGCGGCCCTGGCGGGGATCCGGCATTGCCGGGATGCCGGTCAGAAGATGGGTTTACGCCTGACCTTGTCCCGGCACAACTTCCAGCAACTGCCGGATATCATGAAGCTGGTGGAGGAAGAGCACATTCCCCGGGTTTGCTTTTACCACCTGGTCTACGCCGGCCGGGGCAGCAGTCTGCAGGAGGACGACCTGTCCGGCGCGGAAACGAGGACGGCCCTCGACCAGATCATGGACTGGGTGGAGGACATGGAAAGGCGGGGCGTGGGCCGCGAGGTCCTCACCGTGGACAACCACGCCGACGCGGTTTACCTCTACCTGCGCTTAAAGCAGCGGAACCCGGAACGGGCGGCCCTCATATGGCCGCTTCTGTTGGCCAACGGGGGCAACCGGAGCGGCATAGCGATCGGCCAGGTGGACTGGTCCGGTACGGTGCACCCCGACCAGTTTTCCGCCGCCCACCCGCTGGGCAACGTACGGGAGCGACCGTTTTCAGCCATCTGGAGCGACTCTTCGCAGCCTCTCCTGCACATGCTCCGGCACCGCAGGGAATATTTAAAGGGGCGTTGTGCCGGGTGCCGCTGGCTGGATATCTGCAACGGCAACTTCCGCGCCAGGGCCGAAACGGCGGGGCACCCACCGGAGGTGGGTCCCGACTTCTGGCAGGCCGATCCGGCCTGTTACCTTACCGACGGTGAGATCGGGCCCCGGGATACGGACCGGGAGCAAAGGGGGAACTGAAAATGGGCTTTCCTGTTGTCAGGCCGCGGCGGCTACGCTCATCCGAGACCATTCGCCGCCTGGTCCGGGAGACGGTCTTAACCGTGGACGACCTGATTTACCCGGTTTTCGTGGCCCACGGGCAGGGCATTAACCGTCCGGTGGAGTCGATGCCGGGAGTGGCCAATGTGTCCGTCGATGTCCTGCTCCGGGAACTGGAAGAGGTGGCAGAGCTGGGCATACCCGGCATCCTGGTCTTCGGCCTGCCGGCCGCCAAAGACGAATACGGGCGGGAGGCCTACAGCGACGACGGCATAGTGCAGCGGGCGGTGCGGGCGGTCAAAGAGAACTACCCAGGCCTGCTGGTGGTGACCGACGTCTGTCTTTGCGAGTACACCAGCCACGGCCACTGCGGACTGATCAAGGACGGGACGGTGGACAACGATCCCTCCCTGGAGTTGATCGCCCGTACGGCGGTATCACACGCCGCGGCCGGGGCGGACATGGTGGCACCGTCCGACATGATGGACGGGCGTGTGGGTGCGGTGCGGGCAGCCCTGGACGAGGCGGGTTTTAACCAGGTGCCGATTATGTCCTATGCCGCCAAATATGCTTCGGCTTTTTACGGTCCCTTCCGCGAGGCCGCGGACTCCGCGCCGCAGTTCGGCGACCGGCGCGCCTACCAGATGGATCCGGCCAACGCCGACGAGGCGCTTCGCGAGGTCTGGCAGGACCTGGAGGAAGGGGCGGACATCGTGATGATCAAACCTGCTCTGGCCTTCCTGGACGTCCTCTACCGGGTCAAGCAGGAGACCGGCCACCCGGTGGCCGCCTACAGCGTTAGCGGCGAGTATGCCGCGATCAAGGCGGCTGCCGAAAGAGGCTGGCTCGACGAACGCCGCACCGTGCTGGAGATCCTCACCGGCATCAAACGGGCCGGCGCCGACATCATAATCACCTACCATGCCCGGGATGCGGCCCGCTGGCTGCGGCAAGGATAGGGGAAAGAGGGGCTGGCCCATGCTGGTATCGTGGAACACCACCAACGAGTGTAACCTTACCTGCCGGCACTGTTACCGCGACGCCGGCGTGAAAAAGGCAGAAGAATTGAGCACGGCCGAAGGGCTGGCCCTGATCGACGAGATCGCCCGGGCCGGCTTCAAGATCATGATCTTCAGCGGCGGCGAGCCGCTGCTCAGGGAGGACATCCTGCAACTGGTGCAGCATGCTAAGAGCCGCGGTCTGATACCCGTTTTCGGTTCCAACGGCACCCTCCTGACCGGGGACCTGGCCCGGCGTCTGAAGGAGGCCGGCGCCGCGGCCATAGGCATCAGCCTGGATTCGCCCCGGGCCGGAGCGCACGACGATTTCCGGGGTATGCCCGGGGCCTGGCAGGGCGCGGTGGACGGGATGATGGCCTGCCGGGAGGCCGGTCTGCCCTTTCAGGTGCACACGACGGCCATGCGGTGGAACGCCGGTGAAATAACGGAGCTGACCGATTGGGCGCAAAACAATGGCGCCAAGGCCCACCACGTCTTTTTTCTGGTACCCATCGGCCGGGGCCTGGCCATAGAGGACGAGAGCCTGCCGCCTGATCGCTACGAACAGCTATTGCGCCAATTGATGGCAAAAAGCAGCCAGGTGCCCATCGAAATAAAGCCCACCTGCGCCCCCCAGTTTGTGCGCATCGCCCGCCAAATGGGGGTGGAAACCAGGTTCGGCCGGGGCTGCCTGGCCGGTCTGTCCTACTGTATTATCAGCCCGGTGGGTGATGTGCAGGCCTGCGCCTACCTCGACGTGGCGGCGGGCAACGTGCGCCGGTCGCCCTTTAGCCAAATCTGGCGGGAGAGCCCCCTCTTGCAGGCGCTCCGCACCAAGGTCTATGGCGGGCGTTGCGGCACGTGCTCCTTCGGCGACCTCTGCGGCGGGTGCCGGGCCCGGGCCCACTACCTGACCGGCGACTACCTGGGTGGGGACGAATGGTGCCTCTACCGGCAGGGTACGGCTAGCCATGGATGATCTGGACCGCCGCCTGCTCAACCTGATCCAGGACGACCTGCCGCTGGTGGCCAAGCCCTACCGGGCTCTGGCTGATGCCTTGCAGGTGAGTGAGGAGGACGTTATCGCCCGCCTTAGCCGGTTGCGGGAGCGGCGGGTGATCCGGCGGCTGGGCGCCATCTTCGATTCCCGGCGTCTTGGTTATCAGGGCGTGCTCTGCGCCCTGCGGGTGCCGGCCGAACAACTGGAGCAGGCGGCCGCCGTGGTCAACTCCTACCCGGGGGTGACCCACAATTACCTGCGCGACCACAACTACAACATGTGGTTTACCCTGCTGGCTCCTTCCCCGGCGGCGCTGGCGGCCAAAGTCCGGGAAATCAGGGAGCGGACGGCGAATGAGGACATGCTGGTCCTGCCGGCGAAAAGGGTATTCAAGATTAAGGTTAACTTCGAACTGGACGGGGTCTGACATGGCGCTGAGCGAACTGGAAAAAAAGGTGGTCCGGGAGCTGCAGGAGGGTTTGCCTTTGGTGTCGAGACCGTTTGCGGTCCTGGCCGGCCGGTTGGGCCTCTCCGAGGACCAACTGCTGCGGGAGATCGCCCTCCTAAAGGAAAAAGGGATAATCCGCCGTTTCGGGGCGGCCGTCCGGCACCAGGACTTGGGCTTCGTATACAACGCCATGGTGGTCTGGTCTGTGCCCGAGACCAGGGTGGACGAGGTGGGCAAAGTTTTTGCCGGTTTCAAGGAAGTGAGTCACTGTTACGAGCGGGCTACCGCGCCCGGGTGGCCCTATAACCTGTTCACCATGCTGCACGGCACGGACGAGGGCCGGTGCCGGGAACTGGCCGGGCGCCTGGCCCTGGCTGCCGGGGTGGACGATTACCGGCTGCTTTACAGTACGGCCGAATTAAAGAAGAGCAGCATGAAATATTTCCTGGAGCCGGACGAAGGTACCGGGGGGTAAGCCCGGGCGGTTATTGTTCCAGGGGGAGGGTTGTTAATTGAACAAGGAAAAATCGGCCTTGTTGCATCAGGAAGCCCTGCGGTACATTCCCGGCGGGGTGAACAGTCCGGTGCGCTGTTTTGCCGCCGTGGGCGGCAATCCCCTCTATATCGACCGGGCTTGCGGAGCATCCGTGGTCGATGTGGACGGCAACGAGTATATCGACTATGTCCTGTCCTGGGGACCCCTCATCCTCGGACACCGCCATCCCGGGGTCCGGGCCGCCATCGAGGCCGCCCTGGAGCGCGGCTGGACTTACGGTGCGCCTACGGCCCGCGAGACGGAACTGGCCAGGCTGATTGCCCGGGCCATGCCTTCCGTGGAAATGGTCCGCCTGGTCAACTCGGGCACCGAGGCCACGATGAGCGCCCTGCGGCTGGCCCGGGCCTTTACCGGCCGGGACAAAATTTTGAAGTTTGAGGGTTGCTACCATGGACACTCCGACTCTCTGTTGATCGGGGCCGGGTCGGGGGCCCTTACTCTGGGTGTTCCCACCAGCCCGGGGGTAACCGCGGGGGTGGCGGCGGATACCCTGGTTTCCCGTTACAACGACCTGGAGGTGACCGGCGAGCTTTTCCGGCGCTACGGCGAACAGATAGCCGCGATCATCGTGGAGCCGGTGGCCGGGAACATGGGGGTAGTGGAGCCCGCGCCGGGATTTTTGGCCGGCCTGCGTCGCCTTACGGCGGAGTACGGCAGCCTTTTGATCTTTGACGAGGTCATTACCGGTTTCCGGGTGGCCCCGGGTGGGGCGCAGGAGCTCTACGGGGTTACCCCCGACCTGACCTGCCTGGGCAAGGTGATCGGTGGCGGTCTGCCCGTAGGAGCATACGGGGGGAGAAGGGATATCATGGCCATGGTATCTCCCGCCGGGTCGGTCTACCAGGCGGGCACCCTGTCCGGCAACCCCCTGGCCGTGGCCGCGGGTATCGCGACGCTGCGGGCCCTGGAGGAACCGGACCTGTACCGTCGTCTGGCCGTTCAAGCCGCCGGGCTGGCCCGGGGTCTTGCGGAGCTTGCGGCCCGGTATGGAATCCCGGTAACGGTCAACCAGGTGGCTTCCCTGCTGACGGTCTTTTTTACGGAGGGGCCGGTTACCGCTTACGAGGAGGCGCGCTGTTCCGATACCGGACGCTATGCCGCCTTCTTTCGGGGTCTTCTGGCCGCCGGCGTCTATTTCCCGCCGGCCCAGTTCGAGACGGCCTTTCTTTCGGCCTGCCACGACGATGCCGTTATCGCCCGGACCCTGGCCGCGGCTGAGGATGTCTTCCGGGATCCCGGTCCGGCGGCCTGAGGTCATTTATGCCGGTTTCCCTGTTGGTAACGAGGTCGGTTAGGCGGGTTCTTGTTCCACCCGATACGGAGGGACTTCCTTTTTTCCGGCCGCCGGAAGGAAATTTCTTGCGGCGCCTAGAATATATGCGTCGAAAACAGGGGGTAGATGGTTCTATGATTAACTGGGAAGCCGTGGGCCTGGTCACGGTGGTATCGCTGGTGGTCAATCTGCCTCTGGGTTTTTGGCGCGCGGGCCTGCGCAAGTTTTCGCCGGCCTGGTTTGTAGCTGTTCATCTGTCCATTCCCCTCATTATTTATCTGCGTTTCCGCCTGGGGGTCAGCGCCCTGTTCATTCCTTTCACCCTCGGGATGGCTGTACTTGGGCAACTCGTGGGCGGCAACCTGGGGGCTGGCCGCTGGGGCCCGGGAAAGTCGGGTCGTCCGAGCGGGGTAATTGACAGGGCCTCACTTTGAGGTTAATATAGAAGCAGGTTTGTGAATTAATTAACGTGACTTTAAATCCCGTGTGGATCGACGTTAGGGGGTATTGCTGGTGAAAACCGTGAAGGTGCCGGAGGCTACCGTTACCAGACTGTCTGTCTATTCCCGCTTTCTCGAAAGGCTCGACCAAAACGGGGTGGTCACCGTATCCTCGGGGGAGATCGCCGAAGGCGTGGGGGTGAGCCCGGCCCAGGTGCGCAAGGATCTGGCCTACTTCGGTGAATTCGGCACCCGCGGCGTGGGCTACAACGTCAAGGACCTTATGCGCTATACCATGAACATCCTCGGCCTGGACAAAAAATGGCCCATGGTCATGGTCGGGGCGGGCAAACTGGGGTATGCCCTCAGCACTTACAGGGGTTTCAACGACCGCGGCTTTACCATAGTAGGTGTTTTCGACAACGATCTGACCAAGATCGGCAAGAAGATCGAACACCTGGATGTTCATCCCATTGAGAAGTTGCCGGAGATAGTGAAAAAACACGGGGTGTGCATCGGGATCATCGCCGTTCCGGCTCCCTTCGCCCAGGAAGTGGCCGAATTGATGGTGGCTAACGGCCTGCAGGCCATCTTGAATTTCGCGCCGGTTTCCTTGAACCTGCCGGAGAACATCATTCTGCGGAACGTGGACCTGTCGGTGCGCCTGGAAGTACTGACGTTCAACCTGTGCTACCGTTCTTCCACGACCTTTTAGAAACAGGCTATTGTCAGGGGGACATCCTGTGGCCCACATCTCCACGTTACCGGTACGTTCCCAGAGCAACTGTGAGTTTCTGGAAATAACCAGCGAAGTCCGGAAAGCGGTCCAGTACAGCGGCGTGGTTGACGGCGTCTGTTACGTTTTCGTGCCACACACCACCGCGGGCCTGACCGTCAACGAACATGCCGACCCCTCCGTAAGGCGGGACATCCTGAACCGCCTGGCCGTGCTGGCACCGCAAGACGGTCCCTATACCCACGCCGAGGGTAACTCCGCCGCTCACATCAAGGCTGCCCTGACGGGCAACCATCTGGTATTGATGGTAAGGGGCGGCGACTTGGTGCTCGGCACCTGGCAGGGGGTCTTTTTTTGTGAATACGACGGGCCGAGGCAGCGGAAGGTTTTGGTCAAGGTGGTGGCGGACTGAGGTCCGCCACTTTTCCACTCAATGTTCCGGACAAGGTGCTATCCCTTCCGAGTTGACGCTCCCCGTTTCCGCCCGACCGAAGGCAAAAGATTGATCACGTAGAGCCGGCCGGCCCCTTGTAGGCCGGCCTTTAGCATTGGGGGGGCATGGTCGGGGAATATTTGCACACTGGCCACGCTATTGCGCGATTATCTGTGCGGTTTGTCCTAATGCATCTCTGTGTAAATTCAAGGGATAGGACGTTCGAGGGTGGTCGGACCGTTCTTTTTCCCAATGGTAACGGTTCTGGGCAGGGAAATTTTCGCCGATGTCAAAATAGGGTAAAGAATGTCATTACCGATGGCGTGCGAGCGGTCCGGTGGTGAGCGAAAGCCCGGGAGTTGCTCGCAAACGGGCCCTCGGTCCAGGGTGGCGTGGGTTGCCAAAGGGATGATTGAAACCGTCACCCGATGATAGTGGATTGGAACTCGGTCGGATCAAGGGCAATGCTTGTGCCATATCCCGAAGGCTGTCGTGGGAGACGACCCGGCAGATTTCGATGTTAACCGTCGTTGCGGATGCGCTGGGTGTGACGGTACATGACATTCTTGGTGCTCGTAATGTCTATTAGGGGAAGTTGTTTAATCTTGGCAAAAGGGGGCTTTGGCGGTCGTAGCCTCGACTATCCAGGAAGGCATTCGTTCTAGTTTTTGGACGAGCTTCACGAATGCGGCATACGAATGGTAATTGATGACTTCGGCACCGGCTATTCTTCACTCGCCTATCTTAAACGATTCCAAAGCTACAAGCTAAAAATTGACCAGTCTTTCGTCCGCGATATCGCCTCGGACCCGGAAGACGAAGCCATTGTGGACGCCGTCATCAGCCTTGCTAGGAGTTTCAACCTCCGCACCCTCGCCGAGGGCGTCGAAAACGAACAACAGCTGCATTTCTTGCGTGAGAAAGGCTGTGAGGAGGTCCAGGGTTATTATTTCAGCCGTCCCTTGCCGCCAGATGCCTTGCTGGAATGGATGAAAGCATGGGTAGCTCACCCCTGGTGAGCTACCGAGATGTCTTCGTACGACCGGCATGCACCGCCTCTGGCTGCCAGATAATTATTTGCACCAACACACCTGGGATAACCGCCCCTCCGCTAATTCCATCCTGCCTACAGTGATGGTTTTTCCCCTTTGGTTGGTCCGCCTTCCTCCGAACAAGACATATTATGTGCATTTTATTTACATAATTGGACCTAATTGCGGGGGGCGGCCTCGTGGGAGCCACGTTCGTGGGCAGGGAGGTCTGCCGAGTATACCTTGGTCAGGGTTGTCAAAATAGCGCAGACGAAGGAATGACGCCGCACGTGCCGCCAGCCAGAAAAGGGTCATCCGGTTGGGAGGATCTACCGATGTCTTGTCGAACATTGAGCATTTGGAAGTGTAAGCGATGAGGTGAGGCGGGTATGGTGGTCTCTGGCGGCCACACGGAGCCGGTATTGAAACCGCCCGGAGGTGCCGACGTACTGCACACCGGCGGCGGCCCTGAGCCTTGGACGCAGGAGAGCGGCCAGGAGTTCACCCGGTGGGACCTTTGGTATCTTGTCCTTTTGCTTAATAACTTCGGCGGCTCCTGGGATGGGCTGGCCGGCAGTCTGAAAGCGTCGCGTAGGAGTTTGCAGGTCGTGCAATCGGACTTCGAGGCCAAACTGTGTCACATGGAGGACCTTCGCCATCGGCTAACCGACGCTGGTCTCGATCCGGCGAGCTTGGTCGGCGATCTTGCCCAGGACAAACGCATCCTGCGCAAGGCCCGTACAAAGATCCTTGAGCAGGATGTCCAGGAAGCGGACAAGACAGCCGGGATGCGCGATACGCCAAGGCGTATCCTGTCTGAGCGAGCCCTGCGGGGCGAGTGGGACAAATTCCCCGTTTCCCCTGTCCTTTTTGAGCATGTCTTCCGCGATGAGGTAAACCGGCAGAAATTCTATAGCGAAAACGCAAGCTTCGGTCTCAGCCGTAGGATCAAGGCCATCTTGAAAAAGGTCCATCGCGAGGGCGCTTCGTCACCTGAGGCACAACTTGCCCTCTATCGCGCAGGGTTGACCGCGTTACTGGATGCTATGGATATGGTGGATGATTCGTCCGGGGTCTTCGGCGACCTATTCGGCGAAGTTCTCAAGGACTATTTGGCCATCCTGTGGCAGAGCACCGGAATCGCGCCCGAAGTCTACTATCGAGATTTTCTCAATTTCGCTGTCTGGGAGGATTATGGCCTCACGGATAACGGTATCGGCCTCTTCTTCGGCACCGTACCGTCGGAGCATGTGCTCATTCTGGACACCATCCTTGGCGATATTCACACGGAACTTCTTTGTCATGAAGAGCTGGCCTATGAAGCGGAAAAAGCTCTCAGGCTGCTGAAAAAGTGGCACAGCATAAAGTAGCCCGCTTCGCCGAGTTGGCACTTCAGAAGACTCGGAAACTAGAAACAGATAATCTGGGCCTCCCGCACGGGGGGATTTCCGGAACCATGGCACCTATGTCGAAAGTCGTATTATTCCGTCGCTTCAAGGTTTTTCCAAGGGTCGTTAAGATACTAACCTTTTGAACCGTAGAATATTTGAGTGGAGTGGATATATATAGTATGAGTCAAGAGACGATAAATCCTTATTGGGCAGTACGTAAGTGGAAAAAGGCAATGGTTCAGTTTCCCAGTATTAAAGGGGAAGAGGAGGTCTATTTTCAGCATCTTTCGGGTGTTGAACAACAAATTGCGTATATGGCAAGTAAATATGACCGGATATCGGGGGAAGACGTCGATCTTGCTCTGGCAGTTTGCGGACTGAATGTGGAGGCAGCGTTGGAAGGCCGGGAGCGGCCAGAGTTTGTAGGGTTGTCGCCGGAAGTGGCGGAGTTGATCAACCGCTGTATGTCCACCTTTGACCCAGCCTATAATCAAGAGGCTGCAGAAGCCGCTAAACTTCTGTGGCAGGATCCGGAAGATGAGCAAGTTCATTACCGTACCATGGGTAGTGTATTGAGACGCTTAAGTGATTCCTGTCAATTATGGACCAAGAAAGGCGGAAGGAACGGATATACCCGCTTTATCAGTTCTTTTTTACGGGAAACAAATATGATGCCAGATAACGATAGGATATATTTTACGATCGGGGGTAAGCGCATCCCGCCTGGGTTAGAGAAGGCCTCAGAATAGACTTTTGACGCAGCGAATAGCTGTAAAATAGCTATGATTGGAAGGTTTTTGTGCCCAAGAAAATGAATCGCGGTCCCGAATTGGGTTTATCGCTCCGATGCAGCCTATGTGGTAAATCGGGGAAACACAGAGTCCGTATGCTGCTCCTGGCGGACGGCGACTTAAAACCGGATACGCTGGGGATAGATGATCTAAACGACCAACGGATGGCAGAAGAACAGCGGACGATGGCTAATCGTGTTCTCTGGAATATCATTCCGCATCCAGTGGTATGTCCCAGCTGCGGTACGGTAAACCACTACAGCGTGACGGCGCGTACCCCGTTAGACGTGGCTTTGTTTTCCTATATGCACCGATCTACGTGGCGGTTACAACGGGCCAAATGCACTACGGCGATCGGAAACATCCACCCCTTGGTGGCTGCCGTCCATTACAGGTACCTGCTGCTTCGGAATCCGTCGGATCACCTGACTCGCATCCGTATGGCCAATTGCTTATCCATAGGGGGAGAATGGACCCAGGCCCAGGAACATTATGGAACCTTGCTGGCAGATTCCTCGGTGCCCATCGTGATTCGGGCGGAAGCGGCCTTGAACCTGGCTATCCTGGCTGGGTGCGGAAACGACGAGGAAGCTGCGAAAGAGTTCTGTAGACGCGGTCTACACCTATGCCGTTCCGCCGGATCAAGGGCCGCGAAAAAGCCGTCATGCCGTGGTGTATCTGTAA
>DATKUX010000003.1:0-10945 GCA_035530395.1 Spirochaetia bacterium
AAGGATTTCAACGGTGGTATACTTTCGTTGAGCGCAAAGAATCCAAGCCAGTCTTCCCCCCGGCCCTCATTCAGCTGAGCGCCTCCAGTTGAGTTTAGAACCTGATGACATCTCCGCACTCACAGCTAAACCCGCCGACCGGCGCTGGCCCGTGCCAGTTCTGGACAACCCGCTGTTCCGCTCCGCACCGCCGGCACCGGTAAACCCTAATCGTATCCGGGGGCCCGAAGCGCAAGCGGGCCTTGTAGGACCGAACGAACACAGCTATTCCCCCTCTCCGGCAAGACTCGCCAGGACCAGGCCGACCAGGCAATGTGGGTCGTGCCCCTGGTCCCGGCTGTTTTGGCACTTGAAGCAGGTTCCGTGTTGATCCATCCAGGCTTTGTTGAGGATCTGCGCTGCCTGCTGGGCCAGCTCCAATTGGTCCCTCAAGCGGGCAACTTCAGCAGAAGCCTTGACCAAACTTTGAAGCCAGGCGGGTTCGTAGTCCAGGATTACATCATCGGTCAGGTCGCAACCCTCTCGTATTCCCTGGATCGCTTTGGTTTTTGCCTCATCCTCCGGGTATCCGTGAACATCCCGATATTCCAGGAATAGCCCAATCGCTTGATCGGCGACAGATACAAATTCGTCACCCAGGAGTTTTGCTATATTAGGTGTTGCACTAGACTCGCATTCTATCAGTAATTTCCTTAAGAGGGCTTTGCGACACTTATCGCAGAGAATGAAACTGGTACTCCCATCTCCCTGGGATATCTTGATCTGCTTGGTGTCATCAGTACCGGAGCAATTGATGCAATGCCCCTCCACGGCAGTTGTTTCTATCATTTCTCAACCTCCTTTTTCTGGCCTAATTAGTTAGAGTCCGGCGCCCCCCCGCGCACTCCGGGCACAGGAAGCCCACCAGGTTGGCCCGATTGTCGTAGTCGCCGTAGACCTCAACCCCGCCATGTCGGTCCTTTTTGGCCCACTCGGCCGCCGGGACCAGACACCTTTCGCAGAACCCGCTGGTCAGGAAGATGCCAGCGTCATCGCCGGGCTGCAGATAAACGGTCTGGGGCACAAGGATCACCTCCAGAAACAAGTTAAGCCCGGCCAGGAGGGCCGGGTGGAACAAGATGAAGCCCTAATCTGTCAGGCATCACCCTCCGCATGGATCCCCCTGCCAATGCCAGGTTGGAAAAAGTATAGGCTATGCCGATTCCCGCCGAACCCATCTTCTCCAGCAGCCGCTAACCCATACAGATAGCCAGCACCGGCTTGACCGATCCCAAAATCGGGGACACCTCGCTTAGCCTGATCATTGTGGTTTTGCACATCCCGTATCCCGCCAGCATACAGTTAAAGTTAAGGAGGAATAATTATGACCTATACCGTTCAATCCGGAGATACCATGTGGGGTATCGCCCGTCGTTTTGGTATTACCCTGAAGAAATTGTTAGATGCTAACCCGCAGATCAGTACCCCCGATCTCATCTATCCGGGACAAATTATCAACATTCCTTCTGCCCCGCCCCGCAAGGATATATTCCGGGCGCCTGAACCCTATCCGGAAGTCCGCGTAGAAGGCAAAAACACAGTCTACGCCATGATACTACGCAAAGACTACGCCGGCCCCGTGAGTGAAATAAGTGCCGTCATGCAATACCTGTATCACCACCTGGAGATGGAACAAATTCCCGGCTGGCAGGAAGTATCCGAATTAGAAAAAGGCATAAGCATCGTTGAAATGTACCACATGGAAATATTGGGACAAATCCTTATATTGCTGGGCACTACTCCACGCTATGAAGCTGATAACAAACTTTGGACACCGGCTTATGTCGCCTATTGTGACTTTGACCCTTGCGCCCAGTTGCGGGCCGACATCCAGGGAGAAAGAGAGGCCATTGCACAATATGAGAAACATATAAGAGAAATAAATGACCGTTATATCCAGGCAATCTTACACCGAATCATAAAGGATGAGCAACACCATATTCAGCTATTGTCAGATGCTTTGGCCAAGCAATGCGTATAGCAGCGGAGAAAAAGGAAACCCCTTAGAGTCAATGCAGGTTTTTTCAAACCAAAATTTTCTCAACGGAAAATGCTTACTGAAGATCTATTGCAGAAATGGTGCGGCTGGCTTCTCTGACAAAAGGATACCGCGCTTTCTTGGGAACTCCAGGCAGTACAGCAGGCGAGATGAAACCAGGCCAGATCCCCTTATGGTAAGATCAATAGTTCCAGAGTGACCACCCTGGACAATCCGGTGGCTGCTCGTCATCACACCCGAAAACAAGATTGGGCCGACCGGAACGTCCGGCCGGACCCATACGACTCCTTACGCCCCCTCGAACGCCACATCCACATCCAACCCTCCCCGCAGAGCCCCCGTAGGCAACCGGTCGGCCCGCTCGTTCAGCTCATGCCCCGCGTGCCCCGCCACCCAAACCCACTCACTCTGGTGGGGTCCGGCCACCGTAGCAGCTCCTGCCAGAGGTCCACGTTCTTGACTGGTTCCCGCCGGCCCCGCGTCCACCCCTTGGCCTGCCATGCCTGGGCCCACCCCTTAACCATGGCGTCGACGAGGTAGCGGGAGTCGCTGTACAGAGTGACCTGGCAATGCCGTTTCAGGGCAGCAAGGCCGGTGATGGCGGCCATGAGTCCATCCGGTTGCTGGTGGTCAGGCGGAAACCGGCAGACAGTTCTTTCATGGTCTCGTCGTACTTCAAGATGACGCCGTACCCGCCGGGGTTGCCACTGCAGGCTCCTTACGTGTAAATCTCCATGTGTGTCATGCTTGACACCCTCCAGTATCTACGGTTCCAACCCCGCCCCTTCAAAGCCATAAAAAAAGACGGCACCCCTTTCAGGGAACCGCCCTAAATCGCTCTTGATGTCCTCCCCATGGCTAAAGCCAGGGGATTCCCCGGGAATTTCGTGCCTTTCCAAATTATGATTAAGCTACTCAGGTTCACGACCCGGTTTTGGTCGGGATTCATCTTCATCCGTACATTTCTGCCAGACTTCATTGACTCACCCATTGGGCCGCATCAAGACGGCCCGCCCCCGTTGGTTCACGGGATCACATGCCCGCTGCCGCAATAGGGCGGTATCACTCTCGACACCCCGAAGGGCGTCTACCCCGCGATACTAAGGTCTGCCAGACCGCTTATTGCACCGGCGATGTTCTCCCCGGCATTCGCATCAATGTGCTTCTTCTTTTTGCACCGGGGACAGACAAACCACCGGCCGTTACCTCTGGTGCTCCGCACCTCGCCACAACGGCTGCAAGTCTTGCTCGTATATGCCGGATTTACCAATTCGACTCGAATACCCGCTAACATTGCTTTATATGTGATCAATTGCCGGAGTTGATAGAAAGACCAACAATGCAAAGTTCGACCGTGATCCTGACGCTGTTTCCTGGACTGATGGGGTCTTTGTCTTATTCCGCTCAAATCCTCCAACCGGATTAATGTGGCTCCGTTCATAAGCGCGAATTTAACTATCAGACGGGCTATCTTATGATTAATATCAGTTATCCAACGATGTTCCTTGTCGTCAAGACGTTTCAAGGCACGATGAGCATCAGTCTTTTGCAAACGCCACCTGAGTTTCGCATAGCGCCTGCGGACATAGGCAAGATGAGCGCCATGAATGAAGAGCGTTAAACCAGAACACCATGCGACAAGGAGACAGATTAAACCCAAATCGATACCGACAATCTTTTCTTGTTTACTTTTGAGAGGTTCCGATTCTGGTTGGCTCAGAGTCAGAGATATATGAACGTACCAATCACCATGCCTCTCTATTAAGCGTACTACTCCTTGTCTGGCATATCCGTCTCTGATCATCTCTAAATACCGTTCCTGTCTCTTCATTACAATGACAGGAACACCAACCCTCTTTTCCAGGGTCGGGAAAGAGACCTTCCATACCGTCTTGCCTTCTTTGGAAGTCTCTTTCTCTAGTTTTAAGTTTTGATTATTGAAGCCGGGCCACTGACGATTGAAGTGTTTAGCTTTCTTATTGCCTCGCACATCACGAATTAATTGGTTCACCGCCGCCGATGGAATGTTTCTGTACTTGATATCACCAGAGGTCTCGGGACGTTCCCTTTTCGGTATGGTCACTATCCCATTCGCCAACTCGGTTGTGCTATCAGCCATTAATCGATACATAGCCTTCTTTTCGTTGGTCGGATCCAAGAGTTTTAATTTTAGCGTTATCGTTTGCATTTTCATATTCACCTCCTCTTTACTGCAAAGTTATGTATGATAAGCGGCCTTCGGGGCATCGAGCCCCTCGGCCGCCGCGCCTTATATCCCCATGGCTAAAGCCAGGGGCTTTACGGCGCAACTCGGTAATGTTTACCTGTAAGCCTCTCGTCTATGTTTTATCGTTAAGATATTCACTTGTCTTTCACTGAAAAGGTACTCAAAGGTTATCCGCCAGTCGCCCACGCGCAACCTCAACTCATTTTGGCCGCCCTTCAACTTGATGACATCACCCTTCGGTGGGTAATACGCCAACCTGTCAATGGCCTCTTTGATCCTCATTTGCGATTGCTTGTCCAGGAGTTTGAGGTTTTTTAGACCCTTGGGCGAAAATATTACCTCAAAGTCCCAGTTCACGCCAGACATCCTCCGCCTTTATACCTTTGCCTGCCCTTATCTCAGCGCGGGCCTCCTCAATTTCGGCAATTTCATCGGGGGATAACTTTTCCTCCGGCCAAGCCATAGAATTGAGGACAACCCACAAAGCCTGGGCCTGTTCATCGGTCAACCGGTCAATAAGAGCCTTGATGTGCTCACGCGCTACAGCCACGTCAATCACCTCAAGGGTATTATACCTTACCTGGAGCAATTTCAACACCCCACAGTATGATTTTAAGGAATGGCCCACTACCGATGCCTATCCGGTCAGTTGTCCGCAAGGGGACCCGGGCTCATTCCCAATAGGAAAATATGTATGGCGCCGGCCCCACCCCGCCGGCACCGCCCCGCAAAGGGCCCGGAGTCCCGAGGGTCCAGGTGGATCACCAGGGGCGGTCCTCGTCGATGGGCGGCTCATCGCCATCTTCGTTGCGCACCTGGCTCCCGTTGCCGTCAGCCTTGGCGCGGTCCAGGAAGTTAACACCGTCGGCGACTACCTTGGCGTTCCTGTGTTTTACGCCGTCCTTCTCCCATTTCTCGATCTGCAGACTGCCCTCGACCGCTACCAGACGACCCTTCTGGAGATGGTTGGCCACGGTCTCGGCCAGTTTCCGCCAGACAACCACGTCGATGAAGTCCGTTTCCTTCTCTCCCTGGCGATTGGAGAAGTTGCGGTCCACGGCCACCGTCATGTTGGCCACGGCCACCCCGCTCTGGGTGTACCGAAGCTCGGGGTCCCTCGTCAACCGACCGATAAGAATGACCTTGTTCAACATTTTGGAAACCACCCTTTCCCCCGGGCCTTTCGCGCCGGGTCTGAATTTAATTGGGACTCGCGCACCTCGGCCGGCCCGGCGGGTCAAGGAGAAAAGCGAAGCGGTCCTTGACCAGGTGGGGCAGGGCCGTGGTACTGCCCTGGCGGGCTTTTGGTAACCCGGTGGGCCCGTTTCAATCCACGCCCCCATATTGGAAGGCGACGTTTGTGCCGATATCACCCCCTATTTACTAATAAAAGGGTTTTTTGTCTTCCGGTGGGCCCAAACCGGGATCAAGCCGGGGTAATCCTATCGAATGTCCTTTGACGAATCCGACGAATGAGATAAGCAAAGCGCTTTTCCTTCATGAATTCTTGGCTCACCGACGCTGTAAGCAGTTTTCGCCGAAGCCAGCAAGACAGGTCTTTTGGTCTGTCATCCCGGCGGCCCCAGCACTTCTTCTCGGGACAAATATGTGCCACTTCGCATATTTTGCCAGGCGGTAGAAACTCGGCAATCATCGCCACGCCACCTCCTGTGCCATTAACCAGACCCTTTTGATGTCGTCGTTTTCGTGGATCCAGTCGTCCCAGTCATCGGTCATTGCTCGTTCACCCCGCCCTCCTGGGCCACCAAGAAGGCCCTTCTTAACCCGCAACTGAGCGGGCCCGGCCGCTCCGCCCTGCCGGCGCAACGTGTTTCAGGACAAGTCTCGGCAAATTCGCAGATTTCCCAGGCCAAGAGAAGGGAGGCGTTCATCGTCAACCCCTCCCCCATTCTTTCTTGATCCAATCCCTCTGGAGGGACAACCGGACGAACTCTTTCCGGTCACCCCGGTCCATGGCCTTGTCCAGGGCGTCCTGGTTGGCCCGCAGGGACTCCTTCTTGCTCGGGACAGGCACGGCCAGCATGGCCTGCACCATCCGGCCGGCAAACTCTACGGGAATAAGGGCCTCTCCAATCTCGATGGCCCCCTCCACGAACTCTCCAAACACCTGGGCCACCCCCTTCCCCCGGGTACCCCGGGCAGATATATGTATCCACCAGGTCCCCACCGGCAGCCGTGCCTGCAGGCACTCCCTCACTGTGCGACCCCGGGCTATCAGCGGAATGGTCCGCGAATATGTCTCCTCGGGTGTCGCAATGGTGTTCACCCCAAAAGAAAAAACCGTCCAGGGGGGACTGCATCCCCGGGCGGCCAAACCCTGTCTCGCGGCGCCCTCATTGCATCGGCTTGTCTGCGTGCTGTGGGCACCGCGGAGCTGTGCTTACAGGAAAATCGGGACCGGGTCGAGCATCTTCGTTCGCTCGGACCCGTCCGGGCCAACCACCAGAAGACTATAATTAACCTGTCGGGCGTGGGTGGGCCCCATAGCCCGCATCTCTAAATACTCCCCAACCGGCAGACGCCACCGGTTGATCCAGCTATGCTGACCATCCTGGTCCTGCTGGACCGGGTGGATCTCCTTTTTCCGCAGGTCGAACAGCTTTGTCTGGATCAGCATGTCCCCGATCCGCTTGCAGGTCCGGGTGACCTCGAACATGCTCAACACCCCCCCTACGCCCAACCCCGGGCGGCCATCTCCGCCGGGGTAAGTGTGTACAGTCTAATCCTGCTGGCCCGCCGGGTCTTCCGGTCTTCCAGGCCGCCCATCAGGTGAAAACCAAGGCGCTGCATTCTGTCCCCGCTCCTCCGGGGAACGGCCATCCTCATCTCCCGTTCCTGATCGTCCAGGAAAACCATAACCTCGTTAACTGGCAGATTCAGAGCTGCGTCCATTACCGATCCCTCCTAAAAATAGAGTAGGGGCGGCCTGCCGACCGTCCCCGTGATATGTACCGACCGGAAAGAGCCGTGACTATGAAGGCCGCCGTAACGCTTGGCTCCCCTGGTCGCGGAACTATGTAGCCAGTCGACTCGTCTACCCCTCCCCGGCAACCCCGCTGCACCGGCTTGTACAGCGGCCCCTGGTGGAGAGTTTATGTAAACTTATTTGACCCTCCTTCCCTTGCCCAGGCAGGTCCGCTGGCTCTGCTGGGCCTTCTTGTTCGGAACAACCTGCGTGGCTGGCTTGCGGAGCCAACCGTACCGGGGCAGGTGCATCAGAACCACCTCCTAAGCCGCCGCATCCTCCGCCAGCGGCCAACTCCGCAAGGCCCCCTGGGCCAGTTCGTCCGCCCGCTCGTTCAGCTCGTTCCCGGCGTGACCCTTCACCCAGACCCACTCGACCTGATGGGCGGCGGCCACCCGTAGCAGCTCCTGCCACAGGTCCACGTTCTTGACTGGCTCTTTCTTGCTCCGGACCCACCCTTTGGCCTGCCAGGTCTGGACCCACCCCTTGGCCATGGCGTCGATCACGTAGCGGGAGTCACTGTACAGGGTAACCTGGCAAGGCCGTTTCAGGGCAGCCAGCCCAGCGATGGCAGCACGCAGTTCCATCCGGTTGTTGGTGGTTTTGGTGAAGCCGCAGGACAACTCTTTCGTGATTTCACCGTATTTGAGGATCACGCCGAACCCGCCGGGACCGGGGTTGCCGCTGCAGGCGCCGTCCGTGTAGATTTCAACCACATTAGCCATCGGTGTCACCTCCGAATATGTATTGGGGTGGATGACCGGATTTGAACCGGCGACCTCCTGGTCCACGGCCAGGCGCTCTAACCAGCTGAGCTACATCCTCCATATGTACCGGACCGGCCCCGCCTCCTCCGGCCCGCACCCACTAACTGGCCCGAAGACCCATGGGCGCCCATTGAAACCAAAGGCCGGACTGCCCATCTGGACCCGTCCGGCCGGAAATTCGGATTGATTTCGCCCCACCCGCTCCGCCTCCCTCGCTGGCGGCCTCGATGTTCATCGCCTTGGTTATCGCCGGCTATCCTACGGTCTTTGCGATCTCCGACACTCCCGCCAAGGGCCAAGAGTTCGGATTGGCATCACCTGTTGCCGACTTACCCGCGGCTCCCTCTCACTCTTCAAATCCCCTACTTTATTCGGGGGTGGAGTGGGGCCTCTTATGAAGTTGAGAAGGAACGTAATTGACCAGGGTAGGGAACCCAGGGTCGAATCAACTGGAACTTGACATTGTGCCCGCAGCCCCTTGGTTTCGGTAGCAACTGCGGGATAGATTCTTTCGAATCTAATGATTTAAACGCACCGCGGCCGGGTGGCTGAGTCAAGGTCCCTCCTTGACTCGGCCAGACCGGACGTGGTATGTTTTCTGATTTTTGCCCAGGTTCCCCGGATTTTCACTGTCCCGGTTGCCCCGGTTTCCCGGAGCAACCAGTCAGGAAGGACCTCCACTGAGACCCAGTAGGCCCTGATGCTGGGGAAGGCCGTATTCACGCCGGACGGCCTCCGAGCCGGTACGCCGGAAGATCCAGCATAAGCCGTAAGCAAGCGGCCCACCCTGGCGGATTAAGAATTTTCGACCCAGGTATCCTTCCGCAGGAATCTGGGCTTACCAACCGAATGCTGGATGATATTGCTTTTGGCTTTCCCCTGCCGACTGCTGCGCACCGACGCAATCGGCTGTCTTGTAACCCCCGGTACCGGGGGGGGGAGGGACTTTCGTCGCCCACCGGTGAGGTGTCCCTCTTACGCTCGCCGGATTTTAGGGCCAACTGACACGGTTTCCTACCTACCGGGTCGCCACCTGGACCGTTGCCCGGCTTAACAGGATTCAATTTCTTGAATGATTTTGACGCACCACGGCCGGGCGCCGCGTCAAGGGTTGTCCGGTAGCCCTTGACGCATAGGCGGCCAGGCCGTGGTATGTCCCCTGCTCCTTTGCCCAATTGCCCTTGTTCCTTGCCCAGTGTTACTATGTCGCGCCCGCGAAATAGGCTTGGCCAGGGGGAGCCCATTCCTTGATGTCGTAGAGTCCCTTGGTCCGAAGAAAGCCCGCGATCAAGAACCGGTGGCAGTAGATGTACTCTGCACAGAAGCAGGTGAGCCCGATGTTCCTCCCGGCTTTTTCCAACTTCCAAAGTTCACGGAGCTTCGGGAGCATGGTGTCCTGCAGTTCCCGCAAAAAGATCTCGCTGTACTGCTTCCACCAAACCGGCCCGGGCTGGCCCTTCCATTCGGTCAGGTACCGGCGGAACAGGGCGTCGCTCGGAGCCAGTTCGGGTACCCAGAGGGCCCCAGGGGCCAGGTTCTTCTTAGAACGGGTAATCTGCCATACCTGGTCAACTGGAAGCTCCTTGGTAAAGCGGACCTGCGAAGTGATTATCATCGCCGTCAACTCCTGAAAAAGTTTTGATGATGAAGCAGCGCGGCCGGCCCGACAAGTCAAGGTCCCTCCTTGAGGCGCTGGGCCGAGCGTGCTATATCCTGCGCCGGATCAAACTATATCCGGACGACCACGACCCGTTTACCTTGGGCCTTGGCTTTTCGGATCGAATCTTCGGTACCGTGACTTGACCATCCCAGAAAGCGACCATGCCATCACACCGGTTGACGATTTCACCATTTCGGCGAAACCCAGCGGATCGGCCGTATCTCTCCCACTCAGCCGGAATAACTTGCACGGGGATTCCACGGTTTTTGGCCCATTTTTCGGCCAGGGTGTCGACTCCACGAGCTCCACCGCTGACGACGGAGTGACCCCGGTCCCGACCGATGTATTTGTCCAGGGTGGAAAAGGCGAATTCCTGGTTGGTGAACGTGCGGGATCCGACTACAGCGATTTTCATAAGGCAATCCCTCCTGAAAAAGATTGCTGACATATGTAGCGAGGCCGGTCCGGCGAGTCAAGGTCACTCCTTCACGCGGCGGACCGGATGTGCTATCTCCGGGTCTCCTGCCCTAGTTTTTTAGTTTTGGGAATCGTCCAGGGGGAAGCAGTGGGACTGGGCATTTTTGAAAACGCAATACGTGTTGCGTTTTTTCCTGGACGGGTTGGGGAAAAGGGGTTCGGGGAAAACCGTGGTATGGGGGTTTTCCCCGGGTTGTCCGGGGTTGCCCCCATTAAAAAAGCCGGCGTTAGCCGGCTTTTGCGTTCTTCAAACCATGTACCAATACCACAGGATCTCTTTGGCTGTTAGGGGCCTAAACCCCAAGTGTCGCTTTAACACCCTCTTCATCTTGATCCCCTCCTTGACATTCCGATAAATTTGTTTTTCATCTCTCTTCTTTTGCGTGATCTTTGCAGTATTCTTCGTGGTCGAATATTATAACCTCATCGGGGTATTTTTCGACACGTTCGTTTAAGGGCAATTCTTCGTAATTGCCCTCTAGCAGCCCGGTCTGGGCGATTATCTGGCAAAGCTTGTCGCGGCTATCAATGCCCGCAAGCGTTTTGCCAGGTAGCACTCCCACCAGCACCGCTGGCACTTCTGACAATCCTTGCTGAGCATTTCTTTTATGTCCATCCTTTGATCGGCCTTCCTATGTATTTTTGTTTCACCGGCTCTCTCACCCCGGCCAGGTGTCTCTGTGCGTCCAGTATTCTTACCATGTCACCTCTTTCCTCGGGCTTACCTGGATCTGGATCTTCTCCAGACCTTGCCGAACCCGCTCGGCTTGGTAGTCGTTCCAAGCCCGCT
>DATKUX010000004.1:0-32551 GCA_035530395.1 Spirochaetia bacterium
GCCGGCCCGCAGGGCGTAGTTGGCGGCGTGCACCACCTGGGTGAAGTTGCCCAGCGGGTAGGCGATATAGTCGACACCGAGTTTTACTTTCTCTTCCAGTAACTGCTCGATGATCTCGTCGCTCAGGAACAGCATCAGGCCTTTGGCCATCAGGCTGTCCACGATCTTCTTAGCGTCCTTGGAGGTGCGGGCCCGGCCCACGATGACCGCCTCACCGGGGATCGTCCAGTCCACCATCTTGGTGCCGTACTGGCGCACCACCGGGTCGCCGATGAAACCGGTCCAGGGAGCCACGTGCAGCGGATTCTCCGGTGTGTTCTTGATATAGCGCACGGCCTCGATGACCTCGGCGGCGTACCAGGTCGCTTCGCCGGCCAGGATCGCGTTCTCCAGCGTGAGTGCCTCGTGCAGTTGGCCCCGCATGCGGTTCAAAATGCGTGGCAGGTCGCCCAGTTTTTTAACCTCTTCGCCGCTCATACAGCGGATGACCGGCAGGAAATACGCCGTGTCGGGGTAGCCCACCGGATAGTCGGCACCATATTTGCGGATCGCCTGGTTCAGCACGATTTCCGCGTAGCTGGTGGCTATGACGGCTCCTTTGTACATATCCCTGAACAGGGGCTTGGGCTCCTTGCCGGGCTCGATTACCCCCTCGTAGATCTGGTCGAAGTTTATTTCAGACATGAGATTACCTCCCCTCTCTCCTCGTTTAATAGTTCTGGCAGAGCGCGGTTTCGAAGTCCTCCGCGACCGACCGGTGCACGCCCAGCTTCCAGGTCCGGTACTCCAGGGCGGAAAGGATCTTCTTGGCCGCCTCGTAGGGATCCATCTCGAAGATGAAGTAACCGCCGTAGACGTCGGAAGCGATCTGGGTGGCGATGGAGTAGATGACGTCGCTGCCTTCCAGCGGCGGCATCGCGCCCACGTGGGTGGGAGCGCCCAGGGCCACGAACCAGGTACCGATGGCGACGGCCTTGCCGGTCATGGCTTCCGGCGCGGAGGCGACGAACGGAATCTTGGGCGTGTCCACACCCAGCTCATTGGCCATGTCGGTCATCAAGTCGACGATGCGGCTGTTATCCACGCAGGAGCCCATGTGGAAGATAGCCGGCAGGGGTACGTTCAGGTTGGCCTTCTCTTCCAGGCGGGCCAGGAACTTGGCCAGGCCGGGACCGACCAGGGACTTGGTGTTCTCGGGATCTAAAAGGCCCGCCTTGGCGCAGCCCTGCATGGCGCAGCCGGTGCCGATGACGAACACATCGTTCTTGAGCATTTCCTTGGCGATGATGGTATGACTGTCGTCCTGGAACCGCTTGATGTTGTTGCAGCCCGCGAAGTGGGCCACACCCTTGATCTCGCCGCTCAGGATGGCGTCGGTCAGCACACTGATGGGGTTTTCCGGGTTGATCGCCCCGAAGATCTCGTAGATGGCCTCCAGGGAGAAACCGGCCACCGCCCGGTATTTGACGTCCGGAATGTGGATCTTGTTGGGATCGCGCTGCTTGTAAGCATCGATGGCCACCTGGATGGCTTCCTTGGCGTTGGCCAGGGCATGGTCGGTATGGTAGTCGATGTGGATCGAACCAGGGATCTTGGCCGCCGACGAGGTGGTCACGATCTTGGTGTGGAAGCAGTCGGCCACGGTGCGGATGGAGGGCATGATGCACTGCACGTCCACGATCATGGCGTCGACCGCACCGGTCACGATGGCCAGTTCGGACGAAGCGTACGAAGTAACGATGGGAACCCCGCGCCGCATCAGGACCTCGTTGCCGGTGCAGCAGATACCCACCAGGTTGATACCCTTGGCGCCGGCCGCCTTGGCGTCTCCCTCCATGGCCAGGGCTGCGTCGCAAATGATCTCGGAAAGGACCGGGTTATGCCCGTACAGGGCGATATTGACCTTCTCCTTGTCCAACACGCCCATATTGGCCTGGGACAGGATGGGCTGCGGCGTGCCGAAGAGGATGTCCGACAGATCGGTGGCGATGTGCTCGCCGATATAGTCGGAAAGGGCCACCCGGATCGCCGAGAAAATCAGGTTGACCGGATCGTCATCCATGCCCAGGTGGGCCTGGTTGACCAGGTTGGAGATCGAGTTGTAGATACCGGTAGGCATCACGTTGCAGTCGAAGAACTTCTCCACCCTGCCCTTGGTGGCGTTGGCCTGCAGCCAGGTGGAATAGCCCTCGCCGTCCAGACGCTTGAAGTCTTCGAAAGCCAGTTCAGTCAACTCTTTAGCCAGTTGGATGTCATCCTTGCCCTCGGCGGCGATGCCGACCTTGGCGCAAACGCGGTGCAACTTGGCCGAATCCTTGATCTGGTAGTCGGGAGCCTTCCCGATGGTAAAGTTGTGCAGGGTCTCCACGATGTGGTGACCGTGTTCCGAGTGGGCCGAAGCGCCGGTTAACAGCATCAGGCCGGTGGAACGGGCGGCTATCGTCCAGTCGTGGATACCGCAGGCGCCCCGGGACGCCGGACCCTCTTCACCCTTGATGCGGCAGGGACCGACCATGCAGAAACGGCAGCAGATACCCTTGTAGCCGAACTGGCACTGTGGCTGCTGGGCCACGAAGCGGTCGAAATAAGTTGTGACGCCTCTCTCCTTGGCCACGTCGAGCATTTCCAGGGCTGCCGGGTCGATGGTCCTCTTGATAACCTTGGGGTCCACCACCCGTGGGGCCGCCGAAGGACGGCTGGTGTGTACCGGATCTCTAAACCTTGGCATTCCTTAAAACCTCCCCTTGTATAACTATCATCTAAAAGCAGGCGTTCCAGTTCCTGCACTCCCATAAAGAATCAACAAATGCCGGTTTACTTGGTCTCCTCGCCCACCTCCCTAACAAGCTGTCGGCTGATTTCCCGTACCGCCTTTTCTACCTCCCCCCCCGGCCCTTCCATCGGGGACTCCTCTCCCATTGATGCCTCCCAAACCTTGTCGTCAAAACCTATATATCCAAGAACTTCGCCCGGCTCGAAATGGCGGGCCACAAATTCCCGCTCCTTGTCCGAGCGTATCTTGTTGGCAACCACCCGCACCTTCCCGATACCGAGGTCGGTGGCCATCCGGCGCACCATGTGGGCGGTGTTGATACTGTTGCGACTGGGCTCCACCACCACCAGCATCAAATCGACACCCCTGGCCGTACCCCGGGAGAGGTGTTCAATTCCGGCACCCATATCCATGACCACCATATCGCCCTGCCGGAGCAAGAGGGTGCTAATCAGGGCGGCCAGGAAGGTATTCTCACGGCAGAAGCATTCCGAACCGCCTTTTTTCTGCCCCCCCATACGTAAAAAAAGGATCCTTCCCTGCTGGTAGCAGTAATCCTGGAGGTCCTCATCTAAATTAGGGTTCAACCGGTAAAAGGCCCCGTCGCCGCTTTTCTGGCGAATGAGATCGCGCATTTCCACGACGGGTTTGAGCTTGGCGGCCTCTTCCTCGGGAATGCCGATAGCCGAAGCCAGGCTAGCGTCCGGATCGGCATCAACAGCGTATACAGTGTGTCCATCTCCAGCCCACAGCTTGATCAGGGCGGCCGCGATAGTCGTCTTGCCCACCCCGCCCTTACCTGATACGGCCAGCTTGATCGTCTTCCACCTCTTTTGAGGACATAGTGACTTTCCCGCCGCAAAGTCTGCCCGCAGGCAAAAACGAATCTTCCGGCAACCCGGCCCGGTGATTCTTCCTGGTATTTCGACGTCCCTACGGGAAAATCCTTTGCACTTATTGTATCATGTTTAGACACGGACAGGGAAATAAATTTTCAAGAAAATATGAAGAAAAGGAAGGCCGCATAGTATTTACCTGTCTCTTCAGGGAATAAGAGGACGCGAAAGAATCCTTTGGCCGGACAGGGCGGCCTCGTTGCCATTCCCCGCCCACCGTTCAAAAGGATAATAGTCGGCGGCAAAATAGGACATGTGGCGGCCCGGTGCGTCATAATTGCACAGGGAGAGGAAGACCCATCCGTCTTCCTCTCCCTGTGCGGCAACCTCAGCCGGATGTAGTTGCACCCTTGGCTACGTGAAGAACAGGAACTTCTTCTTCAGCACCCGGTACAGCACCAGGTAGCCGGCGGCGGCCGCGGCCAGGGCCAGGAAACTCAGGGAACGGATCACCTTGATCCACAGGTGCAGGCGGTCGATTTCCTCATCGCGCTGCTTGATAGCCTGACCGTACGAGTCCCGTTCGGCGTAGACGCGCGCCTTCTCCTCGTTAACCTGCCGCTCGTTGGCCTGCAGGTCATAGACCTGCTGGCGCCCGGCCAGAAGGGCCAGACTGAGGTCATTGAGACGCCGGGACAAAAGGTATAACTCATTTTCCCCCGGCTGGGCCTTTAAAGCATCCCACAGGACCAGTCCCTCGGCGGCCGGCAGTTTGACACCCACGAGTTCGGCCAGGGTGGGAGCCACATCCACCAGGCCGGCCGCGGGGAGTACGGCCCCTTCCTTCAACTGCCACCCCCGCAGGATCAAGGGAGGATTGTCGCCGGTTCCGGTAACGACGATGATGCTCTGATTGTAAAGCCCATACTGGTGCAGGTATTGCAAAAGCTTTCCGACGGCCGTGTCGGCAGCCGACAACCCCCCTGTTTTGCTTGCG
Source organism: Spirochaetia bacterium (assembly GCA_035530395.1). GTDB lineage: Bacteria > Bacillota > Desulfotomaculia > Desulfotomaculales > JAJYZD01 > JAJYZD01. The sequence continues at coordinate 4,607 of DATKUX010000004.1, forward strand.
GGCCCGTCGAGGACGATAAAGTTGAAATAGGGATGTTCCGCGTTCATGCCGGCTATTTCGGCGTCCATAGCCTCCTGGTCACCCGTGAAGGGTCCCGGCTTTTCCCAGCGGGCGGCCCACAGCCCGGCCGTCTCGTCCCCTCCCCCTACCAGGGAAGTGTCAATGCCCTTACTCGCCAGCAAGCCGGGCAGGGTGACCCCGCTCAGGGAGTCCCCGGCCTTTACAAATCCGTGCCTGGACGGATCCAGGCCGCTGACCAGCGTGGCACACGCCGCGGCCAGAGTGTCCGGTTCAACTCCCCCGACCTGTTTGAACTGCACGCCTGCATTAGCCAGCCCCTTGAGATTGGGGGCATCGGCACCGGCCAGGCTCTGTTGGCTCAATCCCTTCACCACCACCAGGAAGACGTGCCTGGTATAGGGGGCGGGAGAAGCCTGCGTCCCGGTAGGCCCCGGATTGGCCTGCTGGGCCGCTGCCGCCGGCCAGACGGCGGCCAGAAGGAACGCCACGCTCAGGATAAGGTTTCGCCAGGACAATCCTATCACCACCTGGTTAATCGGTGATACCAGTATATGGTGAGGTGGGACTGGCTATGACAAGCTGCCGATGCCATCATTGGAGACCCCCGGCTTAAAAGCTGGGGCCAAAGGCGTTTTTTCGGCCGAGCCCTTTATTCTTCAAAAGAACTGTCGAATTAATAAGGGCGAACAAATATTTGCATTTAGGCGGAGTGTTTGCCATGATTCGCAGGTTTACGCGCCATGCCCTGGAAGCTTTCAAGTTTCCGGTAGTAGCCGTTGATCGCTACGGCTTTGTGGTTTCCGTCAATCAGGCTGTCGGATCGGAAACTGGGCTAACCCCGCGGGCCGCCGTGGGACAGCATTTCTCCGATGTGTTTTACCATGGACGGCTTTTGGATAACCGGTACCAGTTTCTCTCGCCGCTCATGGATACCCTGGTCCGGGAAAAGGAGATCATCAACCACAAGCTGATCATAAAAACGGACCTGCACCCGGAACCGATCCACCACCTGGTGACCACCTGGATCATGCGCAACTGTGACCGGCAAGTGGACATGACCTGGGGCTTTTATTTCCCCCCCGACCTGCCCCAGGAACTGCAACTCCGCAACATGAGGATGATTCACAGCTTCAGCGCCGCCATCGGACAACGGGACCCCTACACCAGGGGCCATCTGGAAAGGGTGGCCATCTACTCCCTGGCCATCGGCCAGACCCTCGACCTGAGCCCTGACAATCTTAACCACCTTTTCTTCGCCGCCATGACCCACGACATCGGGAAGATCGGCCTGCCGCCGGAGCTTCTCAATAAGCCGGGCCGCCTGAATGCCGACGAAATGGCCGTCATCCGCCAACATCCCCAGTTCAGCGCCAATGTCCTCAAGCACTTCGAGATGCCGCCGGAAATAGTCCAAGCGGTGCTATGCCACCACGAACGATATGACGGGAAGGGCTACCCCAAAGGTCTGGCGGGGGAAAGCATCCCGCTTCTCGGCCGGATCCTGGCCGTGGCCGACTCCTTTGAGGCGATGACTTCGGCCAGGGTCTACCGTCCCGGTTTCTCCAACCGGATGGCGCTGGAGGAACTGGCCCGGCATGCCGGGACCCAGTTCGATCCCCTGGTGGTGCAAAAAACCCTCGAACTGGCTGTAATAATGAACCTCCGCGCCTGCAGGGGACACGATGAGTGCATCAGCAACCAGACATGTTCGCACTGCATAGCCTGACGGGTAATCCCCGGCAATGAACCGTTACAAAGAACCAGGGCGAAGCCCTGGTTCTTTTCTGTTTTACGGATTCCACCACCGGTAATTGCCCGGTGGCAGTGTTGATTCGTTCTCATCTGTCGTCAAAACGTCTTGCTTTAACCTGCCCAGTAAGGTTTCCGGGGGGACAGGGTAGTATTTGGTGGGATCGGTGTTGCTGTCGATAATGGCACCCTTGTTCTTCAGCCTGGAAAGGGTCTCGTAGATTTTGGCAGGGGGAATCCGGGCGATTTTACTGATCTCATAACCGTGAGCAGGATGTTTCAGCACCAGGGCAAAGTAGGCCTTGGCTTCATAGGAAGAGAATCCGAGTTATCGGAGATCTTGAAACGCAACTTCAACAGGTTCAGCCTCTTCCCGATATTGATCTGACCTGGAATCTGAGTGACTACCAAAACATAATCGAAAAAATGCTGGCCGTCACCGATAACGCCAGGGAATCCCTCTTTTTGTCGGTCTGGCCACCTGAGGCCGTGCTTATCAATGATGCCGTCGTTAGAGCGGAGACCAGGGGTGTAGTGGTCATCGCCGGCATATTCGGCAGGTGCGACACCAGTTGGCAGAACCAAATTAATCTGGAATCGTGCGGCGCCTCCTCTCAAAAGAGACTGGGCAATAGGCTTACTGTGATTGTAAGTGACAATAAGGAGGTTGTTATCAGCGAAATAAGTCCCACCGGCGAAGCCGCCGGCATATTGACCTCGACACCCTGTATTGTCTTAGTAGCCAAAGAATACATCAAACATGATATTTGGGGTAAGTACCTCATCGATGCCCTGGGGCAGCAAACATTTAATGAGATGTGCCTCACAAACAAAACCTTGTCCTATTTAATAAACAATCGTTAGGGGGATCAGCGATGGATCTGGTGATTACCGCAAAGGAAGTAAGGGGTCATTGCGCGGCGGGGATAAAGGCCGGCGATAAAATCGTCCTGAGAGGCGCCAACATCTCGCTTAGCGAGAGTGACAAGGTCTGCGGCTTTGCCTTCACCAACATCTATCCCGTCGTTTTCGCGGCCAGGCTGGGAAAGGACCTGCGGGACCTGGGATTGACGGCCAGAACAGTCCAGTGTATCGATCCCGGTCCGCCCTACGGCGATGGTGGTACAGTGCTTTTCGAAATCAAAGGTATTTCCGATGTCTGAAACGGCACCGGCGAAAACGAAGAGTAAGCCAGTGTATTTCACCCACCTCGAACTGCTCTTCGTTGTTGCCATTTGGTCGGGCACCTTTGTTTCCACCCAGGTAGTCCTCACCCAGGTTACCCCGGCGCTGTCAGCGTTGTACCGGTACCTGGTGGCCTCAATTATTCTCCTGGCGATGGGCAGCAAGAACAAGGAGCGGATCGAAAGGGCCGATTACCCGATCCTTTTCTTCCTTTCGCTGACGGGCGTCACCCTGTACTACCTTCTGCAGCACTATGGGCTAAGATATGCCAACGCCACCGATGCTTCCATCCTTATCAGCCTGTCCCCGGTTTTCATGGGTTTGATCTCCTGGCTTCTGCTCAAGGAAAGGGTAAGGCCGCTGGCCGTTGTAGGTCTTGTCCTGGCATTCGCCGGCTGCCTGCTTGTGATTACCAACGGCCATACCACCCACAATGCGGGAAACGGTCGCCTCCTGGGAGATTTTTTAATACTGCTGACCGCCATATCATGGGCATTATATAGTATCTATGGCAAGAAATTGTTAAGCCGGTACAGTGTGATGACCCTCATCAAATACACTACTTTAGTAGGGACCCTGTTCTTGATCCCGTTTGCCGTACCGGAACTTGTCACCAAGGGCATCCAAGTCCCTAACTGGGTCGGCTGGCTCAACCTTTTGTATCTGGGGGGAGCGGCTTCCGTCTATGGTTATCTGGCCTGGTACCGGGCCCTGACCAGGTTGCCTGCCGTAACAGTGGGAAGCTATCTCTATTTCCGGCCTTTCCTGACCGGTATTATTGCCGCGATAGTTCTCCATGACAAGGTGGGTTTATGGGCGGTGACCGGGGGTATTATGGTACTGGCGGGGACGTTCCTGTCCACGGCCAAAGGTTCACCGGGCAAGGATATTTGGCCAAAAGTCTTTCGCCGGATGTCGCTGTGATGGTCCATGGCTGATGGGGTAGCAAATTGCGCTTCATCATGTGTTCCACCACCGGCTCTTCCCCCGATACATTTGCCGCGACATGGTCCCCCCTGTCGTCCTATGGCCAAACCACTGCACGGACAGGCAGATTTGACCCCCTCAAGCTGTTTGTGGTGTTTTAACTAGATCGCCTCTCGTCCCCTGCGTTCACGCAGGGGACGAGAGGCGTCATACACGAAAGGTGAATATTCTTATTTTTTCTACCTGGGCATACTTGCCATTAGCTCGACAATATGGTAAGATAGGTGGCAGGACACCTGTAGGGAAGGGGGGTAAATGCATGGCCAGGAAGACAGTACAGAAGGTCAAAAAGAAAGAGAAGACCGGCAACGAGCAGTATAAGAGCGTGGTTATCGCGGTGCCCAAGTCGTTGGTCAACCAGAGCAATATGGATGAGCTTTACGAGGTTGACCGGCGGCACGCGCGGGCGGTGAACGAGTGGATAGGGGACTGGTACTGGCGTCTGGATATGGTTGAGCGTATTCTGACCGGAAGCGCCACGGCAGCGATGCAAAAAGAAAACATTGAGACACCCGTGCTCTCGGCATATGCGCAGATCGCTGGTAACAGGATGCTGGACATTCTGCGCGAGCACTACCTGGCGATCCAGGATAAGCTGGCGGCCGACATCTGGCGGATCAATTGCCTATCGCCGGAATACCAGCTCGTTTACGCGGTGATGGCAAGGAACCACACCCTGTTTGCCAGGTTTATAAGCGGGGACTTCTGTATGGCCGACGTTGTTGCCCGGTGGGCTGACTCCGACAGCGAATACCTGCGACGTGCGGCGGAGACCTACAACAGACTGACCCGTGCACAGCGGTGGGGAATCCCGGTAAAGATATTTCACGCCTTTCGCGAGACCAGGTGGCGGTGGAGCAAGCCTTGGTTCAAGGGCGGCAGCATCTTGCTGGACTACCGGGTGTTCTCGGTTGCTGAGTCGGAAAACACGGTCAAGTTCAACCTGTGGGTCAACATGGCCGGAAACGTGCCGTTCAAACGAATAAACGTGCCCTTTCAGTTGATTGGCGGAAAGAAGGAGATCCTGGAAAGTCTGTTCCCCGGCTGGCGGGATACCAACCAGCGTAAAGCCCTTTTGATAATACGCGGCCGGCATATCCACATCTCCGTCCCGGTGGCGAAGGAGAAGCAGGCGAACGCCGCTTGTGCCGAAGTCATCGGCTGTGACGTGGGTATGACGACGCCGCTCAGCCTCTCGAACGGCAAGCAATACGGCAAGAGCTTCAGTGAGCTGGTGAGGAAGGAGTACGACAAATACCTCAAGCTGCAGGAAACCCGCAACAAGTTTCGGGCGTTGAAAACGAAGACCGAAAAGCGGCTGGAGACCTGTACTGATACTGAGGAGCAGGCCCGCCTCCTGAAGAGGGTCAATGAGTATCTGCGTCACCTCTCCGATCATCGGTGGAACCAAATGCGGCGGCGGATCAAGGCTGTCGTGTCAACAGAAATCGGCCGGGCGGTGAATCTACTTATCAGGGACATGGGAAACCTGTCGGACAGCCGCGTCGTCCTCGAAGACCTGGCAGAGATGAGCACCCAGAGGGCAAAGCGAAGCACCAAGGGCCGGTTCGATTTATCTGTATGGGCCCGCGGCGAGTTGCAGGATCACCTGAGGGAGGACCTGGAGTGGTTAGGCGGAAGCGTGGATTACGTCGTTCCGGCGTATTCCAGCCAGGAATGCTCAAAATGCGGATGTGTCGACAAGGAGAACCGCAGCGGCAAGGTATTCAAGTGCAAGCGCTGCGGCCATACGGAAGATGCGGATATAAACGCGGCCAAGAACATCAGGAAACGTTTTTCTGATGCCGAATTGCGTGAGATTGCCAGGAAGTATTCCTGGAATAAGGAACTGCGCCGCAAAAAGGTATTGGAACTGCTCTCTCTGAGAGCAAACCAAGCGGCGTAACCCAACTGTCATGAGCCATAAGGTCACCTCCAGCTCGTAGCGGAGGTGCCTCGTACCGGAGGGCGGGGAGGCATTCACGCCCAGGCGGGATATGGGTGGAAGAGACCCGCACAGCCGGCCCGGTCGAGCTTGATCAAGGAAGGAAGGCAAACGAAATTAAGAATTACGATGACCTTACGGCCCACGACCGCCTGCGACTGGTGGTCGATGCCCTGGCGCGGCAGGACCAGGCCGAAGCGAAGCGCCTCTACGAAACCTGCCCGGATAACAGCCTTGAGTGCCTGGATACCGCCCTGGACAAAGTGGTCGGCTTCCTGGTGCTCAACCTACTCATGGCCGAGCGGCGGCATTTGAAGACGACTGAAAACTGGCAGGTCGCTGGTGTAGGGCAAGCCGTCGCCAACCTGCTTGCGGCGGCTGAAACCTTCTGCGCCGAAATCGACATTCCGCTTACGCAACTCACGGCCATCAGTCTGCAGTTAAGTGAGCTGATAGAGAGTCTTTCGCCTCTGGCGGCCAACGTGGGACCCGATGCTGGAAGGGTGGAAGAAATCACGGATGTCTTGCGCGGCTGCTGGGAGGCCGGTGACTGACACCCGGTCCTGAGAGTTTTGCTCATCAACTCCCTGAAAGGTTAAACGGCAAGCCCTCCGTCCCCGGAGGCCTTGCCATCTTTACCCGCGTTGCTACGTATCTACCGAGAATTTGTTCGAGCACTGGGGGCAGGTAACCCGGATCCTGCCTTTACCGACGGGCACTCGCAGCTTTTGCGAGCACTGATCACAGTGCACCACCCGGTGGTCTACCAGGCCGAGGACCTTCTGCCTATCGAGACCGACCACCAGGTCGTCACCGATCAAAAAGGCGGGAACGCCCATCACGTTCCGCATCTGCAGTTCGCGGGCCGCCGCGGGATCTTCGCTGACGTTTCTCTCTTCATAATGGATGGCGTGCTGCGAAAGGAACTCTTTCGCCTTGACGCAATGTGGTCAGGTGTTGCTGGAAAAAAGGACTACCTTCTTCAACTTGTCACCCACCTCCGAAATTAAGATAGCCATTCAGTTTCAAGTTATGCGAATATTTTTACTTAAGGTGCACCTAGGATTCACAGCCAAACCTCTATTCTACTAGGTTTCCGTGATTCCCAGAGCCTATGCTTCTCGGGATTGGGCCAGTGTTTACGGAGCCCAGGAAGAATACTCACCACCGTGACAAGGGGGCCGGTTGATCCGGCCCCCTTCTTCAACCACTTAATTAACTTTACTTTTTATAGATGTCGCCCCGAGGGCCGATGTAAGAGATTTCCACGTTCACGGAGTAGACTTACCGTAGCCCTGCCACCTCGTGGCGGTAATCACCTTCCAGTGCCTTAATATGCGGGCCGTGGAGCGGGTTTTTCCGGATAGCTTCCAAGGCTTCGCCAATGCGCTTCTGGGTAGTCCGGTCGGCCCGCCGAAGGTAGTTCTCCGCGTGCCGCGATAGCTTCAGCTTAAAGGTTGAGTTCTCTCTTGAGGTCATCCCAGCCTACCCACTCCCCACGGGCGATGTCAGCCTTGCCGGCCTGGATCTCTGCAATCTCTTCCGGGCTGAAGCCGTCGTCCAGGCCGTGCGCGTATTCCACCAACAGCTTCACTTTCTCCGTCGGCAGGCGGCGGACAATATCCTCCACTTCCTTGAGGACTGCGCTCACTTGGGGCACCTCCAGTCGGATGACTTTTGCTCCAATTGTAATCGAAAAAATAATCCAAGGCAATAGGAAGAGTAATCGTGAGAAGGTATTTCCTCCTGGACCGCGCCGTGGGGCTGGTCGCTCTGGACGGCATCCGAAACCATTTGTTTGTAAAGGGTTTCGGATGCCGTCGTGGACTGCGGCGTCCCGTTATTGATGGTGAGCACGATGTCCGCCCCCGCCTCCGCAGTGCCGATCTACGCTGGTAGATCCAGCGTAGATCGGGGTGTTGATGGTCGGCGTCGGTGTCTGGGCCGGGCCGTTGATGGTATATGCGGCCGAGGTCAGGCTTCCTCAGCCCATGCTGCTATCGTACACCTGCGTACACCGTGGCCGAGGCAGAGAGGCTGAAATTGAATGGCAGCGGACTGGCATAAATGACGCCGCTGACCTGCTTCGGATCGCCTGCGGTGGAATAGTAGACATCCTGCCATAAGCTGCTGTCACTTATGGTAACGGTCAGCGGTGCAGTGTGGGTACCGCTGTCATTGTTGCTTAGGGTCACGCCGGCGGTGGCCGGCAGGGTCAGGTTGCTGGCCACGGGGCATCTCTACTACTGGGCCAAGCAACTGCAGCCCACTGAAAGAATTATCGGCATAGACCTACTGACGTGTGAAATCCGGATTCCCATGAAATGTCTCCTAAGAAACCTGGGGGGGTTATGGTATAGTTTGCTCCCCATGGAACTCATGTTTTTTATCTGATTGAGATCTTTTTTCCTTTTTCGTCTATTCCTTAGGGGCAGCATGGATCGTTTTTTACAGCCTTTATGGCGGACATAACATCGTATAGATATATGGATAATATTTGCATGCGTCGGGGTTGGGGCTTTCTAGGCCGAACATACAACAGGAGGAATTCCTGACGGCGTGTGTTTAAGGTTCCATGGAATAATCTGTCATAATGATTACCAGTAATTACCTAACGGCGGTATTTAGGAGCATAATCACCGCCCACAGAAGGCTATTTTTTTCCATATTGGCGATTGAGCTGCCTTTCTACCGGGCTGCGACCTTTGCACCCTCGGTATCAGTGTATTTACTGACAATGGCACCAATACAGGGAAATACATATATAATATTCTAGACCAGGGAAATGCCAGCATAAATCGAGCCGGTAACGGCCGGATCGATAGCTCACAAGAGGAGGTAAAGTTAATCATGCCTGCCCCCATTTGCATTGAAGTACCCCAGGTATTAGACTTCTGTTTCCAGACGGAGTCCCAGGATGTGTGTCTCCCTCTCGCGGCGTTTACGTTTGTTAACCATGATCCGCGTCTTACCTGTAGGGACCATACGGCTGCCTGCACGCTGACCAGCATAAGCTGCACCGAGGTATCGCGGACCGCCAGCACCACCGCCGGTTTTTTTGACGTCACGTTCCTGGTTTCGTACTCGCTCACTATCAATATCCTGAACTTGGCCGGTGTCATTATCGCCCACTCCACCAATACCACCAGCTTCTTTAAGACGGTCACCCTTTGTACGCCGGACGGAGCCACCACGGCTTGCGACATCACCTTCAGCTGCGGTCCCTGCATTTGTATCGACGACGTGGTCTGCTGCTCCTTCAACCTGTGCATTGTCATCAAGTCTATATTCCCTGTGGTTCTGTCCGTTATCGGCACCGTGCTCACCCCGACCATCTGCGTCACGCCGAGCCCCTTTCCACCGATCTGTCCGCCCACGGTTCCGACGCTCTGCAACAACTGCCCGCCGGTGTAGAACCAATCCGGAAAGGGAGAGCAGGCTGCTCACTGGGCAGCCTGCCCCGTTTTCCTGGGCGCCGGTCCCGAAAGCATGCCTGTACGGAGGGAGTAGTGGATAAAAATGCTTAACACTGTAGCGATCAATGTCCCGCAGCCCCTGGGCGGAAGGTCCGGAGAAAGGCTCCGGCAGTCGCTCGTCACCCTGCCTGGCGTAAAGAAAGTAACAGTCACCTACCCAAGCAGGGTGGAAGTGCAATACGATTCGACCGAGACCCGGGCCGGCAATCTTATGATGGTCATACGGGCTCACGGTTTAAGAACCGGCTTAAAGTGATGCCAGAATAAGTAGGGGCGGTCGCCGATGTAAGAAGGGAGTGAGGTCATTGCCCACCACGATTACGCTGAAAACCTGGCTGTGGCTCGGCCTGTATAGGAAGCCATCTGAGTTAAAGAGCTAACTGGCCAAACTCAAAGGTGTCCCCATGTCCTCCATGTGGATGTGCCCTATCCCGACCGGGTGGTGGTAACCTATGAGAACGGAAGGTTAGGATTGTCTACCCTGAGGGCCGTTAGCAGCCGGGCCGCAATTCCTGACTCCATGGTTACGCGGCGTGATGAGGGGCGCAAATAAGGGGACCGGCGGCCCCCCTAGATTCCGGACCGGCTTTGCGCCGGTCCTTTCTTTTGCCGTCACGGAAAGCCCGCTCGTTCGCGCTCTCATATGCTGCCTGGAAGGATTGCCTGTTTGGGCCTTGGCGCCATCGCTATATTTCGCTTTAGCCAGGTCAAAACGTGATTCCATTGAGAAAAGGGAGGCTTTCCTTGGCATCCCCCCTAGTAGACCCTGGGAGGATAAATGTCTTGGCTTTGCGGCTCTTATTTGTTTTGCGATGTGATTCTACATTGACTATGCCATTTATTCCTCTTTATTTCGCGTTCTTGGTCAAATGGGTGCAGTAGCCCCTTGATTGATGTGTATAATTGTTGCAGATATTTCTCATACGTTTCTTTCCTTTCGAACACCTATTCTTATATAAGCCGTACTGTTACCTGCTGCTACTTCTTCTTCATCGGCTGACCGCAGCAATGGATCTCGGGATTGCCACCTTGTTTTGTCACAGTCACTTCGTTTCCACAGAGTTCACATATGAACACTTCGCCAACCTTAGCCATTACAAAAACCTCCTGATACAAATTCGATTTATCATCAAACGGCTATCCTAACGGAAGAAGCCGTTAATGACCAGAACAGACAAACAATGATTTTGTCTTTCATTTCTTTAGTCAAACCACATAGGAATAAGGATACGGTCAAATTAAAAAAATTCCTTTACATTAAATGGCCAGATTGGCTAACCGAAACAATGCCAACTCCCTCCATGCCTTTGACCTCAAAACCCCTTCTTATAATGGTACGCAGGGCCGCCCTTCCACGATGGAGCCGCGATTTAACAGCATTGGCGTTAATATTCAAATTTCTTGCCACTTCAGGTGAAGATATCCCCTCCAAATCATGTAAAACCAGAACCATCCGCTGGGTTTCAGGTAGGGTTAGAATGGCCTGTTGGACCAGAAACTGTTTATACTTGGTCTCACACATTTTATCCGGATCTTCATTGGGACGCTCAATCGGCAGCATAACTGACTGGGTAATGTTCTCGTCCCATTCTACCTGATTGCCGGTACGACTCCTCTTTTTGCGAAAGTTTAGGCAGACATTTGAACTAAGTCGATAAACCCATGTATACAAGTTAGAATCTCCCTTAAAAGTTTCGAGAGAGCGATTAACCTGGATCAAAATCTCCTGCAGGGCATCCATAGCATCATCATAATTTCCCAGCATCCGGTAGGCCAGCATTTAGAGCTTGGCCTGATACTGGCTGATGAACAGCCTAAATGCCTCCTCCCGGTCCCCATCGTTATATAAACGAATTATTTCTTGATCGATAGACTCTGTTGTATCGCCCATGCAAAATGATTCCTCCCATTAATTTTCAATGGAACAAATCGCTATAGTAATAGTCCCGCAACAGTACACCATCCCCCTCGTCATAGCCAGAATCAATAAATTCAACAACGCCCATGCCTATACCGGACAGATTCTCGTAAGCCCTAACATGCCCACGAGTCTGCGAACCTATCACGCCCAGCAGCATGTACAGGTCGCGGAAATTTCCTTCTGATTTCGCCGCATCAATAAGATCGGGGTTCAGGGACAGCACATCCATCCCATTTCCCTCAGAAAGCAGTTTGAGCACTTGACGATCAAATTCTTTATATTTCGCTGGTGGCAAGCCCCTCGAAAAACTGTCAAGGTCGTGGGAAAGGGAACCAGAGGCAACAAATAGCACCTTACCGCCCCAGTGTCTCAAGGTTTCCCCCATGGTCCTCCCCCAGCGAAAGGCGCAGAGAGGTGTCCCTGCGATAGAGAGTGGAACCACCGGCACATCTTTCTTCGGGAACATGAAGTGCAACGGTATTGTTATGGCATGATCGGCCCCGTGCTTTTCGACTCCCGGAAAGACGAGATTCCTTTCGGCGGCCTCCAGCAGTACGCCTGCCAGCTCGGGATATCCGGCGACATCATATTCTATTTCACCACGAAACCCGTGATAACTCATCACCGTTCGATGAAACGAAGAGTCGTCGATAAAGAACTTGTCTCTAGTTTGCCAATGAGTGTCGGCTATAACTACCGCCTCCACTCCCCACTCCTTCATCTTCCTTCCAATGTATTTTAGTTCACCAACAACCTGGGATGGCTTATGATCCATTTCGTACTCGATCAACGGTGGGACATGAGGCACCATGATTCCATGAACATTACCTCCGGCTCCCATAACGGTCACCCCTGCTGCCGTTATTAATATTAGTTTCCGGCCAGTCCAAGAAGGATACGGGCAAAAGCTTTCCGCATCCTACATCCAGCCAGCTGTTTCCGTGAGATCCAGCATATGCCATATATAACGTGCTGGAAACGTGCTCCAGCTTACGGAACCGGGCGTTATACCACGCGGCTTCAACTGCTGGTTGTAATAACCGAAAAAGGGACCACCCCGAACAGGCACATCGGATGACCACCGCCTGCTTGTTGCACGCCCATTCTTTTTTGAGGGATAGTAATTCGATGTAAACGGGAAGGATTCTGCAAGAGAAATGTCTTACTGAACAAAAATCCGCTTTAAAAATAGGCTCTTGTCCGGCATGAGCTGGTAAGCTGTATTCGGACAAATGGGGTATTATGAAAGGGAAACACCGGGGCAGGGCAAGGGCCTAGGGAGGCCCGGTGTTTGCCGGGCCTCCATCCTACCTCTTATAAACATCCCCTCGGGGTCGAACCGTCGAAACAAGAATTAGTTTATCTTTCTCGTTAATCGAGTAAATAACTCGATAGTCTCCTACCCTCAATCTGTATTGTTCTTCGGTACTGCTTAATGGCTTAATACTCTGGCCACGCACTGAGGGGTCCTTTTCTAGCTTCTTAAGGTGTTTTACTATGTTTTCCTTAGTGGGCTTGTCCAGTCCGGACAGATAGGAGTCTGCTCGGCGGGACAACCTTAGCTCATAACCCTTCCCGCTGGCAGAACTCATCCAAACTCACCCACTCCCCACGGGCGATCTCAGCCTTGCCTGCCTCGATGTCGGCTATATCCCCCGGGGTAAGGTCATCGTCAAGGTCGTGCGCATACTCGACCAGCAGCTTCAGCTTCTCCTGCGGCAGACGACGGGCGACATCCTCTAATTCCTTGAGGACCGCGCTCACTTAGGCCCACCTCCAGTCAAATGACTCCTGGTCCAATTGTATTCCAAAAAGCCCAGCAAGACAATAGGCGGTTTGGCTGTCCGGCGCGGCCAACTCCCGCCTTGCCATGCGGGCTGGAACATACAGCCGAAACGGGGCATTCACCCCGTCCGCCGGGGCTGGCCGCCCGGCGTCGACGAGGCAGGTCAAACAAATGATTGATAGCCCATAGGGGCCCGGTGTTTCAACCGGGCCCCTACTTTTCCTACATACCGGCCGCCCAGCAGCCCGTAGCCAATCCGCGCATTGAGGGCGGCCTAGTGTTCCTCCGTAGACTGCCCGGGGCCCCTGGTCCACATCGCTCCCCACCGGATCATCAAGGAAGCCCTAAATCATGCTGTGGAATGGGAAATGGTCGGGCGGAACGTGGCCCAGGCAGTTAAGCTACCAAAGAAGGGCGACACAGAGGGAGACCCTGAAGACCAAGGAATTCCTCACCCTGCTGGAAAAGGCCAAGAATACACTATTACACATCTTCATCCTGGCTGTCAGTAAATGTATGAGGCGCGGCGAGATCCTGGCTCTCCATTGGCGGGAGGTGGATCTGAAGCACGGCACCCTATCCATCAAGTACAACCTATCCCGCCGTGATGACGGAGAGCTTGTTTTCGGCAAGCCCAAGACCAAGAAGAGTCAGCGGACCCTCAAGCTACCTAGCCATGTCATCCAGGCCCTCCAGAAGCATAAGGCTAAGCAGAATGAGGACCGGCTGAAGCTCGGAAAGGCTTGCCAGAACAACGATCTGGTGGTTTAGCGGCCGGACGGCAGGCCCAACAACCCGGAGACATTCTCAAAACAGTTTGGGGATTTCCTTAAGACCACCGGGCTGCATCATGTCAGATTCCATGACCTTCGACATTATGGAGAGCAAAATATTATGTAGAGTCAATCCTTGAGGGGTTAGCCATACCGAAAACAACCTCGGAATCACTCAACATAAAAATAAGTCAGTTCCTCGACCGAATGTATGAGCCGGCCGACGTTAAGAACCTCAGCCACTAGGATATGGCCGCATAGTCCCTCTGGCAGCCGTCAATTCCGGTCAGGCTCCTCAACCTCCTTTATGCTCTTGTTCAGAGCTTAAAATATAGCCCGTTCGGCCAGCTTTACCACGGGATCAATGGGTGGACCCTTGGGCTAACCATCTCAGGATTTAGTAATTATGTGGAGATAATTAAGTGTAAAAGCCTTCTTTTTCAACAGGTTGAAAGGTTGACTCTACATAACGGACGACTCTCCATAATGCCGCTTATGTAGAGATCCACATAAGCGACATACATCCGCCACCTTGCTCCTGGAGAGCGGTGCCGACCTGAAGGCAGTCAGTGAGGAACTGGGACACTACGATCCCTGATTTACGGCCAGAACCTATGTCCACGTCACCAGTAGGATGCAGGACCATCTGACGGAAATCATGGACAGTTTATTATCCGGGAATGGCCGATACAATTTAACGGCAAGTATGGAAATGTAAACTTATGGGAACCCTGAAACCCTTGATATTACTGGGTTTTTGGTGGGCCATGAGGGAATCGAACCCCCAACCTGACGATTAAGAGTCGCCTGCTCTACCAGTTGAGCTAATGGCCCGTATATCGGAGAACGGAGCCGGGAGGGTACTATTGGTGGAGGGGGTAGGATTCGAACCTACGAAGGCGTCGCCGGCAGATTTACAGTCTGCTCCCTTTAACCACTCGGGAACCCCTCCACGAAAACAGCGTGGCTCTTGCCCGCCGAAGGAGTCTGGTCGGGATGGGGGGATTCGAACCCCCGCCCTCTTGCTCCCAAGGCAAGCGCGCTAGGCCAAACTGCGCCACATCCCGGGCTCGTGCTCGTAGGTTATTATAACCCCTACGACGTCTGACGTCAACCCACCGGCGAAAGATTGGCCGACGGATGGCGAAGAAAACAGGGCGTTTCTTTCCTGGTCAGGGCATTACCTCCGCCACTTCTTCCTGCCAGATAATGTCGTGTGCGGTCAACAGAAGATCCCTGGCTTGTGGGACCACGGTCGCCGTGCTGCGCAGGACCTCGGCCGCCCGGCGGGTCAGCATGACCAGATCGCCCGGAGCCATGTTGCCGGCGGCACCGGCCAGGACAATATCTCCTGAACAGGCGAAGACATGAACAGCACCGGCGTCCTCCTCGTTGAACAGGACATCGACAGGAGGAAAGCCGGCTGCCAGAAGGTTCTGCCGGGCCTCCTTGACCACCTGCCAGACAGAGTCTTTCAGCTTGAAGCGCTCATCGCGCTCACATAGGCAACCGGCGGTGATCCCGGCCAGCCGGGCCGGGTCGCCCCCCTCGGTCGGGTCCCCGCCGTTACCGGGGATGGAAAGAACCTCCGCCAGCAACACACCGGCCGGACCGGCGGCCAGAGCCACCGTCCCCTTCCCCGACAGCCGCCCCTCGTGGATGAAGCCTCCCTGGGAAAGCGGCTGCTTGATGGCGTCATACTGGCTGATGAGGGCTTCCACCGAGTACGGAAAATCGAGAAACCGTCTCTCCAGACCCTGGCACTGGTGCAGTAGCTCGTCCGATTCGTTCCGGACCGGACACCTTTTTTGCTTTTCATCATAAAAAGAGCACTGGCAGACTTCCAGGCGCTCGCGCAGGGATCCTTCCAGTTCCGCCAGCAGTGCCGAATTCTCGTCAATGCGCCGGGCGTGCTTCCGCTTCCTCTGCTTGTTCCTGGTCGAGTTCAAGGCCCCCTGGGAAACCCGGATTTCGTCTTTCAGCTGCTTTACCTTTTTCGTGAGGTCGAACTGGGAAGCCGGACAGAGAACGTCACCCGTTTCTAGGAAACGGCACGTTTCATTCAGCTGCCGGCTCTTTTCCTTCAACTTGTCTATCTGGGCGGTCAGTTTGGCACAGTATCCCCTGTTCTTATAAACGGCGAAACTCAGATCGAGGTACTTCCGTATATCCTCGGCATTGTCCTCAAAGCGGTCGATCAGGCGCAATACAGTAAGAGGCGTCATCTCCGTGCGGGCCGCTACCTGCTCCGGGTTGTGCGGTACGGTCACGAAGACATCGTCCGGGTAGTCCGGGTCGACCGGCACGTACGCATAACCGATGCGGTCTATGCCCCGCCGGCCGGCCCGCCCGCTGATTTGGAGCACCTCTCTGTTGGTCAGGGGGCGGAAACTGTAGTCATCCCGCTTGGTGGTAGAGCCGAAAACCACCGTCCGGGCGGGAAAGTTCACGCCCAGGGCAAAGGTTTCCGTGCAGAAAACCACCGGCAGGTAGCCTTTTTCAAACAATTCCTCGACGAGGTGTTTAGCGGAGGGCAAGAGTCCGGCATGATGAAACCCGAAACCTGCCGGCAGGCATTCAATCAGGATCCGGTGCATTTTTCTGACGCGCTCCGGCAACTCTTCAGCGCGGTTCCGGACAAAAGTGGCTTCTTCCTCGCCCAGAAGGGCAAAACGGTTGGCCATAGCCTGGGCCGCCTTCTCCACACCGTTGCGGCTAAACAGGAAAAACAGGATCGGGTATCTATTCGTCCGGATCAGGTGTTCCAAGACGGGCCGGAAGTCCATCATCCCCACGCAATTACCCCTTTCGGTATGGCCGCATCCACCCGGAAAGAACCCTTACTTTGCCCGGTGCCGCGAAGACAAGTCCACCTCAGCACCGATGGCGGGAAGGCTCCCGGAAAGTATAGCGGTAGCCCCCCAAGGAGTGCCGCCTGGACCTCTCTGCCTTCAAGGCTGCCACGGCGGCCCGGGCTGTCTTTTCCGTCAGGGCGCGGTTGCCGACGAACCAGCGCCAGGCCAGGGGCACGGGACGGCTTTTCTCCACCACTATGGCCACCGGCATCTTGCGCACTTCCCTCATCCAACCGGCTATCTCCCGGTAGTTGGGCACCGTGGCCGAAAGGCAGACGATGCACACGTTCTCGGGCGCAAAGATGATGGTGTCTTCCCACGCGGCACCACGGTCGGAGTCCATGAGATGGAATTCATCCAATACGATCCAGCGGAGCATGCTCATGTTCTCCAGTTTATTCATGCACTTGTTGCGCAAGATTTCCGTTGTGAGGATGATTACCTGGGCACCGGGGTTGAGAGAGAGGTCGCCGGTTATCAGCCCTACCCTTTCCTCCCCGAACAACTTGACGAACTCCCGGTATTTTTGGTTGGAAAGGGCTTTGATGGGCGAAGCGAACATCAGACCTTCACCCTGCTCAAGCACCCGCGCCGCCAACTGCTCCGCCACCCAGGTTTTCCCTGCTCCCGTGGGGGCTACGACGAGCACATTCTCTCCCCGGCAAGCGGCCTCGAGAGCCTGCACCTGAAACAAGTCCGGTTCGATGGCCTGGGGCTTCGGGGCCTGCCGCACTTCCGCCTTCAGACCGGCGTGGCTGACCTGATGGCGTTTGGCCTCTCCCGGACTCTGGAGTTTGTCCTCTCCCGGACTCTGGCCTTTGACCTTACGCCGGCCTTTCCCTTTATCCTTACCCGGCCCTTGACCTACGTTCAAACAGGCCACCTCTTGTTCAAAGTTGAAGATCCCGCAGCCAGCCCAAAGACTGGACGTTAACCCAAAACCATCTTATATCTTCAGCCGGGCCGTGTCAATTGAACACCTTTCGTCAAGGGGTTGCCATAGCCAGCAGTTCGGCCGTGTGCATGACCTTCCCATTCCAGTCTTCCCCGCCGAGGAGCCCCTCCAACTGGTTGCGGCAGGCCCCGCACCCGGTAACCAGCACAGCGGCACCGGTCGCCCGGATGTCCTTCAGCTTGGGACCGGCTATCTCCCGGGATAGCCCGGGATAAAACAACTGGAAGGAACCGGCCCCCCCGCAGCACCTGTCCGGGTCGGCCAGCGGGACGAAATCAATTTCCGGCACGGCCCTGATCAGGTCGGCCGGCGTATCGCCCACCCTCATCCCCCGTCCCAGGTGACAGGGCTGATGGTACGTGACGCGCCACGGCAAAGGTAATAGTTCACCGGGAGCGGGCAACTCGGCCAGAAGGGAACTGATATCCCTCACTTTGGCCGCCAGGGCCTTGGCCCTGGCATAGAGGTCCGGATCGTCCTGCAAAAGTTCGGGGTAGTGTTCAAGGAACGACTCCCCGCAAGTGCCGCAGGCGGTAACCAGGTAATCGGCACCAAGGCCGTCGAAAAGCTTGACGTGGGAAGCAGCCATTTCCCTGGCCGTAGCAGGATCGCCCAGAGCCAGGACGGGGAAGCCGCAACAGTGCTGCTCCTTGGGAATGACGACGTCCGCCCGGCGGGCGGCCAACAGTTTGACTACCGCCGGGCCGACCCCGGGGTAGATATAGTTGGTCATACACCCCGCAAAGAAGGCCACTTTCAACTCGGCCCGCGGCTGCTTCACGTATTCGCCGGCAGTAGACAAAAAGGTCCGGGATGGGATGGCCGGATAAATGCGCCGCAGATCCAGGCCGAGCGGAAAACGCGGCTGGTACCCGCTAACGCCGCGTTTGAAAGCCAGGGGCTGGAGGCTTCGCGCCAACCCCAGCCCTTTCTCCAGCATGGGCTTGTGGGCGAAGCCGGTCATGAGCAGCTTCTTGGCCAGGGGCAACCCGCCCCCTCTAGCCGCTGCTGCCCGCAGACCGATGATGTCCGTGCAGGTGGCCACTCCGCTGGGACAGGCGTCGATACAGGCCAGGCACAACAAACAACGCTGCGACAAGGCCGACAGGTGCGGCGTAGGCTCCAGGCGGCCCTCCAGCAGGGCCCGGCTCAATTGGATCTTGCCCCGGGCCACGTCCGCCTCGGCATGGGTTACGGAATAAACGGGGCAAACAGCCTGGCAGCTGCCGCACCGCATGCATTTCTGTACGTCCGCTGCCTGATTTGTCAGGTCGTCGTAGAGTGCCATATCATTCTTCCCCCGGAACAAGTTTGCCGGGATTGAAGATGTTCTCCGGATCAAGCGCTTGCTTTATTCTTCTCACGGCGGCCACCCCGCCATCCCCCAATTCCTGCGGCAGAAAGCGTTTTTTCGCCAGTCCGACACCGTGCTCCCCGCTCAGGGTTCCGCCCATGGACAGGGCTATGGTGAAGATTTCCTGCACAGCCTCGTGTACCCTGGCCATCTCTGCACCGTTACTTTCATCCGTCAGAATGGTAGGATGCAAATTACCATCTCCGGCGTGACCGAAAGTGCCGATCAGCAGATCGTGGCGCTTGGCGATCTCCCCAATCGCGACCAACATATCCACAATCCGGCTGCGCGGTACGGTGGCATCCTCCAGGACGGTGGTAGGCCGCAGCCTGGCCAAAGCCGGCAGGGCCGCCCGGCGGGCCGCCCACAGGGCGTCCCTCTCCCGGTCGTCCGCCGCGAGCCGCACCTGACCCCCGCACTGCTTAAGCAACCGCTCAACCGTCGCCGCATCCTGCCGCACCACCTCGGGCAGGCCGTCCACTTCCACCAGCAGCACCGCCGCCGCCTCCTGCGGCAACCCGACGTGGGCATAATTCTCCACCGCCGAGATGGTCGTGTGGTCCAATATTTCCATGGTGGCGGGAATGACCTTGGCCCGGATAATGGCGGCCACCGCCTCTCCCGCAGCGGCCAGTTCCGTAAACGAGGCCAGCATGGACCTGCGGTCCGCGGGGGCCGGAACGAGACGGACGATGATTTCAGTAATAAGGCCGAGAGTGCCTTCGGAACCTGTAAAAAGCCGTACCATATCATACCCGGTGACGTTCTTGACCGTCTTGCCGCCGAAGCGCGCCACCGATCCGTCGGCCATGACCACCTGGAGCCCGGTGACGTAATCCCTGGTAACCCCGTACTTAAGCCCCCGGAGGCCCCCGGAACATTCGGAAACGCTGCCGCCCATGGTGGCCACGGCCACCGTCCCCGGGTCGGGCGGATAGATCAGGCCATGCGGGGCCGACGCGTCGTTCAGGTGCTGGATTATGACCCCCGGCTGTACGGTAGCAGTCAGGTTATCGGGATCGAGCTCCAGAATGCGGTTCATCTTAAGGGTGAGCAGCACCAGGCCTCCGGCCTGCGGCACCGTTCCGCCGCTGAGATTGGTGGCCGAACCACGGGGGAAAATAGGCAACCGGTGTTGACGGCAAATGTTCACCACCGCCGCTACCTGGTCGGTACTCTCCGGGGTTACCGCCACGGCGGGCACTTCCCTCGGTACGTCCGGGGTGGCATCGTAAGAATACAGATAAAGGTCCTCCGGCCTGTATATTACGTTATCCTTTCCCAACACTTTTTGCAGTTCATGGAGCACCTTCTGCTCCCGCATGTCATCATCTCCTGTTGTGCGCAAAACTTGATGTCCGAATAAGGCTATTCTACCGCAAGCCCCTAGAAAAAACTACCTTTCCATAGTAAAAAAGAAAAAGGATCGGTGCGGGAGCGGATCCGCCGTTTCCATACGGGCACCCGCACTCGCACCGACCGTTACAGGGGAGGAGATTACAGTCTCATGGCACCAGGGGCGAGGAAGTAGTAGAACAACCCGACAATAATCAGATAGCCGAGCACGATCAGGGTCCAACCAAAGTTGTGCCGGATGACATCGCCTTCCTTCCGCGTATAGCCGGTCGTGGTTACACCCACGCTGGCCGTCTGCGGAGCGATTGGCTTGCCCACTTCCGCGCCCACCGAGTTCAGGGACGGCAGCAGCAGGACGGGGAAGCCGAGGAGCTTGCCCACCGACGCCTGCATGAAACCGAACATGGCGTTGGTGGAGGTGTTGCTGCCGGACAGAGCCACCCCGATGAAGCCCAGAATCGGTGCCACGATTATGAACGCCGGACCTATCTTGGAGAAACCGTTGGCCAGCGAGGCGGCCATGCCGGAGAAATTAAACAGATTGGCCAGTCCAAAGATGAAGAAGCCCACCAGAAAAGCGCCCCACATCTGACGAAAGACCGTCTTGAAGACATCGCCCAGAACCGGGAAAGCCTTACCCGCGAACAGTAGTACTACAACCAGCCAGGAGATGAAGATCCAGGTGCCACCCGCGAACAGGTTCCAGTTGAACATTACCAGCAGGGGCTTATGGGTAATGGAAGAGACGGCCCCTACTTTCCACAATACCAGGCTTACGGCGTTCAGCTTTGGAACCCAGGGAAATGCTACGTAGGTGCCCAAAACTACCACGATCACCATGACGAAGAACGGGACCCAGGCCTGGAACACCTCGCCGGAAGCGAAAGTGTGAGTTTTTTGGGCGTTGGCCGAGTCTATCTCGCAGCCCCCGTAGCCGAGGCAGGTCTTGGGCCGCCAGACCTTCAGAAGCAGGAGGAGGCAAACGAAGGAAACTATGGAGCCCGTAATATCCAGCAGCCACGGACCCATGTAGTGGGCCACCGGCCACTGACCAAGAATGTAGGACAGGGAGCCGACGATGGCCAGGGGCCAGCCGTCCTTAAAGCCCTTCTTGCCGGACACCAGGTAGATGAGCACCCAGGGTGGCGCCAGTGCCAGCAGGGCCACGATGTTGCCGACCGAACCGGAGAGTTTCAGGAGCGGCAGGCCGGTCACGGCAGCCCGCGTAATGATGGGCGCGCCCAGGGCGCCATAGGAAACCGGAGCGTTGTTGGCGATGGCGGTGACCCTGATGGCATCCAGGTCCTTGATGCCCTGTCCGATTAGGATAGGCGCAATCACAGCCCACGGATAACCGAAGCCCTACCAGACCCTCCAGGAGAGCGCCGAAGGCCCATGCCAGCAGGATAGCCTGCACGCGAACATCCGCGGTGACCTGATTTATCTTCCACTTTTCAAAGGTTTCCAAAAGGCCGGTATGGACCAGGGTGAAATACATGGTGACACCCCAGAAGGTGATCCAGTCAATAGCCCATATACCGGTCAAACCGCCGTTTTCTGAAAAGTTCAAAGCGCGGCCCAACTGAGGCAAGCGTTGGGGGATCTGGCCCTAAATCTCCCGGCGGGCGGGATCAGTTTATCCCGATGCCGGAAAAAAGAAAGGCAGACCGCGCTTTAAGGGCAAGCGTCTGCCATGGCATACACCCTGTCCTATACCTCTATCCTGGCTCCCAGGAGTTCCACAAACTTGCGGATCCACTCCGGATGTCCGGGCCAGGCGGCCGCGGTAACCAGGTTGCCATCGACCCAGGCATTAGAGAAGGTATCGTTGACTTCGCCCCACCTGGCTCCCGCGCAGAGGCAGTCCGGCCCGACAGCCGGATAGGCCGTACACAACCTGTTCTTTAGAACCCCGGCCGCGGCCAGGATCTGCGGTCCATGGCAGATTGCCGCTACGGGCTTGTTGGCGGCAAAGAAGGAACGGACGATTGCCAGAACCTTATCGTTCAGTCGCAGGTATTCAGGTGCCCGCCCGCCGGGGATGACCAACCCGGCATAGCCGTCCGCGTCGATGTCGTCAAAGTCGGCAGAGAGGGTAAAATTGTGACCCGGCTTTTCGGTGTAGGTCTGGTCACCCTCAAAATCGTGGATCGCAGTGCGCACCTTTTCGCCTGCCTTTTTGCCGGGACAAACGGCATGCACCGTGTAACCCAGCATGAGCAAGGACTGGAACGGTACCATGACCTCGTAGTCTTCTACGAAATCGCCCACCAGCATGAGAATCTTCCTGTCCGCCATGAGAATCCCCCCTTAGACTTTTTTGGTCTGACCATCCTACCAAAAATAGTAATACTCCGGCCGAGGGAAAATTCCTTCTTCGGGAAGAGAGAAAATAGTAATTTTTTCGAAAAATATGAAACGCCGTTAAGCGGGTGGAAGAAGGTTGGGGGGTATAAGTCTCCCTGCGGGCAGGCCTAGCCCTTTTTCGCGGCGGCGGAAATCCTCTCCATCTCGATCTCCACCTTCCAGAGGTGCTGGTACATCAGCTCCCGGGCCTTTTGCTTGGCCCGCCCCTTGATAGCCCCGCAGATAAGTTTGTGCTCCTCGAACAAGCGCAACGGGGTGCCGGCGGTGGAAGACATCCACAGCTGGCGGGTGGTTTTCAGCGTCTGGTTCATGGTGTCGTGAATAGTGGACATCAGCCTGATGAGCAGGGGATTGTGGGACGACGCCGCGATGGCGAGGTGGAAGTGCAGGTCGGCCTGTTCCCCGGTATTACCTTTCTGCACGTCGTCCTCCATGGCTGCGAGAGCCGCCTCCATTTTGGGCATATCCGCCCCGGTATGCCGTTCGGCCGCCAGACCGGCCGCTTCCACCTCCAGGGCCTTGCGCACCTCCAGGATGTGGCGCACGTCGTCGCGCTCGAGGAGCATGATCAGGGATAGCGGTTCGATGACGGACCCCTCGGCGACCCGTTTGACGTAGATGCCCTCGCCCGGCCTGATCTCCAAAATCCCGGCCAGATTCAGGGCCGACAGGACCTCCCGCACCGAAGTCCGGCTAACTTCGAGCCTCTCCGCCAGTTCCCGTTCCGTCAGGAGCTTGTCACCCGGAGCCAGTTCACCGGACAGGATGAGGGCCTTGATCTGATCCAGAATGGTCTCGAAATTGCGTTTAGTCCGAACCGGCTCTAACTTCATCAATATATAGGGCACACCAAGCCCACTCCCCTGCGGGTGGGGGCGCGCCAGACACCTCCTCGCTAAGATGACGGTAAACGGATTTGCTTCGACTCAGCCTTTTTCCAGCCGCGCCAGCCGGTCCGGTGGACCGCAGAG
The DNA here is from genome assembly GCA_035530395.1 of Spirochaetia bacterium. Lineage (GTDB taxonomy): Bacteria > Bacillota > Desulfotomaculia > Desulfotomaculales > JAJYZD01 > JAJYZD01. The sequence goes on from DATKUX010000004.1 coordinate 28,308, forward strand.
AATAAGTACATCACCGCTGCGTAGAATTTCAGTGGCCCCCGGGTTGATAATGGTCTCGTCTTGGCGGCGTATCGCCAAAACCAGCGTGCCGTAGTCCTCCCGGATGCCGGAATGGCGCAATTCCCGGTTAATAAACGGGTGCTCGCCGGTCAGGAAGATTTCCTCCAGTTCCAGGTTGATGCTCCGTTCTTCCATCAATGACTCGACGTAAGCCACGCTGGCCGGCTTGGTAGCCGCCAGCACCATGCGGCTGCCCGCTATGGAGGAGGGACAGACCACCACGTCGGCCCCCGCCCTCTTGAGTTTCACCACCGATTCCGGGCGGTTGGCCCGGGCCACCACCCGCAGGTCGGGATTGAAATCACGGCAGGAAACCGTGATAAAAAGGTTTCCGGCGTCCTCGGCCAGGGTGGTTATAACGCCGGCGGCCTCCTTGACCCCGGCCTGGATGAGTATCTTGTCCTCGGTCGCATCTCCCGCAATAAATAGGATTCCACCATCGGCTTGCAATTCCTCCAGGCGTTTCTCATCGCTTTCAATGACCACGAAAGGGGTTTTCCCCTGCTTGAGATGGGTAACCACCTGGCTACCCACCCTGCCCGCACCGCAAAGCACGATGTGGTTGCGAAGTGCGGCAATGGAATTCTCCATTCTTTTTCTCCCCCAAAAATCCCGCAACTTTCCTTCGACCAGAACGGCTGAAACGTTACTCAAAAGAAAGGTGAACAGGCCCACCCCGGCCACGATCAACCCCATGGTAACTATCCTGCCGCCGGTGGTAAGCGGCCCCTTATCCCAGAACCCAACGGTGGACACGCTTAGCACGGCCATCCAGAGAGCGTTCATAAAGGAAATGTGTTCCAGGTGCATGTAGAGGAGAATACCCGCGGCCATTATCGCCAGCAAAGCCGCGAAAGCGTATCCGAACAACTTGAAGGAGCCCACATCCCACCCCCATTCTGACCGCCCCGCACGACCCCTTCCTATGCGCCGGCCCAAATCCGGCCCAATTCAGGCACCGGCGGCGACCAGTTATCGCCGGGCAAAGCCGCAAGCCTCGCTTCCTCCATCTTGAACATCCTGGCGTCGGCCAGATCCGCCAGGTGGACCAAAAGCGCCTCCCGTGTGCATGGTTCGACCGGGGATCCCCATTCCTGCTTACCGTGGTGGCTGGCCAGGATATGCAGCAGGCGGTCCAGGAACACCCCGTCCAGGCCCGGGATGGCAGCGGCCAGACAACTCACCGTTATCATCCCCAGGACGATGTGCCCAACAAACCTGCCCTTGTCGGTCATGCCCAGGACCACCCCGTCCCAGGAGTATTCGTCCACTTTGCCCAGGTCATGTAAAAGGGCACCGGCGACCAGCAGGTCCGTATCCAGATGGTCGCCGGTCGCCATACCCAGGGCGCGTTCGGCAACCGCCACCGTATGGTGCAAAAGCCCCCCCAGGTAAGCGTGATGGTGACGCACGGCTCCGGGCGCCTGGCGGAAGCGCCCCGCCAGGTCCGGGTCGGCGAAAACGACGGCTAGGAGCCGGGCCAAACGGGGCTCCGTAACTCCTCCGGCCAATTGCAGCAGCCGTTCCCACAACGCTGTCCCGTCGACGGGACAGCGCGGCACGAAGCTGCCGGCCGGGTACTCCCCCGTCGCGGCCGGCCGGAAAGAGGACAGAATCAGCTGGGTCTGGCCATTGTACAAGCCAACCACGCCTTCGACCCACAAAACCGTATTGGACCGCGGGGGTTGCCCGTCAAAACCCCACACGCGGCCCACCGCCTCGAATTCCCCGTCCCACAACCGGAGGTCCAGAAAGGGACCACCGGCCCCCTGTTTCAGGATTACATTGCGAACAGCCAGGTAAGCCTGAAACTTTTGATTGGGCGATAGCTCACGAATACGCACAGAAATTCCCCCATACAGACCGTTAGCGGTAACTCCGCCCCGATCAAACCCCTTGTAAATACATTTGCCGCCGGAGAACGGTTTCCTTCCTGGAGCTGACTTATTACGGCATTCTTTTTCCCGGTCGTCGAGGCCCTATTCAAGGAATTGCTTAACTAGCCAGGCACCGTAAGGGAAAAGACCCCAACAGCAAAAAGGCTAAAGGATTTCTTTCCTTCAGCCTTGTCTCTCGTAGATTAAGGAACGGCCTGTTCACGTGGAGGGGCGATTCTTACCGAAGAGCCGCTGCCTTTTCTTGGCATCCCCCGCCTGACCCTGGCGCCATAACGCCCGGTAGCCTTCCTCTTCCTTTTTGACCTGGGCCGTGATGCGGCGCAAAGCCATCCCCCTTTTCTTATTCCATCCCGATTAATTTTCCCGGCCCGGCAGGAATTAGACCCTGTCCGGCGAAAAAAAACCTTTAGATATCATCATTTCGGGAGGGGAGATTAGACAATGGCCGAACCGAAAAAATACAAATTTATGTTCCGCATCAATCCGGACACCTGTATGTCCTGCGCCGCCTGCGAACTGGAATGTCGCGATGACGCGGTCTACGTGGACGACACCGTCCATTACGCCATCAACGTGGAACATTGTACCCGTTGCGGACGCTGCTCCCGGGCCTGTCCCGCCGACGCGGTCGCCCGGATCAACAACTGAGGAAGGGAAGGAACCGCACGGTTCCTTCTTCACTTTTACACCGCTTTTATCTGCCGCCGCCGGACGAAAAGGGGCATTAAAAGCATGCCCGCCACGAATCCCCCCATGTGGGCGGCAAAGGCCACTCCCCCGCCCTGTCCCCCGGTATAGACCAGACTTTCGTTAAGAGCCTGCAGAAGGAACCAGACGCCCAGAAACAGCACGGCCGGCAACCGCACGGGGGCGAAGATAAAGAACAGGAACAGCAGGGTCCATACCTTAGCCCGGGGATACAGCATAAAATAGGCGCCCAGGACTCCGGAAATAGCCCCGCTGGCCCCGACCAAAGGGATCTGGGACTGGGGGTTGAGGAAAACAAAGGCAAAGAGGGCAATCGCCCCGGTCAGGAAATAAAATACCAGGTAGCCGGCGTGTCCCATAGCATCCTCGATGTTGTCACCGAAGATCCACAAAAACAGCATATTGCCCAGTACGTGCAGCCAACTGGCATGGATAAAGGTCGCGGTAAGCAACTTGAGCGCCATCCCTGTAACCGGAAGGTTGAGGAACGAAGCCGGAACAACCCCCCACGCGGCTATGGTCCCGTTCAGGCTGGGACCGGCAATGGCCGCAAAAACCACCAGGTTAACGGCGATGATGGCGTAGTTTACGTAGGGCCGGTGCAGAGAAGGTACGTCATCCTTGAGGGGTATCACTTCAAGACCATCCCCCCCGGTATTGCCTGTCGCCTGCCGCCGGGCGGACCGCCCGGCGACCGCCCCCCGCTTACTTGGGTATGTTCTTAGTGATCACCGACCAGAAGGAAGGATCCTCAAACCCCAACCGCCAGATACAGATGCCGTAGATCCGGTATTTTTTGACCAGGTCGATCTTGGTTAGCAGGGTGTCCTCGTTTTCAAACCATACTTCCCGCTGGTTCCCTTCGGAATCGGTGTAATAGTAAAATGGTTCCTGAAACTCGCTGCTCCATTTTACCTGCACGCCGAGGTTGTCGGCCTTCTGCATTATGGCTTTCGTCGGTTGGGAGAAGCCGCCCGACTGACCAGCCGGCCAGTTGTACCCGTACGTGGCCACGCCCAGACAGATCTGCTCGGGCTTGAAACCCTGACTCATGGCCGTGGTAATGTTCTTTTCCACCCACGAGAACGGTGCTACCGGGCCGGGAAGCGAACCTTCCTGGCTCTTGTCGTAGGTCATGAGGGTAACGTGGTCCAGATAGGGAGCCAGGTGGCTGTAGTCGTAGATCGAGGACACATCGGCGGAAACCTGGTAGTGCGGCAGCACGGACATGTCGGTTTCCTTGCCCAAAGCCTTGAGCTTGCCGTGCAGGTCCGTGATGAACGCGGTCAAAAGCGGACGGTCGTAGGAAAAGTCTTTGGCCCCGGTAGGAATGAACTCAAAGTCGATGTTCAGACCGTCCCAGTTATTGCTCTTGACCGCCTGGACCAGGTTGTTCACCGCGTTGGCACGGGCTGTGGCATTGGTGAGGATGGCATCCTGGTTGGATACCAGGTTGACCAGGGGTATGATTTTCAACTTGTCTTTGCGGGCGACGCTCACCGCCTGCGGCTGGACCTCGGTCTTGAGAGAGCCATCAGCCCCGACGTGGTACCAAAGTGGTGAAAAGGCATCCATATC
>DATKUX010000005.1:0-12267 GCA_035530395.1 Spirochaetia bacterium
AGGAAATTCTGTCATGTTTAGAGGGGAAGGATAATCTGTTTGTTATTGGCTGCGGTGGTTGCGCCAAGGCCATCCACAGCGGCGGCGATGTGGAAGTTACTCAGATGGTAACAGAATTGGCCAAAAGTGGTAAGAAAGTTATTGCTTCCGGTGTTCCGGAAAGAACCTGTTATATTCAGCATGCCAGGACATTCCTTGAACCCCGCAAACAGGAGTTAGAGGACTGTGGGGCCCTTGTAATAATGGGTTGTGGCGGGGCGGTACAGGTTGTCAGACAAGCCACGGAGGAATACGGGTTAGTTAAACCTATTATCTCGGCGTTAAATTCCATCGGTCATTTTGATACAATTGTACCAGGTGCTGAGTTTGTAGAACAGTGCCTAGAATGTGGTGATTGTGTGTTGAATCGGACCGGCTCCATTTGCCCGGTAACCAAATGCGCCAAAGGGTTGCTCAACGGCCCCTGCGGGGGGAGTGAAAACGGCAAATGTGAGGTTAACCCTGATCGTGACTGCGCCTGGGTCCTGATTTACAACCGGCTGCAGGTTCTTGGCGAGTTGGATAAGATGTATCAATACCAGCCACCCAAGGACTACAGAAAAATTACCCGGCCCAGACGGGCGGTCTACAACGAGAAGACCGGGGTAATTTTAGGCTAGATGGCTTCGAGCAGTGGCAAAGAAAGCTCCTGTTCGACCAGAAAAAACTGGTTCCCATATAATTCAGTTTCCGGGGAGAGGAGATACATCAATGAAAATCACCGATCTTTTGCAATCCGGCCGCTTTGTGGTTACCGGCGAGGTGGCGCCTCCCAAGGGTACGGACGTTTCCGTCATGCTCGAAGAGGCCCGCCCGTTGGCGGGATGGGTGGATGCCGTCAACGTCACGGACAACCAGAGCGCGGTGATGCGGCTCAGCTCGCTGGCTGCAGCCGTAAAGTTGAAGGAGGCCGGTTTCGAACCAGTCTACCAGTTGACCTGCCGGGACCGCAACCGTCTTGCCCTTCAGTCCGACCTTCTGGGCGCCGGGGCCCTGGGCATCCGTAACGTTTTGCTTCTCACCGGCGATTACGTGAACAAGGGTGACCACCCGGACGCCAAGCCGGTGTACGATCTCGACTCGGTGCAGTTGATAGCCTGCGCCAAGGCCCTTACCGAGGGGGGGGACATGGTCGGCAACGCCCTGGCGGGCAAGGCCGACATATGCCTCGGGGCGGTGGTCAGCCCGGGTACGGAGCCGGCCCAGGCCCAGATCATCAAGCTTGGTAAGAAGGTTGCCGTGGGTGCCTCCTTCATCCAGACCCAGGCCGTTTACGACGTGGAGGAGTTCGCCCGCTTCCTGCAGGCGGCGAGAGACTACGGCATCGCGGTTCCCGTCCTAGCCGGCATCGTCATGCTCAAGTCGGCGGCCATGGCCCGTTACATGAACAGCAAGGTCCCGGGGGTGAGGGTTCCTGAGAGTCTGATCCGGGAATTGGAAGCGGCGCCGAAAGAAAAGCGGTCGGAAGTCAGCGTGGGAATTACCGTGCGGCTGATCAATGAGTTGAGGGATCTGGTAGCAGGGGTGCATCTAATGCCCCTGGGCTGGACGCATCTGGTACCGGAAGTTCTGCATCGGGCCGGGATAAGACCAGGAGAAGGGATGGAGGGGAATACGCAATTCTCTGCGGCAAGGTAAAAAGGTTTGCTTAGAGGTTGTTCGGCCTGGGTAAAGAACACCGCTTTGGGATAGCGAGATGAATATTGGGGAGTCCAGGCTTTAAGATAGTGCAGCAGTTAAGGACATCCGCGGGGAAGCATTATGGACGGCGGTGTGGAGCGAGAATTGTGGCTTGCCTCTACAATGACCGGCCATGAACAACATGAATGGCCGCCGATGGCCACAGCCGGCTCTTTAAGGACGAGCGCCAACATGCGGTAGGACTTTCCGGCTTGCTCCGTGGCACCGGTTGCACGAGAAAATAGCCGGTTGAAGCGGTCTTCCGCCGCCCTACAGGCGTATATCACCGGCGAAGAGAAAGGAATACAGATAGGAGTGTTTGATTTGAGCGAGGAAAATGCAAATGGCTGCGACGGGGCCTCAAACGCCGGATTGAAGCCGGCCTACGAGGAGCCCCACCGGCTTTCCCATATCGGCCGGGTGATAGCCGTTATGAGCGGCAAGGGGGGAGTGGGGAAGTCTACCGTAACGGCGCTTCTCGCCGTCGAGTTGGCCAGGCGGGGCTATTCGGTCGGGATTCTGGACGCCGACATCACCGGGCCCAGTATTCCCAAAATGTTCGGTTTAACCGATCGCGCCGTGGGGGTCGAAGAGGGTATCATGGCGTCCATAACCCGCAGGTGGGGCATCCGGGTTATGTCGATGAACCTGGTGCTCAAGCGGGAGGACGAGGCTGTGATTTGGCGGGGTCCTTTGATCGGCGGGGTGATCAAGCAGTTCTGGAAGGACGTGATTTGGGGTGATGTTGACTACCTACTGATCGATCTGCCGCCGGGGACCGGCGACGCTCCTCTGACCGTGATGCAGTCCATTCCTGTCTCAGGGTTGATCGCTGTTTCCTCACCGCAGGATCTGGCGGTGATGGTGGTTAAAAAAGCCCTGCACATGGCGCAGGTTATGGAAGTCCCTGTAATGGGGAGGGTGGAGAATATGACTTACGTTACCTGCCCCAAGTGCGGCGACAAGATTTATGTCTTCGGCGAGCCGCAAGGGGTGCTCGTATCGGACGGCGGTCAGGTACCCCTTTTGGCCGCCCTGCCTTTGGACCCGCAATTGAGCCGGCTGGCCGATGCCGGCAAAATCGAGGACTATGTTCCGGCGGGATTCGACGGCTTCGCTGCCCTGTGGAACAAAGAACCTTCTAAAGCGGACGAGGGCTTTGCCGGGAGGTAGCTGCTTCATTGTTTCATTATGGACGGACTCCGGGTGGTCCTGGACGGGGGGGGAAGTACCGTTGGCCCGGATAGGCTGAATCGGTTTCCGGGGTAATTATTTCGCGGGAGGCAAAAACAGTGGCTAAGGATGCCGTCATCGTCGTGGATATGGTCAAGGACAACGTGAACACCGGGTTGCACACCGGAATCAGCGGGGAAGCCGGCAAGATAATCCCCAACCTTCAGCGGCTTTTGGCTGCGGCCCGTCAAAAGAATCTTCTTGTGGTGTACGCCAATGACAGCTTTTATCCCACCGACGTTATTTTTCGCGGCAAGATGAAGCCGCACGCGCTGCGGGGAACCGCCGGCGTACAGGTTATTGACGAGTTGGAACCGCAGTCCGGCGACATCATCCTGGAAAAAAGACGGATGAGCGCCTTTTTCAAGACCGATCTCGATATAACGCTACGGGACAACGGAGTGGAGAGGGTGGCTGTGGCCGGTATCGCAACCCCGTACTGTGTTCTTCTGACGGCCCTCGATGCTCTCGGCAACGGATTCAAAACCGTTATCCTGGAAGATTGCTGCACAGCTTATCCACCGGGGGATCACCTGAACTGCCTTAATCTATACAGAAGAGGCCTTTTCGGCGATTACTTCCGGATTGTTACGGCAGAAGAGTATTTTAGCTGGGTTTAAAATGTGGGGGGAGAATGTGACATGCGGTCGGGCCGGATTGTCGGTGTTAATGTGAGCGCCGGGCGCGGAACCACAAAGGTCAATGTGGGGTCCGGCTCCCTGGTCGCTGATTACGGTCTTTCAGGAGACGCCCACGCCGGGACGGACCGCCAGGTGAGTGTCTTTACGGCCGAAAAGGCCAAAGAGTTGGCGTGCCGCCTGGGTATTGATGTTCAGCCGGGGGATTTTGCCGAGAACATTACCGTCGCCGGTATCGATTTTAGCGAAGTGGTGCCGGGCGCCAGGCTCTTTCTGGGTGAGGCCGTGGTCGAGGTTACCGGGATCGGCAAGCGGAAGGGGGAAACACATACCTTTTCGTTTCACGGACTGGCCCCTCTAATGACGGAAGGCCTCTATTGCCGGGTGGTAACGGGCGGTCCGGACAGGGAGGGGGACCGGGCCGGTTTTCTGAGGGACTGTTCCGACCTCACGAAATGGTAGGGTTCGGTTCCAGGGCGGGTTGACAAACAGGGTTAGGAGTGTTACTCTAAGTGCAAGTTACAGGTATCACATTTGGTAAGTAAGAACATGACAAAGGGAAGGTTTTGTCCCCGGCACGGATTCAGGCCGTGCGGCTGCGAAATGGGCAACTTGTACCGCTTTACCGAGCCGGTGGTCCTGTTATGCCTGGCGCGGTCGGGCGGCGCGCACGGCTACCTGATTGCCCGGGTGGCTGATCAAATGGCCCTGACCGCAACCGGCCTGGATAGTGGAGCTGTCTACCGGACCTTGAGGCGTCTGGAGTCGAAGGGGATGGTATGGTCCAGATGGGAGACTGAGGAAAAGGGACCGCCGCGGCGGGTCTACGAAATGACTGAGGACGGATGGGACCACCTGCGGGATTGGCTGAAAGTGATGGAGGAAGTGAGGCACTCCCTGCTGACCCTGATAGGGGACGGTGATTAAGTGCCGGGATTGCCGGAAAAACGTGATTTGGCGTTTCATGCATGTAAGTTATCCGTAGATGCCATTTACCGGTGGCGGGAGGGCCGGAGAGGGGCATGGTGGGATCTCCCCTGCCATAAGGCATAACCGTCCGGCAACCGGCTAAAACGAGGAGAAGGTGATTTAGGTGAGGATAGCAGTATCTACCAGCGGGCAGGACCTGGAAAGCATGGTGGATGCCAGATTTGGCCGTTGCAGCTACTTTTTGGTGGCTGATACGGAAACGGGTGAATGCCACGCTGTAAGCAACGGGGTAAACTTAAATTCCGCCCAGGGTGCCGGAATTCAGGCCGCGCAAAAGGTCAGCGGTCAGGGAGTGGAAGCGGTGATCACCGGGCATTGTGGCCCCAAAGCCTTCCGGGTGCTGAGGGCTGCCGGTATCAAGGTGTATTCGGGAGGTGAGGGGACGGCGGCGCAGGCATTGGAAAAGTTCAAGCAAGGGCTGCTGGAAGAGGCCCAAACAGCAGATGTCGAAGGACACTGGAGCTGATCGTTCGTTTTGTCGGCATACCGGCAAGGCGGGTCGTTCGGCTGGTAGAGGTACGTTGGCACGTGCTGGTGGTGGAACTATTACCCGGCTGGGAGGCGTCAAATGGCAGCGAAACTGGTAGTGGCCGTGGCCAGCGGCAAGGGGGGAACGGGAAAGACCACCGTTTCCACCAACCTCGCCTGTGCGGCCTCCGAAATGGGGTATGAAGTCTCTTATGTAGATTGCGACGTCGAGGAGCCTAACGGGCATCTCTTTTTAAAACCCTGCATCGAACGCCGCCATCAGGTGCACGTGCCGGTTCCAAAGGTGGACCCGGAAAAGTGTACGGGTTGCGGCATCTGCGGGGAGATCTGCCAGTTCAGCGCCATTATCGTTATAGCCGGACAGGTTATGACCTTTGAAAACATGTGCCACGGGTGCGGGGGGTGTAAGCTGGCTTGTCCTGAGCAGGCCATCGCAGAGAAAGGGAGAGAAATCGGTGTTGTAGAGGAAGGTCGCGCCGGCAGGGCCGGGTTTGTCCACGGCAGGTTAAATGTCGGCGAGGCCATGAGCCCGCCGATCATCAAGGCAGTGCGGTCCGCAGGTCAAAACGGCGGCTTGACCATCATCGACGCGCCCCCCGGCACCTCCTGCCCTGTAATTACGGCCGTCAGGGGTGTCGGCTTCGTGCTGATGGTTACCGAGCCCACACCTTTCGGACTTCACGACCTGGGGCTGGCCCTGGATATGGTAAAGGAATTAGATATTCCCCATGCCGTGGTAGTGAACAGATCGGTTCCGGGTAACAATCTGGCGAGGGATTTCTGCAGGGAGAGGGGGGTCGGGATACTGACTGAAATTCCGGACGACCGAAAGGTAGCCGAGGCGTATGCCAGAGGAGATCTGGTATTTTCAGCCGTGCCCGGCTTCCGGGAACGCTTCACCAGCCTCCTGACGTCTGTCGTAAGGGAGGCGGGGCGGTGAAAGAAATAGTCGTTGTCAGCGGCAAAGGGGGTACCGGTAAGACAAGCCTGGTGGCCTCCCTGGCCGTCCTGGCTCGGGTGTCTGTGCTGGCCGACTGTGATGTGGATGCAGCGGATCTGCATCTGGTCTTAAAACCGGCGATCAATAAAACCGAGGATTTTACCGGCGGAAAGAAAGCCACCATTATCCCGGGGCAATGTAGTAATTGTGGAAAATGCTACGAAGTCTGCCGGTTTGGCAGCATAACAAGACATGAAGGCAAACACCCCGCTTATTCCGTCGACTCCATAAGCTGCGAAGGGTGCGGCGTCTGCAGTTACTTCTGTCCAGAAAAGGCTATTAACTTCGAGCCGGCGGTCAACGGTCAATGGTTTGTGTCGGATACCCGTTACGGACCCATGGTTCATGCCCGGCTGGGGATCGCGGCAGAAAATTCGGGTAAACTGGTTTCCCTGGTGCGGAGTGAGGCCAGGAGAATTGCTGAACAAACCAAGCTTCCCTACATCATTGTTGACGGCCCGCCCGGGATCGGCTGTCCGGTGATCGCCTCCATCACCGGTGCCGACGCCGTATTGATAGTGACGGAACCCACCGTGTCGGGTGAACACGACCTGGAACGGGTGGCTGCCCTGGCCGGGCATTTCAAGATTCCTGTATACCTGTGTGTCAACAAGTTCGACATTAATCCCGGCTTAGGCGAAACCATAGAAAGGGAAGCCCGGTCCGCAGGAATTACCCTGGTGGGAAGGATTCACTATGACCCGGCCATAACCGCGGCCCAGATGAAAGGCGTGCCGGTGATGTCGTTAGCCGGAACGATCGCGGCCAAAGATATCAGGGAGGTCTGGCATAAGCTCGCCACTTATGTGGATACAAATTAGGAAAAGAAAAGATTAATGAAAGGAAGGTTTAAAATGAAAATTGCCTTACCTGTTGCCGGTGGTCAATTATGCACCCATTTCGGACATTGTGAGCGATTTCATATCTTTGACATCGACCAAGGCTCCCAGGAAATACTGAGGGTGTCCACCCTTAATGCCCCGCCGCATGAGCCCGGCCTGCTGCCGAGACTGCTCTCGGAAGAAGGCGTTAACGTGGTCATAGCCGGCGGTATGGGATCCAGGGCCCAGGAACTCTTCGACCAAAATGGCGTGAAGGTGGTGACCGGGGCCGACCCAACCACCGGCAGCCCGGAGGACATACTACGGTTTTACCTGTCCGGATCTTTGCATACCGGAGCCAATGTTTGCGACCACTAACAGCCGTACACTGGGAGAAAGGTGCGTCAGGCCTTAAGGGCTGGCGCGCATCAGAGGTGTTTAGCCAGTTAATCGATTAACGAAAGGAGAATTTCTTTTGCCGCCAAAGGTTGACCTGGACAAATGTTCCGGCTGCGGGACATGTGCGGATGTATGTCCGAACGAAGTGTTTGAAGTAGCGGATGACAAATCCCAGGTTGTTCGCCCTGACGATTGCACGGCCTGTGAGCAATGTGTAAGCGAGTGCCCGGAAGAAGCGATTACGTTGGAAGAATGACTGAGAATGAGGTTTGCTCCCCGGACGCAATGGGAACTATTACCATGGCGTCCGGCAGGAGCCCTAACTTCAATCAATGGGGGGTGATGCTTCATATCTGGCGATTCGGTAAAAATAACTGTGCTCTGCGAAAACAGCGTAGGAGTAACGGCCGGCGTTTCCGGTGAATGGGGCCTTTCGCTGCTGGTCGAAAAGGACGATTGGCGAGTCCTTTTCGACACCGGTGAGAGGGGTTATCTGAGAGATAACGCCAAGGCCCTCGGAGTGGATCTGACCTCCGTCGATGCCCTGGTTCTGAGCCACGGTCATTACGATCATACGGGCGGTCTGCCGGTGTTCCTGCGCGCCAGGGGCAGGTTGCCGGTCTGGGCCCATCAGGACCTCTTTTCCCTGCATTACGCTTCGTGGCCCCGTGACGAATACATCGGTGTGCCTTACCGCCGGGAGCTATTGGAGAGCCTGGGCGCTGATTTCGTCTTTGTCCAGGATCCGGCTGAAGTAAGGCCGGGGTTATGGGTCAGTGGGACAGTGGCCCGGGAGACGGACTTCGAAGAGGGCGACGACCGGCTGTAGGCCATGGAGTGGGGTCGCAAGATATACGATCCCTTCCACGACGACATGAGCCTTTACTACGTTACATCAGAGGGATTGCTGATCATCCTGGGCTGCGCCCATGCCGGTCTGGTCAACATCGTGGGGCACGCCCGCAAAGTCACAGGGCAGCAAAAGATTTACGGCATTATCGGTGGAACTCATCTCGGGCCCGTAGCCGACCGACAGAAAGAGGCAACGATCAATTTTCTCCATCAACTTGATCTGCGCTTTTTGGCCGCCAACCACTGCACGGGGTTACCGGTCGCGGCCAGGCTGGCTGCCGAGTTCGGTCCGGTCTTCCACTTCGCCCCGGCCGGGTCGGTATTTAATCTGCCGGTTGCCGAAGGTACCGCCTAGAGATCAATAGTAAAGGGGGGCAGGCCCAGGTACGTCTGTCTGACGTGGCCAGCAAAGCCGTACCAGGCCGGAAAGATGAAGTGCGTCGTCATTTACTGGTCCAAAACCGGAAACACCCGGAAAGTGGCCCTTGCCCTGAAGGAGGGCCTGTCCGAAGCAGGAGCCGACGTAGCGATTAAAACTGTCGAAGAGGCTTCCGACATCGATTTTTTCGACTATGACCTGATCTGCCTTGGTTCGCCGTCCTACAATTGGCGGCCGCCCGAGCCGGTGGACAGGTTTTTGAAAAGCAAGTTCAGCGAATACCGCCAAAAAGGCCGCATTGTATTGGGAGCACCCCAGGTGCCGGGGAAGGATGTGCTGGTTTTCTGCACCTATTCCGGCCCCCATACCGGCGTGAACGAGGCTGTGCCCGTGGGAAAGTACATGGGTCAGTTTTTCGAGCACTTGGGTTTTTTCATCCTGGACGAATGGTATGTTTTGTGTGAATTCCGCGGTTCGGAGGAAAACAGTACCAGGGGCAGGATGGGTGACATAAGGGGCCTGCCGACTGCGGAGGACTTGGAGACAATAAGGGAGAATGCAGAGATTCTTTACCTCAAGATCACCCGATCAAATCCCTCTTCTGCCCGTTGTTAACTGACTGATCAAAAAATATAGAACTTTGGAAAGAGTGGGATATCGCTTGAAAAAAGTATTTATCATCGGATGCGGTGCTTACATGGACGCTGGTTATGGCTGCCCCGGAGAATGGCGTTGCCTTAAAGCTGCCGCCTTGGGCGAAGGCAACTTTTCCGAACCGGTTCAGGTCATGGCCTTCGTCCGTTGCGAGTGTCCGGGTCGTACCATTATCCCCAACATAGGCATGGCCAGCAAAGTTTCCGAAGTGAAGCCCGACGCAATTTACCTCAGTAAGTGCCTGGCCGAAAGCAAACCAGGCTGTCCTTACTCGTCGGCTGCTGATCTGGCCGGGTTAATCGAAAATGAGACGGGGATCCCGGTAGTACTTGGCACCCACAAATACAAAATCTAAACAAGAGGAGGTTTTAAGGCATGCCAAGGTTTAGAGATCCGGCCCACACCAGTCGCCCCTCGGCAGCGCCGCGGGTGGTGGACCCCAAGGTTATCAAGAGGACCATCGACCCGGCGGCTCTGGAAATGCTGGATGTGGCCAAGGAGAGAGGCGTCACAACTTATTTCGACCGCTTCGTGGCCCAGCAGCCGCAGTGCCAGTTCGGCTCCAAGGGTATCTGCTGCCGCTTCTGCATGGTCGGTCCCTGCCGCATCAAGGGGGAAGAGGGTCCGGCCAGTCGCGGTGCCTGCGGCATCCACGACTGGACCATCGCCGCCCGCTCAACGGGCCTGATGCTCTTGACCGGTGCCGCGGCCCACTCGGAACACGGCCACCACATCGTGGAAACCATGCACAAGTTCGCCGAAGGCCACGCTCCCAACTACCAGATCAAGGATTCCGCCAAGTTGCACCGGATTTGCGGAAAGGTCGGCATCGCCTGCGAGGGCAAGGATGATATCCAATTGGCCAAGGAACTGGCCGAGGCTGCCTTTGCCGACTTAAAGCGCCTGGACGGCGAAGGTTATTCCACCTGGCTGCAGACCTTCGCGACCAAGGGCAGGGTGGAGAAGTTCTTCGACTGCAACGTGATGCCTACCGGTATCTACAACTCGATCTCCAACCTGGTCAACCAGGCTCACCTGGGCATGGACGACGACCCGGTCAACCTGATCTTCTCGGCCCTCCGGGTGGCCCTTTCCGACTTCATCGGCGAGCACATCGCCACCGACTTGTCGGATATCCTCTTTGGTACGCCGCAGCCTATATTGTCCCAGGCCAACATGGGCGTGCTGGACAAGGAGAAGGTCAACATCGCCCTGTACGGGCACAACCCGGTCCTGTCCGAGATTATCTGCGACGCGGCCCTGGCCATGGACGCCGAGGCCAAGGCGGCCGGCGCGAAGGGCCTCAACCTGGTGGGCATCTGTTGCACCGGCAACGAGGTGCTGATGCGCCGCGGGGTTCCTATCGCCACCTCCTTCGCTTCCTCCGAACTGGCCATCGTGACCGGGGCGGTCGACGCCATGATCGTGGACGTGCAGTGCATCATGCCCTCCATCCGCACCGTGGCCGACTGCTTCCACACCAAGATCATCACTACCTCGCCTGCGGCCAAGATCCCGGGATCGATCCACATCGACTACCAGGCCGAGAAGGCCATGGACAATGCCAAGGAAGCTATCCGTATTGCCATTGAAGCCTACAAAAACCGTGATCCCAACAAGATCCACATTCCGGACGTCAAATACCGGGCGGTTGCCGGCTTCTCCGTGGAGGCCCTCTACGAGATCTTCGGGGCGATCAACCCGCAAAATCCCATCAGTGTGCTGACCGACGCCATCTTAAGCGGCGAGATCAAGGGTGTGGCCCATCTGTGCGGCTGCAACAACATCAAGCGTTTCCAGGACGACAGCCACACCGCCATCGCCAGGGAAATGCTCAAAAACGACGTGTTCGTCATCGGCACCGGCTGCGCCATGCAGGGCTGCGCCAAGGCCGGCCTCCTGGATCCCGAGAACACCAGGTCCCTGGTCGGCCCCGGCCTAGCTAAGTTCCTGGCCCGCCTGGAGGAGAGGGCCGGTCTGAACGTGCCCCTGCCGGCCATCTTCCACATGGGTTCCTGCGTGGACAACAGCCGCATCATCGATCTTCTGACCGACATGGCCAACGAGATTGGTGTAGATACGCCCAAGGTGCCCTTCGTTGCTTCGGCACCGGAGGCGATGACCGGTAAGGCGGTGGCCATCGGCAGCTGGTTCGTGGCCCTGGGTGCCCCCACCCACGTGGGCGCGATGCCGCCGCTGGAGGGCAGCGACGTCATTTACTCCATCACCACCCAGATCGCTTCGGATGTCTACGGCGGCTACTTCATCTTCGAAATGGATCCCTACGAGGCAGCCAAAAAGATGCTCTCAGCCCTGGAGTACCGCACCTGGAAGCTGGGTGTGCACCGGGCGGTGGCGGAAGACTTGGAAACGCCGATCTGCCAGAACTATTAAGCGAAGAGAAAGGAGGTAATCGTTTTGAATTTCGAGGAGATCTACGAGGGGGCCGTTGAGCCCGGCCGCGAGCCCAAGCCCCTGCTGCGGGACATATACAAGGGAGCCGTCATAGCCACCAGCTACGCGGAGATCCTTCTAAGCCAGGCCATCCGAAAGTACGGGGCCGACCATCCAATTGGCTACCCCGACACCGCCTACTTCCTGCCGGTCATTCGCTGCATGAGCGGCGAAGAGGTCAGGAAACTGGGCGACCTGCCCCCCATTTTGAACCGCATGCGGGGCCAACTCCACGAAGCTCTCATCCTGGCCAACGCCATCCTGGCCGGCGAGGCTACCTGGTACGCGGCCGAGGTCATCGAGGCGGTGCGTTACCTGAAGCATTCAGCGGAGAATCCCCTGCACACGGCCCCCTGGACCGGCTTCATCGGCGACCCGGTGGTGCGCCAGTACGGCACCAAGATGGTGGACTGGACCATCCCCGGCGAGGCGGTCATCGTGGGCCGGGCCCGCACCTCCAAGGACGCGAAGAAGATCGTGGACAGCCTGATGGCCAAGGGCCTGATGCTGTTCCTGAGCGACGAGATCATCGAGCAGTTACTGGAAGAGAAAGTAAAACTCGGTGTCGACTATATCGCCTACCCGCTGGGCAACTTCACCCAGGTGGTGCACGCCGCCAACTACGCCCTGCGGGCCGGC
>DATKUX010000006.1:0-23355 GCA_035530395.1 Spirochaetia bacterium
TCATGGCCAGGAGGGCTCCCGGCTCGCTGACCACCGGGGAGGCTATTTCCGCATCGGCGATGACTATCCCGCAATTAGCCGCTCCGCCCCGCATTTCCGGCCCGTAGGCGGGCATCCAGGACACGTGCCTGTCTTCCATCATGGCCGCGGTAGCCAGAAGTTCCCCGGTGGAGAGCACTCCCTGGCCCCCGAAGCCGGCAATCAATACCCGGTACTCCATCTAGCACGCCTCCCAGGATCTGAACTCACCCACCGGATAGGCGGGGAGCATGTTTTCCTCCAGCCAGCGCAGGGCGCCCGCCGGGGTTTGGCCCCAGTTGGTAGGACAGGCGGCCAGTACCTCTACCAGGGAAAAGCCGGCGCCGGCCAGTTGGGCCTGGATGGCCTTCTTGATGGCCGCCTTGGCCCGGACCACCATGGCCGGTTTGTGGACCGTAACCCGGGAAAGGAAGGCTACTCCCTCCAGGGTGGCCAGCATCTCGCACACCCGGAGCGGGTAACCGTTAGCGGCTGCGTTCCGTCCCTCGGGCGTGGTGGTGGTCACCTGGCCGAGCAGCGTGGTGGGGGCCATCTGGCCGCCGGTCATGCCGAAGTTGGCGTTATTGATAAAAATTACGGTGATGTTTTCACCGCGCGCGGCGGCATGGACTGTTTCCGCCGTGCCTATGGCGGCCAGGTCGCCGTCTCCCTGGTAGGTGAAGACCATCCGGTCCGGAAGCGCCCGCTTGAGCCCGGTAGCCACAGCCGGAGCGCGGCCGTGGGCTGCCTGTACCATATCCAGGTCGAAATAGTTGTAGCTGAAAACTGAACAGCCCACGGAGGCTATTCCTACCGTCCGGCCCTTGATCCCCAGTTCATCGATCACCTCCGCCACCAAACGGTGCACGATTCCGTGCGAACAACCGGGGCAGTAGTGAAAGGGATTACTGGTCAGCGCTTGCGGTCGGCCAAAGTTCTTTGGCATAACTGTTGACTCCTTCCTGCAATAGCTCCAGGCGGTGCAGGATCTCCCTGGCCTCGGGCAGCATGCCGCCGGTGCGGCCGTAAAAATGCACCGGCCGGGCCCCGGCAAGCGCGCTTTTCACATCTTCAACCATCTGGCCCAGACTCATTTCCACCACCAGGAAGGCCGACGCACGCCGGGCCATTTTCTGCAAGGCACGGGAGGGAAAGGGCCAAAGGGAAATGGGGCGTACCAGTCCCGCCCGGATGCCGCGCCGGCGGGCCGCGTTTACCGCCGCTTTTGCTATGCGGGCTGCCGTACCGTAAGCTACCACCACCAGGTCGGCATCCCCGGTCTCATAACTTTCCCACCGTGTGTGGTCTTCGGCTATGGATTCATACTTGGCAGCCAGCTTCAGACAATGGTTCTCGAGTTCCTGCGGGACGATGTACAGCGAGTTGATAATGTTTTGGGTCCGGCCCTCACTGCCGGTGGTGGCCCATGGCTTGGCAGGGATGGTGGCGGGACAGCTGTCTTCAAGCACCACCGGCTCCATGATCTGACCCAGGACGCCGTCGGCGAGCACCATGACCGGATTGCGGTAGTTGTCGGCCAGGTCGAAGGCATCCTGCATGAGCGTTAGGATTTCCGGTACCGAGGCTGGGGCCAGCACGATGACATGGTAGTCGCCGTGCCCACCGCCCCGGGTAGCTTGAAAGTAGTCGCTTTGGGCGGGCGCGATGTTGCCCAGTCCGGGCCCGCCGCGCCCCACGTTGACGATGACGGCCGGCAGTTCCGCGCCGGCCAGGAAAGAGATGCCTTCCTGCATAAGACTGATGCCGGGGCCGGACGAGGATGTCATTACCCTGACCCCGGCCGCCGCGGCACCGTAGACCATATTGATTGCGGCCAATTCGCTTTCCGCCTGCAGGAATACGCCGCCGACCTCCGGCAGACGCCACGCCAGGTAATGGGGCAGTTCGCTCTGGGGCGTGATCGGGTAGCCGAAGAAGTAGCGGCAGCCGGCGCGTACGGCGCCCTCACCTATGGCCTCATTGCCTTTCATCAATAGCTTCATACCGCCACCCCTCCGTTCTCCGCGTCCCCGATTTCAATGGCCACTTCCGGGCACATCAGGGCACATGCTCCACAACCAGTGCATTCACCGCCGGGGTCAACTTCAAAGGGCAAAAAGCCCAGAGCGTTGAATTCGTCCCGGCGGGTTATAATCCGGCGGGGGCAGAACTCGGCACACAGCCCGCAGCCTTTGCATAAGTCGGTTCTAAATGTGATCCTTACCATGAGGCGGTATTTCTCCTTAATGCGCGTTGATACGCAGCTTTTCCTCCGCCAGGACGACGGCCGCGCGCGCGGTGGATATGTGGCGTTCCCGGGCCAGCGAAATCACCTGCAGCATCGTATTGTATATGGCGGCTACCTTCTGGCGGGACTTGGCCCGGTTGTACCCGTTGAGACCTTCCGCCACGTTGATGAGGCCGCCGGCGTTGATGACGAAGTCCGGTGCGTAAAGTATTCCCATTTCAGCCAACATTTCACCATGACGTTCCTCAGCCAGCACGTTGTTGGCGGAGCCGGCCACAATTCGGGTCTTGAGAATTCCGATGGTCTGGTCGTTGATAACGGCGCCCATGGCGCAGGGGGCGAATATGTCGCATTCGGTGCGGTAAATGGCAGCCGTTTCTACAGGTATGGCCCCGAATTCGGCAACCGCCTGCCTGATGCGGGCGGGATTCACGTCCGTCACCGCCAGCTTCGCTCCCTCAAGTGACAGGAGCATGCACAAATTCATGCCTACATGCCCCAACCCCTGTATGGCAACGGTCAGCCCCTTCAGTCCGTCGCGGCCGTACACAGTACGGGCCGCTGCCCGCATGCCCTGCTGCACCCCGTAGGCAGTGTGGATCGAAGGGTCACCGCTCGAGTCGCTGGTGCCCGCCACAAAGGTCGTCTCCCGGCGGATCAGATCCATGTCCGCCACCGTGGTACCTACGTCTTCGGCCACTATGTAGTGGCCCCCCAACTTTTCGATGCAGCGGCCGAAGCTGCGCAACATGGCCTCGGTCTTATCGCGGTCGGGGTTGCCGATCAGGACGGATTTACCACCCCCCAGGGGCAGGTCGGCCACCGCCGACTTGTAGGTCATGCCGCGGGCCAGACGCAGCACGTCGGTCAGGGCGTCCTCCGTCTGGATATAGGGGTACATGCGCAGGCCCCCCAGAGCCGGGCCCCGGGTGGTGTTGTGAATGGCGATGTACGAGTTTAAGCCTGTGTTCTCGTCCCGGCAGGAAAAAACCTGCTCGTAGCCTGCATGGGCGTACTCTTCAATAATCACCGGTGGGCCTCCTTTGCGTGACTGGTAGTTCTATGACTAAAGTCAAACGCAAGATCCGTGCCAACCGGTGGATAGCGGGCCAGCCGGCTTCCCGGCCGCACCACCTGATAAAATCTGCAGAGTATGAAATATCTTGCAGGCAATTCTGGTACGGTTGTCCCAACACGAAACCCCGGCTACACCTTCACTATCAGCCGGGGTATCAATAGTCTAGCATTGCCGGGGAAATCGGTCAAGTATTGGTACCTGGTTCCATATCTTCCCGGCCGGTACCCGGCAGCAGACTATGCTTGACCATCTTGTAGTAGAGATTGCGCACCGATATTCCCAGGTGCCGGGCAGCCAGCGTCTTGTTGTTGCCGCTTTTGGCCAGGGCCTGGATTATGGCGTCGCGCTCGACCCGGCCGATGACCACGGCCAGGGGGGCTTCGGCGACCCCCTGGCCAACCGGGCCCGCCCAATCGGCGCGGGTGATCATGGGCAGGTGACCGGCGCCGATCTCTATTTCGCTGTAACGCATGTTGATGATGGCCCGGCCGAGGATGTTTTCCAGTTCGCGCACGTTGCCGGGCCAGTTCTGCCTCATAAGGATGTCCAGGGCCTCCCGGCTGATTTTCTGCACATTCCGGCCGTAATCCTGGTTGATCTTGGGCAGCAGGCGGGCCACCAGTTGGGGAATGTCCTCTTTACGCTGGCGCAGTGGCGGAATGGTGATCGCAATGACGTTAAGCCGGTAATAGAGGTCCTCGCGAAAACGCCCGCCGCTCAAGAGTTCTTCCAGATGGGCGTTGGTGGCGGCAATAACGCGGACATCCACGGGAACCGGGGAAGTTGCCCCTACCTTGAGAATTTCCCTCTCCTGCAACACCCGGAGGAGTTTGGCTTGCGTGCTTGTGCCCAGTTCGCCAATCTCGTCCAGGAAGATGGTGCCGCCATCCGCCTCCTGAAATAAACCCTTCCTGCCGCCGCGCAGGGCTCCCGTAAATGCTCCGGCCTCGTAACCGAACAGTTCGCTTTCCAGGATGGATTCGGCCAGGGCGGCGCAGTTGACCCGGATAAAAGGCCGGCTGTGCCGGGTGCTGGCGTTGTGGATGGCGTGGGCAAAGAGTTCCTTGCCCGTGCCGCTTTCCCCGCGCAGCAAAACGGTGGCCCGGGTGGAGGCGGCCAGACGGGCCATGTCCACGGCCGCAGCCATCTCCGGGGCCGATCCGGTAATGTCTTCAAAGGTGTACCTGGCCTCCAGCTGGCGGATCAAGCGGCGGGCCTTTTCCAGTTCGTGGCTCAGCTCGATGATCTGGGAAACGTCGTGGATGACCCCCACACTGCCCTTGACCACGCCGTCAACCAGAATGGGCGCCACATCGACCAGCACGTCCTTCCTGGCCGGACCCACTCGCATGCGGGCGCTGGAGACCGGCTGGCCGCTGGCCAGCACCTTCAGATGCACGCTCTCCCCTTCGGCAATGTCCACGGTGGCCGGCTTACCCAAAACGTCGGCCGCGGTCAGCCCGGTCAGCCGGGTGTAGGCGGGATTGATCAAGATGCCCAGGCCGTTTTCATCCACTACCGATATGGCGTCTTGGGTGGCGTTGATGACGGCCTCCAGCAGGGTCTTTATTTTTTTGACCGCGGTCAGTTCCTGGGCCACAGACTCCAGTTCGGTAATGTCGCGAAAGACGGCTACCGCCCCGGTGAGGCGGCCGCCTGAGTCCCGCACCGGCACCCGGTTGGTGATGATGGTGGTGTGGCCCAAAACCTGGGGCCGGTTCAGCTCGGGTTCGCCCGTTGCCAGAACCACGTTCAGCCTGGTGTTGGGGATAACCTCGACGGCGGGTCGTCCCAGCACCGTCGCGGCTTTAAGCCCGATCAGTCTTTCGGCCGCGGCGTTGAAGACGGTGATCCGGCCCGCGGCATCGGTAGCGATAATGGCATCGTGGGTCGAATCGAGTAAGGTTATGAGCTCCTCCACCGGCAGCTTGTCCATATGTAATCCCCCGCAGTCCATAATGTACCGTTGGTTGATCCGGCCTGCCTCTGGCGGGGGCTATCGCCCCCGCCACCATTTTACCACCGGAAAGGTTGCCGGGGAAACGGGCATTTTCTGGCGGGGGGAGCGGGCGACGGATGGATATCCGGCCGGTCGCCGGATAAAACTTGAAAAAGTTAGCAATACTATTACTCAGAAGCGGGCTTGGGGAGGCATTTTTTCGTGGGTGATCTTTCGTCAGGCATCGGCGGTGTCCTGACTTTTGTCCAGGTATTCTTTGCCGTCATAGTCGGCCTTTATTTCTGGAACCTGATTAAAAGCCAGCAGGTGAGCCGCTTCGCCGTCGAAAAGGAATCCAAGAAGGAACTGGAAAAACTGCAGCGACTGCGCGGTATTTCCCTGACCGAACCTTTGACGGAGCGGACCCGTCCGGTGAAATTCGAGGAAATCATCGGCCAGGGCGAAGGGTTGAAGTCTCTGCGGGCGGCCATCTGCGGACCCAACCCGCAGCACGTGTTGATTTACGGCCCTCCCGGGGTGGGCAAAACGGCGGCCGCCCGGCTGGTTTTGGAAGAGGCCAGGAAGTCGGCCGTTTCTCCCTTTAAGGAAAACGCCAAGTTTGTGGAAGTCGATGCCACCACCGCGCGTTTCGATGAGAGAGGCATTGCCGATCCCCTGATCGGCAGCGTCCACGATCCCATCTATCAGGGAGCGGGGCCGCTGGGTATGGCCGGCATACCGCAGCCGAAGGCCGGAGCGGTCACCAGGGCTCACGGCGGCCTTCTCTTCATCGACGAGATAGGTGAACTCCACCGCATCCAGCTCAACAAGCTGCTGAAAGTGATGGAAGACCGCAAAGTGCTTCTGGAAAGCGCGTACTATAGTGCCGAGGATCCCAACATACCCAGCCATATCCATGACATTTTCCAAAACGGGCTGCCGGCCGACTTCCGGATGGTGGGCGCCACCACTCGGTCACCGGACAGCATCTCTCCGGCTATCCGTTCGCGGTGCCTGGAGATCTTTTTCCGGCCGCTGGCTCCCACGGAAATTGAGGTTATATCGGCCAATGCAGGCCGCAAGATCAATTATCCGCTGGAGCCCCGGGTCCTGGCCGTCATAAGCCGCTTTGCCGCCAACGGACGGGAGGCCGTCAACATCGTCCAGATCGCCGTAGGCATTGCCATAACCGAGAACCGGCACGAGGTAACGGTAGCGGATATCGAATGGGTTATCCAGAGTGGTCAGTATTCCCCGCGCCTCGACCGGAAGGTGCCCCCGCAGCCGCAGGTGGGCGTGGTCAATGCCCTCGCCGTCGCCGGACCGAACACCGGCCTGCTCCTCGAGTTGGAAGTCGATGCCCTGGGCGTGGCCCGGGGCACGGGCCGGGTCACCGTTACCGGCGTGGTGGAGGAGGAGGAAATGGGGGGCGGCGGCAAGACCGTACGCCGCAAGGGCATGGCCAAAAGCGCTGTGGAGAATGTGCTCACGGTACTCCGGGGAACCATGGACGTCGATCCGCGAGACTATGACATCCACATCAACTTTCCAGGGGGCGTACCGATTGACGGGCCGTCGGCAGGGGTGGCGGTAGCCACGGCCGTCTACTCGGCCATTACCGGCGTTCCGGTGGATAATCGGGTGGCTATGACCGGCGAGGTATCCATCCGGGGTCTGGTGATGCCGGTCGGCGGCATCGTGGCCAAGGTGGAGGCGGCGCGGGCCGCCGGGGCCCGCCTGGTATACATCCCGGCGGAAAACAACCAGGAGTTGTTCCGGGAGATCGCCGGTCTGGAGGTCGTGCCGGTAACCCACCTGCGGGAAGTCATCGCCGGCAGCCTCGTACAACCCAAGCCGGTGGGGAAGAGGACGGCCATCAACCCGCCGCTTGACGTCCTGGGATCACCTACTCTGATGGCCTGACGGGGTACGGGGAAAGAAAACTCCCCACCGGGGACCGTGGGGTTCCCGGTGGGGAGCACCGTAAGTTCGGGCTCATTTGAAGGCCAGCCTCAATATGGCGACGGTGATGGCAACAAGTACTGTTAATACAGTTCCCATCAGCCACCGGAAGTCGTTCTTCAGCTCATTGTGCACTTTGGCGAACTCTTCTCTCGTTTCCTGGTGCAAGGTATCGATCTTAACCGTCAATTGCTGGCGTAGAATATCGGTCTTACTGTCGGTCCGGTCCCGATCGGCGCGCAAGTCCTGGCGGAGTCCCCGGACTTCCTGGCATAGGTGCCAGGCCGCAAAGCCGTTAAATTCCTCCTCGGGTCCGGACGCTGCTCCCATCCGGGCGTTTTCCGCAGCCATCGGCCTTTCTCCGGTACCGGGGTTTTCCCGTCCTGCCAAAAGTCTGGGGCGACGAAAGCCCCCATTTTCATGTTCAGGTGCCTTATAATATGCCCAACATTTGGCAAGGGTTCAGGAAGAAGGTTTTCCGCCTTTTGCCGGAGGCCGGGGCCAACCGGTCAAGATTAATAAAATTTTACCAAGGGGCTATGTACTTTTCAACCGAACATATATACGCTCCATCCTGGACCGGAAGCGCGTACGGAAGGCCGGGAGCGGTTTCCGGCCCTGCTTGACACCCCCAAACGGAAGGATTAGAATAATTTTACCCAGGAAGGAAAAGGAAGTGTTGCCCGTCAATAAATCACCTGTTGCTTGCACGAACTCGATATAAGGAATAGAAACTGCTACTCCGTGGGAAAAACAATAGGTGTTCGAATATACGGGTGTTGGAGGTTAGGTGCATGATGATCGAGGACAAGCTGAAGCAGATGGGTCTTTCCCTGCCGGCGGCACCCGCTCCGCTGGCCAGTTACGTGCCGGCGGTGGTGGCCGGGCAACTGGTTTTTACTTCGGGGCAAGTGCCCTTGGTAAACGGGCAACTGGGTTGGAAAGGCAAGGTGGGCCGGGAGGTCGACGTGGAAGGAGGATACCAGGCGGCGCGCCAGTGCGCCCTCAACTGTCTGGCCGTGGTCAAAGGGGCATGCGGCAGCTTGGACCGCATAGGGAGAATTGTCAAGGTTACCGGGTTTGTCAGTAGCGCGCCTGGTTTTAATGATCAGGCAAAGGTGGTCAACGGAGCCTCCGACTTCCTGCTCGATCTTCTCGGTGACGCCGGCCGCCACGCCCGCGCGGCTGTAGGCGTAAGCGAACTGCCCCTTGACGCTCCGGTCGAGGTGGAAATGGTGGTACAATTGCGGGATTAAGGTTTTGAACCAAGCCGGCTAGTGGCAGGAGCGCACATCTTTTTCCAAGGACCCCGGGGCGAGCAGGTTACCTACTGGAACCACCTGTCCCATATATAGGGCGAGGAAAGGTGGTTTTTCATCAATATGAATAGGCTGACAATTAGGAGCCGGAAAAATGCGGTTCAGTTTGTGTAATGGCTCTTTGAGTTTAGAGATTTATTCACGCCGGTAAACAAATAAATAACAAATATTTGTTACAGACATGGTCGAGAATTTATGATAGAATTAACTAACGCCAGTTAACTGGCGAACTGTGGTTTGTATGTATAGTTTTCCTTCTTATGGAGGAGAGGTGCAGAGTAATGAAGGCGGTTAAGCGGGTTTTACCCCTGTTGCCCTTGAGAGGTATTCTGGTTTTCCCGTATACGGTCATCCACCTGGATGTAGGCAGGGAAAAGTCTATTCAGGCTGTGGAAGAAGCCATGTTGAAAGAACACATGATCTTTCTGTCCAGCCAGAAAGAAGCCCAGACGGATGATCCGGGTGTGGAGGATATCTACCAGATCGGCACGGTAGCCGAGGTAAAGCAACTGTTGAAGTTGCCCGGCGGGACCATCCGGGTGCTGGTGGAAGGCATTGCCAGGGCGCGAATAAGGGAATACCGCAACTTCGAACCATTTATGCTGGTCGAGGTGGAGCAGTACTCGGAAGAGTTCGCCAAGACCACCGAAGTGGAGGCGTTGATGCGCCACTTGGTTTACCAGTTCGAGCAATATGTGAAACTGTCCAAGCGGGTCCCGCCGGAAACGGTGGTTTCCGTCATCAACCTGGAAGAGCCGGGACGTCTGGCTGACATTGTGGCGTCGCAACTCCCCCTGCGCATAGAGGACAAGGAAAGCGTTCTCGAGGCAGTGGATATTGTTGAACGATTGGAGAAACTGTGCGCCATCGTAACCAGGGAACTGGAGATAGTTGAACTGGAACGGAAAATCAATATCCGCGTCCGTAAACAGATGGAGAAAACCCAGAAGGAATATTATCTACGTGAGCAGATAAAAGCCATTCAGAAGGAACTGGGTGAAAAGGACGAGCGGATGGCCGAGGGGGAGGAACTGAGAGAAAAGATCGCCCAGGCCAAGCTGCCCAAGGAAGTAGAGGAAAAGGCCCTCAAGGAAGTGGAACGGCTGGAGAAGATGCCGCCCATGGCGGCGGAGGCCACCGTTGTGCGCAATTATCTGGATCTGATCATTGCCCTGCCCTGGACCAAGAACACCAGGGACAGGTTGGATATCAACCTGGCGGAGAAAATCCTGGAAGAGGACCACTACGGCTTGAGCAAGGTCAAGGAGCGGATCCTGGAATATCTGGCTATCCGTAAGCTGAATAAGAAAATGAAGGGACCCATTTTATGCTTTGTCGGTCCGCCCGGCGTCGGCAAGACTTCACTCGGCAAGTCCATAGCCCGGGCCCTGGAGCGCAAGTTCGTCCGCATGTCCTTGGGCGGCGTGCGTGACGAGGCGGAGATCCGCGGGCACCGCCGTACCTACGTGGGGGCCCTGCCTGGGCGGGTCATTCAGGGCATGCGCAATGCCGGGTCCAAAAATCCGGTATTTCTGCTGGACGAAGTAGACAAGATGAACGCCGATTTCCGTGGCGACCCGTCTTCGGCCCTGTTAGAGGTGCTCGATCCGGAGCAGAACAACAGCTTTTCCGATCACTACCTGGAGATTCCTTACGATCTGTCCAACGTCATGTTCATAACCACGGCCAACGTGCAGCACTCCATTCCGCGGCCTTTGTTGGACCGGATGGAAGTGATAAATATCTCCGGTTACACGGAAGAGGAAAAAATGCAAATCGCCATGCGCCACCTCTTGCCCAAACAGCTTAAAGAACACGGGTTGACCGGAGATAACCTGAACATTTCGGAAAACACCATGCTCAAATTGGTCAGGGAATATACGCGGGAGTCCGGTGTGCGCAACCTGGAGCGCGAGCTTGCCTCCGTGTGCCGCAAGACAGCCAAGCAGATCGTCTCCGGCAAGGGGGACCGGACGCGGGTAACGCCACAGAATCTGGAGCAGTACCTGGGAACGCCTCGCTACCGTTACGGTCTGGTGGAAGAGGAGGACCAGGTCGGTGTGGTCACCGGTCTGGCCTGGACGGAAACCGGCGGTGACACCCTGGCGATCGAAGTAACCGTTTACCCGGGGACGGGTAAGCTGAACCTTACCGGCAAACTGGGCGACGTGATGAAGGAGTCGGCCCAGGCAGGCTATAGCTACATGCGCAGCCGGACCTGCCAGTTGGGGGTCGATGCCGGCGTGTATGACAAGCGTGACATCCACGTGCACATTCCGGAAGGAGCCATTCCCAAGGATGGACCTTCGGCCGGCATTACCATGGCTACCGCCCTGGCCTCGGCCCTTACCAACCGCAAGGTGAGGCGGGAGGTTGCCTTGACCGGGGAGATAACCTTGCGGGGAAGGGTGCTGCCTGTAGGCGGCATCAAGGAAAAGGTCCTGGCGGCCCGGCGGGCCGGTATCAAAACGATTATCCTGCCGCGGGACAACAAAAAGGACCTGGATGAGATTCCGGTGAAAGTAAAAGGCAAAATGCAATTCATCCTCGTTGACCATATGGATGAAGTACTGGCCGCGGCCCTCCTGGAAAAAACGTTCGAACTCGGTGATGTCGGCGAACTGCCGGAAATGTTACCCCAAGCGTTTACAGAGCTGTGCCCGGAGGAAATACCTGCGTTGTAGACCAATAGAAATTAGCAAAAAAAGGGCTACGGCCCTTTTTTTGTATTCCGGCCATGTTGAAGGGCCGGTCTCCCCGCGAAGGAAGTGCATGAAATGAAGGATAACCACAGGTCAACCTGCTGAGGGCCTTCTGACGGTGTTGGTCAACACCGTGAGGAGAATCTGGAAAACTGCCTGGTATGCGGCCAAGAACTCGTGTATTTGGAGAAAGGCCGAAAGTTGGAGTGCCTGTTCTGTGGACAGGCCCAAACAGGTCACGTTTACTGCCCCAATGGGCACTACGTTTGTGACCGTTGTCATGGGCAGGACACTTTCACCCTTATCCGGGGACTTTTGCTTGCCGCCGGGGGTACCGATCCCGTCGCCGTCGCGGAGGGGATAATGCAGGCGGCACCCTTGCCCATGCTGGGCTGTGAGCATGCCTGGATTGCCGCCGGCGCTCTTTTGGTGGCCATGAAGAATAACGGCGTAATTGAGGTCGCCGGTGAGCAGATTGATGAGGCCCTGGACCGGACCAGGCAACAGGCCATAGGGGCTTATTGCGGTTTGACAGGCGTCTGCGGCGTGGCTGTCGGGGTCGGCGCCGCCTTTAGCGTCCTTCTGGGTGCCGCCTGCCCGAAGGATGAGCCGACTAAAGCGGTGATGCAGGTGGTGGCACGTGTCGTGGAAGCCATAGCCCGCGAGGCCGGTCCGTGTTGCTGCAAGAATTTTGTCCGGACGGCCCTGACCTTGAGCCGAGAAATGGCGAAGGACTATCTGGGCGTCGGCCTGGCTTGCGCCGGGCCGGTCCTTTGTGTGGATAGCCATCGTCACCCGCACGGGTGTCG
Organism: Spirochaetia bacterium; assembly: GCA_035530395.1. Lineage (GTDB taxonomy): Bacteria > Bacillota > Desulfotomaculia > Desulfotomaculales > JAJYZD01 > JAJYZD01. The sequence goes on from DATKUX010000006.1 coordinate 12,076, forward strand.
GAAGACCAGGTGCCGGTATTATCCCGGGGCCGGCTAGTCCGGGCAACAGGTACCTGGAACCGGGCGAAAACCGGCCGTGGCCACTCCATTTTGCCGGTTCCGGATACGGGAGGGACTAAGCTGGAGGATAAGGTGCGCATCACGGCCGCAGGGGGCGTCAGCCTGACCGATTCCCCCAAGTATTGACCGCCCGGGCTAGGCCACCGTGATCACTTTGCCGGCCCGGTGCAGGCGCTCCTTGATCTCCAGCATGTTGCTGATTCTTCCCAGGACGAGTTTTTCCTTGAGCTGGTAATATTCCAGGCAGGTGCCGCAGCAAAGGATCTCGGCCCCTTTGTCCCGGAGGGCCTCCAGTTGGGGCAGCACCGCTGAGCCGGCGGCGGCCAGGAAAACTCCCGTGTTGAGAAAGACCAAGGTGGCGGGAAGGTCCGGACCTTCTGCCAGGGCAACGAAAAGGCTCTTGATGAGGACCTCCCCCAGTTCCGGGGAGCCCTGGCCGAACTGGTTGGAAGTCACGAGATATGTCAGGCTTCCCCCGGGTGGTGGCACTTCGGCGGGAGTAGGTGCGGGGGCGGTTTGCCCGCCTTTTTTTTGCACCCGGATCTCCCAGTGGCCGCCCTGTTCCGTGACCTCGACACCGAACCCGCTGTTGCGGGCAAAGAGGGACACATTTTCCCGGGCGGCCGAATTGTCCACCAGGGTGACCACGGTCGACACGGCGGGATCCTCCAGAGCCTTTTTCGTCTGAATGACGGGGTGCGGGCAGGCCAGCCCGCGGCAGTCCAACTTCTTTTCACTCATTTGGGCCATCCCTCTTATTCCTCGATGGTGATTAAAACAGGTCCCTGCTCGACCACATGCCCCACCACCCGGGCGGCGTCCACGCCCCGGGAGTGCAGGTGCGCCAAAAACTCACCGGCCCGGTCCGGAGGCACGGCAATTAACAGGCCGCCCGAGGTCTGCGGGTCGAAAAGAATCAGTTCCCGGGCCTGGTCCAGGCCGGCGGCGAAGGCGATTTGTCCCTCCAGGTAGTTGCGGTTGTTGTACGCCCCCGCCGGAATGATGCCCATCCGAGCCAGTTCCTCCACCCGGGGCAGCAGCGGTAGTGCCCCGTACTGTAGAACCAGACTAACGATGCTGGCCTTGGCCATTTCGGCGGCGTGACCCAAAAGCCCGAAGCCGGTTATATCCGTGCAGGCCTTCACCCCAAAGCGGGTCATGGCTTCGCCGGCTTCCCGGTTCAGGGTCCGCATGCTCTCCACCGCCCGGTCCAGGGTGTCTTCATCCAAGAGCTCTCCCTTGACGCCGGCCACGAGAACGCCGGTGCCCAGGGGTTTGGTCAGTACCAGGACATCCCCCGGGCGGGCCCCGGCATTGGTTATGACGCCGGAGACGGGTGCCAGTCCGGTCACGGCCAGCCCGTACTTGGGCTCGTCGTCGGTTACGGTGTGCCCGCCGGCGATGACCGCGCCTGCTTCCAAAACCTTATCAGCACCGCCCCGCAGAATGTCGCCCATCACGTCCGGCGACAGGCAGTTCGGGAAGCACATGATGTTGAGGGCAAAGACCGGCCGGCCGCCCATGGCGTAGATGTCGCTCAGGGCGTTAGCTGCGGCGATCTGTCCGAAAAGATACGGGTCGTCCACCACGGGAGTGAAAAAGTCCACCGTGGCCAAAAGGGCCAGGTCGTCGGTCAGCCGGTACACGGCGGTGTCGTCCGACGTACCCAGGCCAACCAGCAGGTTTTCATCTTTCATGGGAGGCAGTTGGCGCAGGACCTGCGCCAGGGTGGCCGGACCCACCTTGGCCGCTCACCCGGAGGCCGTGGTATAACTTGTGAGACGTATTTTCGGTTCGGACACGGGACCACCTTCCCATTGCCGGTTCTACTTATAGTCTAGTGTTTCGGCCCGGGGAATGCATATCCTTTATCGGGCTAATACAAATAAGTTATTAACAATGTTGGTTTAAAAGAAAATCCTTATTACCCATAGTCTTTCCCATAGGCGGGATTGTCTTTCCGGGGTTGTGCCGGTGGCTATTTCAGCTGTTCAGAACCGGCCAGATCCAGTGCTTGTACGAAGGGCCATAATGCACCTTTTGCACGGCCTGTTGGGCCGGGGCAGGGTCGACAACCTGGTCGAAGGGGGCGGGACGGGCCAGTTCCCCAGCCTCTACCATCATCCTGACCCAGTTCTGGTACGAGTCCTGGCTGATGACGGGGGAGTCGGACCAGACTTTGGCGGCCTGGTAACGAGCCAACGCCGCGGCGACCACGGCCGGATCTACGCCGGGTAAATATTTGGCCGCGTCGCTCGTCGCCGTGGCAGCCTGGTTGTGCTGCAACCACAATAGGGACCGGTACACGGCGCGGGTGAAGGCGGCCAACTCCCGGGGATGGTCGCGGACCATGGCCGGGGAGGCCAGGAATACCCCCGCCGGCAGGTCGCCGGCCACCGCGCCGGGGAAGGCGAGCACTTTCCCCTGCTGCTGCCGCTCCAGTAGGGCGGCGGCCGGCTCGGCCGCCTGCAAGTACCGGCCGGTTCCGGCCACAAACGCGGGTACCCGGAGAACCGACGGGATGTTCTCCAATACGGTTACCTCGTACTGGGCGCGTACCCCCTCCTTTTTCAGGACCGTCTCCAGCACCGCCTGTTCCTCGCTACCCGGTGGATAGCCCACGATGGTGCGGCCTTGCAGGTCGGACCACCGGAAGGGCTGGTCCTTTTGTTCCCGGCCCAGGAGGAAGGTCGGGTCCAGGCGGGCCACCCGGGCAAACATGACCGGCGGGGAAGGGGAGGTAAGGAGCACGTCCGGTTCGGCCAGGGCAACGACCGGCTCTTTGTTCAGGGCGGTAACCAGGTCCTCCCGGCTGGCGGCCACGACCACCCGGACATCGAGTCCTTCCCGGCGGAAGTAGCCCTCCTCCCGGGCCAGGTAAAAGGGCAGCCAGTAGGGACTTTGTTCGGACACTACCACTTCCAGGGGCTTGGGGGGCAGCCACCAGGTCCTGGTGGCAACCAGGGTAATGGCGACAGCGGCGAAAAGGACGCCGTAAAGGATGGCCCGGCGCATAGCGTGGCCCCCCTTTGCATTTCTTTTTCTATGTGTATGGGGCTAGTCCTTGGTTTGATGCCTGGGAGGTGGTATGGAAAAGCCCGGCTATGGACCGGGAGGAAGGGGTTCGTAACTGCCATAAGATAGAGTAGACATACCGGTACATAGGTGGTAAAACATGGGCTAATTAATAGGTGTTTGAATTAGCGATGTTATGGAATCTTGGGTGTACTTGAAGACTTTATAACGGGAGGAATAATGCGAGAAATCTCAAACTGGTACGAACACCGAACGAAAGGCGGATCGCCAAGGGCTAGAGCGCGAACGCAACCTTCCTGACCGAGCCGCTCAGTTGCCGTTGAACAACCAGTGGGAACGCCACGGGCACCCGCCAAAGTCAGGTGGGCGTCACCGCGAGCTTCAGCCCATTTAGCGTATTGCCGAATTGCTATTTCCGGAGCCCCAAGAAAAATTCCCAGAGACCTTTTCCATCCTTGACGCATCGTGCACGATAGGTGTATAATAATTTGTAACCCTAAAGTTTCATAGCCATCAAGTCTAAAGTGGCGACCTGGTCGACCAGGACCAGGCGCCCGGCATATTCCTTGCCCGGGGAAATCTGGCCGCTGGGGCCCACAGCCTTTACGCTCGCCATTATCCACTCCACATTTCCGTTAATTCTTTGTGCCTTATTATAGCAACCGCTTTCGTTAGCCGGCAAGGTATCTTCCGGGGATTTTTTTGTTTGCAGGGCAGATTATCACAGCCAACGTGATAATATATCACGCTGTACGTGATAATTCTTTACTTGTTTCCATTGTTGGGGGACGTGGAGCAGGAAAAGCGGTCTAGGGTCCGTTGATGCCGGGCCACTGTCAGTACCCGCTTGATCCTATCACCACACCAAGGAAGGAAAGGTAGAAGATGCCGCCCACGGCCAGGAGGAAGGCACCGCTCAGATATCCCCGGCGGGAGACGAAGAGGTAGGCCGATCCGGCGGCCAGCAGAGTGAGAAGCGCGCTGACCAGGGCCGCGGGGGGCAGGACCCAGGGAGTGAAGGCCAAACCCACGACCGGGGCCACCGAACTTTGCAGCACCATGGCTCCGGTGATGTTGCCCAGGGCGAGGGTGTCCTTTTTTTGGCCGATCCAGAGCACGCTGTTGAAGAGTTCGGGCGATTCGGAGGCCAGGGGAGCCACCAGCAGGGAAAACAGGAGCACCGGCAACTTGAGAAAGCCGGCCAGGGATTCGATGAAGGTTACGAAGTAACGTACTCCGAAGGTGATACCGGCGAAGGCGAGTATGAGCTGGAGGAGAATCACGCCCATCGGCGGCAGGTCGGACCAAGGGGCGAAGAAAAGGGCGCTCATCTTGTGACCGTCCATCTGGCGTCCCCGCGAGAGCACCACGTAGACGAAGCCCATGTAAGCGGCCAGGAGCAGGGGCGGCAGGGCGAGGCGCAGGCTGCGGGGCACGAAGGTGGAGCCGATTACCAGGGTCCAGGCTACCAGGAAAAAACCCAGATCGCGCCGGATGGGCCGGGGATCCGGGTACAAGTGCCCGGTGCCCCGGCGCCGGGCGAATAACAGGCCGGAGGCCCCGGCCATGGCCAGGGCTGCGGTGCTGAGCATGAACGGTGCGCCTAGAATGGCCCCTATGCCGATAGCCGGGCCGGACCCTCCTTTTGTCCCGGTCAGGATAGCCACCAGCGGGATCAATATTTCCGGCATGGCGGTGCCCAAGGCGGCCAGGAGGCTTCCTACCGCCCCTTCCCTAACGCCCAGCCGGATGCCCAGCCACTCGACCGCGTTGGTAAAAAAGGCGGAGCTGACAAGAATCAGGATCAGGCTGCCCAGGACGATGGTGGCGTGCACCAGCATAACGTTTACCTCGCGCACATCTTGCTGTCGCTAGAGCATGTATCTGTCCAAGATGGAGGTGAGGGGCTTGAATACTGCCTCCAAAAAGGCCGATGGCCGGGGCAGGTCCAGGTGCATGACCTGGGCTACGGACAGATAAAGGGCCAGTGCCCATATGACGGTGAACGCCGCCAGTTCCCGGTACATCTTTTTCCGCCACAGGGGATAGGCGGTGGCGGCTACGGCCAAATAGCCGGCAATCAGCGCAACGAGCAAAACAAAAGTGCATCTCGCTTTCGGCCACGAAAACCTGTTTTAGCTTGCCCCGGCGCCTTCGCGCCAATTCCCTCCCAACACCAGAGAGCGGGCCGAAGCCACCATGTACAGGGAGCCCGTCACCACGACCAGCCCTTCCTGACCGGCCAGAGCGCGGGCCTGGTCCAGGGCCTGGTTGATGTCCTCGACGGCCGTCGTCTTCCCGTATTGCCCCGCGTAGTCGGCCAACCGGCGCCAGTTGGAGGCCCGGGGGCTGTCGGGCCGGGTGACCACTACCGCCGTTGCCAGCGGGGCCAGTTCGTCGACTTCCTTCATCCATTCCTTGTCGTCGAGCATGCCTATCAACAGCACCGGAGCGCGACCGGGGAAGTATTCCTCCAGGGCCCCCCGCAGGGAAAGCGCGCCGGCGTGGTTGTGGGCTATGTCCAGCAGTAGGTCTGGTGCACCGGTGATGAGTTCCAGGCGGGCGGGCCACCGGGTGCGGGAAAGGCCCTTTCTGATATGTTCCCCGGTTATGTGGCAGCCCCGTTCGGCCAGAAGTTCGGCGCAGGCCACGGCCAGGGCGGCGTTGGGCAACTGGTGCGCACCCAGGAGGGGGATGAAGAGATCCCGGTAGTCTCCGTTGAGGCCCTGCAGGTGAAAATACTGGCCCTGCAGGCTGTGGTCCAGCGGGGTGAAGACCAGGTCCCGGCCCACCAGGTAGAGGGGCGAGTGGGTCTCGCGGCACCTGGCGGCCATGATGTCCAGAGTTGCCCCGGTACAGGCCGTAACCAGGGGTATCCCTTCCTTGACGATGCCGGCCTTGACGGCGGCGATTTCCTCCACCGTATTGCCCAGGTAGTCCATGTGGTCCATGGTAACGTTGGTTACCACGGAGATCAGGGGATTGACCACGTTGGTGGAGTCGATGGCACCGCCCAAACCCACCTCCAGGACGAGGAAGTCCACTCGTTCGGCCAGGAAATAGACGAAGGCGGCCGCCGTTGAGACCTCAAACTCGGTGGGGTGCTCGAAGCCTTCCGCCACCATGGCTTCCAGGTGGGGTCGCAAGTCCGTGATCAGGGCGGCCAGGCGGCCTGGCGCAATGGGCACGCCGTCGATGAGGTAGCGTTCGGTATAACCGTGCAGGTGGGGAGACGTGAACATGCCCACCCGGCAGCAGGCCTCCGTCAGAACAGAGGACGTGAAGGCGCACATGGACCCCTTGCCGTTGGTGCCGCCCACGTGTATCACCCGGAGCTTTAAATGGGGGTCGCCCAGGCGGTGCAAAAGTTCTTGGACGCGTCCCAGGCCGAAGTTGAAGCCGAACTTGGTTAGTTCCTGCAGATAGGCTATAGCCGAATCGTAGTCCATGGCCTGTATTTTCGCTCCCTTTCCGGTCAACCCAAAAGGGCCAGCCGCTCGGTCAGGGCTTCCAGTTTGGCTGCCATTTCCGCGGCTTTGCCTTTTTCTTTTTCTACCACCGCCGGCGGGGCCTTGGCCAAAAAGGCCTCATTGGCCAGCTTCCCGCGCGTCCGGGCCATGTCGTCCCTCAACCGGGCCTGTTCCTGCTGGATCCGGGCCTTTTCCTTATCGACGTCCAGAACACCTTTTAAGGGGAGTACTACCGTCACGCCGACCCCGGCCACGGCCTGTACGGACTGTTCCGGTCTTTCCGGCGTACCGCGGGAAAAGGCTGGGACGGCCTGGGCCAGAGAGGCGATGATTTCAGAGCCTTCTTCCAGGACAGCCAACTGGTAATCGTCAGCACCGATAAGCACGTTGACCTTTTTGCCGGGGGGAACGTTGACCTCGGTCCGCAGGTGGCGGATGACCCGGGTAACCTCCTGGATCAGGTCCATCTTGGCCCGGGCCTCGGGGTCTGAAAGTTCCGGGTCGCAGGCGGGCCAGGGGGCGAGCATGACCGTGGGCCCGGCCCCGGGCAGGTGCTGCCAGATCTCTTCGGTGATGAAAGGCATAAACGGGTGGAGTAATTCCAGGGTGCCGCGCAGGACCTGCACCAGGACCCGGCGGGCCAGGGCCCGGTCCAGCGGGTCGGCGCCGTACAAGCGCGGCTTGGCCAATTCGATGTACCAATCGCAATACTCGCCCCGGATGAATTCATAGGCCAGCCGGACGGCTTCGCCCAGTTCAAACGCTTCCAGGGACTGGGTCACGTTCCTGACCGTGTCGTTGAAAGAGTTGAGGATCCAGCGGTCGGCCAGGATGGGGGGGGCGGTCTCCTCCCCGGGAGAGTACCCTTCCAGGTTCATCAGCACAAAGCGGGAGGCGTTCCATAGCTTGTTGGCGAAGTTGCGGGCTCCTTCCAGCCGTTCAAAGTTAAAGCGGATGTCGTTGCCCGGGGTGTTGCCGGTCAGCAGCATGAAGCGCAGGCTGTCGGCGCCGTGGCTTTCGATGACGTCGATGGGATCCACCCCGTTGCCCAGGGACTTGGACATCTTACGTCCCAGGGGATCCAGCACCAGACCGTGGATGAAGACCGACGGGAAGGGAACCTCCCCCTGAAAGGCCAGCCCCAGAAAGATCATGCGGGCTACCCAGAAGAAGATGATGTCCCGGCCGGTCACCAAAACCGAGGTGGGATAGAAGTAGGCCAACTCGGCTGTTTGGCAGGGCCAGCCCAGGGTGGAAAAAGGCCACAGGCCGGATGAAAACCAGGTGTCCAGGACATCAGGGTCCTGCTCCAGGCCGGTGGAGCCGCAGCGGCACCGGTCGGGCTGTGTTACGGCCGCGGTCATTTCGCCGCATTCGGCGCAATACCATACCGGTATGCGGTGACCCCACCAGAGCTGGCGGGAAATGCACCAGTCCCGGATGTTCTCCATCCAGTTGAGGTAGATGCGGGTAAAGCGTTCCGGAATGAACGTCACCTGTCCCTTTAGGGCGGCTAGGGTGGCCGGCTCGGCCAGGGGTTTCATCCGCACGAACCACTGGCGGGACAAGGCCGGCTCTATGACCGTGTTGCACCGGTAGCACTGGCCCACCGAATGGGTGATATCCTCGATGCGGACCAGGTAGCCGCCGTCCCGCAGATCCCGGACAATGCGCTTGCGGCACTCGTAGCGGTCCAGGCCGCTGTAGGGTCCGGTATCGCTGTTCATGGCCGCGTCTTCGCCCATGACCTTGATCTGGGGTAGGTTGTGGCGGCGGCCCACTTCGAAGTCGTTGGGGTCGTGGGCCGGGGTAATCTTGACCGCTCCGGTGCCGAAGGCGGGATCGACGTACTCGTCGGCGATTACCGGCAGTTCCCGTCCCACCAGGGGCAGGATCACGGTTGTGCCCACCATGGACCGGTAGCGCTCGTCGTCAGGGTGCACCGCCACCGCCACATCGCCTAAAATGGTCTCCGGCCGGGTGGTGGCAACCTCGATCCAGCCGGACCCACCTTGCGGTGGGTGCCCGGCGGCGGGATAGCGTAGGTAATAGAGGTGGCCCGCCGTTTCCTCGTGTTCCACCTCGATGTCGGAAATGGTGGTGTGGCAATGGGGGCACCAGTTGGTGATATAGTAGTCGCGGTAGATTAGTCCCTGCTCAAAGAGCCGGACGAACACCTCCCGCACCGCCCGGGAACAGCCCTCGTCCATCGTAAAGCGTTCCCGCTGCCAGTCGCAGGAGGATCCCAACCGGCGTAACTGGGCGGTAATCCGGCCTCCGTAGCGCTCCTTCCAGGCCCAGACCCGCTCCAGGAATTTATCCCGGCCCAGGACGTTCCGACTGAGGCCTTCCGCAGCCAGGCTCTCCTCCACCTTGGCCTGGGTGGCTATGCCGGCGTGGTCGGTACCGGGCAACCACAAGGTGTTGAACCCCTGCATCCGGCGCCAGCGGATCAGGGTATCCTGAATGGCGTTGTCTAGGGCATGTCCCATGTGCAGTTGTCCGGTGACGTTGGGCGGGGGCATGACGATGCAGTAGGGCTTCTTCCCCTCATCCACCGGGGCGTGGAAGAAGCCCTTTTCTTCCCAGTGACGGTACCACTTTTCCTCGACCTGGGCCGGGTCGTAAGTAGTCGGTATGTTTTCCATTCCCATAGCGGGCCGGCCTCCCCTTGCGGCTGACCGGTCCTGTGCCTCCCTTCCGCGCCCGGCCGTCTCAGCCGGGCCAGATGTTCATGACAAACCAATAAAAACCCCTCCCGGCCAACGGGAAGGGATGGTGCCCATTTACCAGATATATTAGCTTTTTTGCCGCGGGGTGTCAACTTGGGCGGGGAGGCCGGACGGGGGAGAAGGGGGGGAGTGGTATCGCCTGATTCCGAGTCCAGGTGTTCTGCCGGCCCACGGTGAATTTGGCGGACCGGATCCGGTTGTGCGGTGACGCAATGGGTCTTGGCTTCATTTTCTGACGGGTCTAATTTTTATAGTCCCATCATGCATTAGCGTCACAATAATGGACTTGTGCGGAAAAAACTCGCTAAAATCTCGTGCAAATAACTTGGTAAGTGCCTCATTAATCTTGTCGGCAGTAGCTGGTTTGACCTTAAGCAGAAGAATTCCCCCACACAAGCTGGGATCAAAGTTGCTAAAATGCTCCCGGTTAAGTGTTATTATAATACTATTGTTCTTTTGCGCCAAAGCATATATTTCATCATCAGATTTGCCGACTGCAAAAGAAAGGTCGTCTGCGTGAACATGGCGTGTATAAAAACCCATTTCTCTTAGTAGATGACATGTTTTTGGATGTAAGTTTTCATCTAGCAGAAAATTCATATCAGAATCCATTAATCTTCGTGTGCATCAATAACAGCAGAGGCAAACTTTAAAGCATCTTTAACGTTTTCCAGAGTCAGACTGGGATAGTCCTCTATAATTTCTTTCGGTGTATGCCCTTCACCCAAATAGTCGAGTATTACGAACACCGGAATCCGGGTACCTGTAATCACCGGTGTTCCAGCCATCACCTTCTTGTCAATGGTGATCTTTCCGCCTAATTGTACAGCGCCCTTGATCCAAGCTTGGATAAGGGGCATGTCTTCAGTATCCTCATCGGCATAATAACCATCAATGGCAAAAGCTGGTTTGGGCTCATGAATCTCTGTCGCACCCTTCAAAAACTCGGCCCGGCTTCTTGATTTTTTGCAGCCGACCCCTTGTCCCGCTATATAATATCTGGTCATTGCTATTCACCCTCCTGTCTTGCAATGGAAACGGACGCCCGGAGAAATCCGCCCCATACATGATTCTACTGCGAAAACCCTTTCGCTCACGCGGCGGATACCCCATATAGGGACTCAGGTGCATGCGCGCCACTATACTTGGGTGGTCCTTCAGGCAAATCGTACTTTTTGCAGCGAAATCATACATTCTCCTGCCCATATTTTACCTTGTCGCTGAGCTACTGACAAGAGGGAATAGCCCTGAAATGAGAATGTTTAATGGAGACCCCTGTAACCCTGCCGGGTGCCGCGCCGGGCCAGGCGCCCGGTTTCTTCCCGGCCCGTCATCCGTTCCCTCCCGCTGCGGCAACAGACGCCGTCCGGTCAATTTTAACGAATATTCACCAAACTTATTGATCCGCAATGAATTTTATGGTAAAGTAATTTCCATACAAGCGGCACAAAGGGCGGGTACACAGCTGTATCCGCCGGAACGATGAGGTTCCGGGCAGCCGCTGAAGCCCGGCATGGGCTTTTTTGTTTAGGCCCGGCCGGGGTGGAAGACAGGGGCAGTGTCTGCCCCGGGTACGCGCCTGAGGGTGCGGCCTGACAACCGGTCCAAACCAAGGCGGTTTGGGGAGCAACGGCGCTCGTTCGGGGTGGTTTTATCACCCCCGGGTGCCGTTTTGTCATTGTCGACAAAGTGTGCAGGGGGGAATAGTAATGGATTTGAGCCAATTGGCCGAAGGTATCAATACTGTTTGGGTACTGCTGGCGGCGGCGCTGGTGTTTTTCATGGAGGCCGGGTTCGCTTTCCTGGAAGCCGGTTTTGTCAGGAGCAAGAATTCGCTGAATATTGTCATGAAAGTTTTCTCGGACGCCACTTTCGGGACCCTAGCCTACTGGGTTATCGGATTCGGCGTGATGTTCGGTCTGGATCGCGGAGGAGTTCTGGGAACGAGCGGGTTTCTTCTGCAAGGACCTTTTAAATATCTT
>DATKUX010000007.1:0-33279 GCA_035530395.1 Spirochaetia bacterium
TCGTGGCCGGGCCATATCCCGAAAGGGGTGTGTGCCGCAGAAATGCGGAAACCTTTGGGGGGCACCTAATCACGGACTCCCCGGCTCTCAGAAGCGGAATCGCTGAGATGCCCGTCACTTCTAGTGGCGGGAGGAGGTCACCCCGATAACACGGCCCAGGTACCCCATAATGTTTCATTATGTAAACCTCGCCGCAACCCGGCCCGCCCACGCCCGCATGGCGAGGCGGTTTTAACCGTGGGTTTTTCCAGCTATGGCGGCCGTCACAACCTCGGCCTAGTCAGCCTATTTGAATTGAGGCAAAAGGCCAAGGCCAAGAGCCTTACCCTGTAAGGGGCAACTGCTGTCGGAGAGCCGTATGAGGGAAAACCTCACGTACGGTTCGATGAGGGGGCGGCCTCGCAAGGGACTCCTACTCTACCATCTGGTTCCCGATCCACCCTTCGGGTAGGTGCCCCAAAAACCACCTACTGAAGCAGGTGGTCGTTAAGTCCTTAAAGCTTTCATTGCACGCATTGATACTCCAAATACTCATCATAGGTCAGCTGTTTATCTATAATTCCATTGGGAGTAATCTCTATGATTCTATTTGCAATGGTTTGAATGAACTGGTGGTCGTGGGAGGCAAATAGTATTGTGCCACTAAAAGCTATTAAGCCATTATTTACCGCCGTTATAGATTCCAGATCCAGGTGATTCGTTGGACCATCCAGGAGTAAAACATTAGCATTGCTTAGCATCATCATGGCAAATATGCAGCGAACCTTTTCTCCCCCTGATAGAACACGGGCCTCTTTGAGTGCCTCGTCCCCGGAAAAAAGCATTCTACCCAGGAAGCCCCGGATAAAAGTTTCCGATTTTTCCACGGAGAACTGGCGCAGCCAGTCAATCAAATTTAGTTCCACGTTGTTGAAATATTGCGAGTTGTCCTTAGGGAAATAAGAACGGGAGGTGGTAATTCCCCATTTATAGTGTCCACTGTCAGGCTCCAGCTCACCCATCAGGATTTGAAAAAAAGTGCTTTTTGCAGTTTCGTCATCACCGACAAAAGCAATTTTGTCGCCTTTATTTACTGTAAAGCTAACACTATTTAGTACTTTCTTGCCGTTAATTGTTTTGCATAGGTTGACAACTGTCAGCAGATCGTTTCCTGCTTCTCTGTCAGGCTTAAACCCAACAAAGGGATATTTCCTGGAAGACGGTTGTATGTCCTCTAGAGTAAGTTTCTCTAATTGTTTTTTCCGGGAAGTTGCTTGCTTTGATTTAGAGGCATTAGCGCTAAACCTCATAATGAACTCCTTTAAATCATTGGCCTTTTCCTCCATTCTCTTGTTCTTGTCCCTTGTCAGTTGGAGCATTAACTGGCTGGATTGATACCAGAAGTCATAGTTTCCTACATATATCTTAATTTTACCGTAATCGATATCGGCAATGTGCGTGCAAACTTTATTTAGAAAGTGTCGGTCGTGGGAAACCACGATAACCGTGCTTTCAAAGTCAAGCAAAAAGTTCTCCAGCCATAGGATTGATTTTATATCCAAATGATTTGTCGGCTCATCCAATAGTAGGATGTTGGGATGGCCAAACAATGCTTGGGCTAATAAAACTTTAACTTTTTCTGTGTCTTTTAGTTCTCGCATCTCCTTTCGATGCAGATCATCCGTGATGCCCAGTCCTGAAAGCAGCAACGCTGCCTCATATTCTGCATTCCAGCCATTCAGGTCCGCAAACTCGCCTTCCAGTTCAGAAGCCTTTATTCCGTCTGCATCAGAGAAATCTTCTTTTGCATACAGCGCTTCCTTTTCTTGCATAATAGCGTACAGTCTTGGGTGTCCAATAATAACCGTTGTTAGTACTTCATATGCATCAAATTCAAAATGGTCCTGTTTCAGAACGGCAATCCTTTCGCCAGGAGTAATGCATATCTCTCCGGTGGTAGGTTCCAAATCTCCTGAAAGTATATCTAAAAACGTAGATTTACCTGCTCCATTCGCACCTACTAATCCGTAACAATTTCCAGGGGTGAATTTCAAACTGACATTCTCAAATAGTTTGCGCTCGCCATATCTTAAACTTACCTTGCTGGTACTAATCAAAAATTATATCATCCTAACTAATAGTTTGTATTTATTCGCCGTTGCACCAGGCGGTTGCCTTCATAACCTGCGGACCTTCAGTTCTCCAAACCCAAACCTTCCGGTAAACCGAGCATTATATTCATATTCTGGATGGCCGCTCCCGAGGCGCCCTTGCCCAAGTTGTCAATCCTGGCCATAAGCAGTACTTGGTCATCCCGGCCGAAGACGAAGATGTCGGCCCTGTTCGTTCCGTTGCACCCGGTGACGTTGAAAAAGCCTTCGTCCAGACAGGCATCGGCTTCATAGGGCATAACCCGGATGAAAGGCTCAGAGACATAGTACGACGCCAACAGGTCATGGATGTCTGCAGCGGTCGCCTTTCTTTGGAAAAGCCGCGAAAACAAAGGTATGGACACAGCCAGGCCCTGATGGTAGTTGGAGATGATGGGGGTGAAAAGGGGTGGGTAGGTCAACCCCGTCACCTTTTGCATCTCCGGCACATGCTTATGGTTCAGCTTGAGGGCATAGTGCCTGGGACTTTGCAGGTTTTCCCGGCCGGATCTTTCGTATGTCTCGATCATCCTCCTGCCGGCGCCGCTGTAGCCGGTGACCGAACAGCAGGTGACCGGGTAGTCCGCGGATACTACTCCCTCTTGAACCAGAGGATAAAGCGTCAAAATGAAGGCGGTGGCATGACAGCCGGGATTGGACACCCGCAGGGACTTCCGTAGCAGACCTCTCTGGTTCCTGTTCAGTTCGGGCAAGCCGTACGTCCAGTCGGGGTCGGTCCGGAAAGCCGTGCTGGCGTCTATAATCCGGGTCTTGCTGTTGCTGACCAGGGAGGCCGATTCTCTGGCCGCCGGATCGGGAAGGCAGAGAAAAACGACATCGGCTTCGTTTATCAGTCTCCGGCGCTCACCGGTATCCTTGCGTCTTTCCGGATCAATCCTGATAATATCCAGGTCCGGCCTTTTCGATAAATAACTATGGATCTTCAGGCCTGTTGTTCCTTCCTGTCCATCGACAAATATTTGGGGTTTCACGTATTCTACCTCCTGGAGAAAATCTTTCCCGCGACAATACCTTTGACCGCTGTCTACTCCACAATATTAGCCAATATATGCATCATCTTTTTACTTATTTCAGGTATGGGCTCGTTGTTGTAGAGTCGCAAGGCAAGATCGGCAATGTTGGTTGCTCCCTTTTCCAGATAATGCTTACCGTACTCGGCGGTGGCAAGAGAGGGGGTCCCGATGTAGCCTTTCTCCGCGCCCATCTCATGCATGCCGGTGATACCCTGCCTGATGCATTCCGCAATGTCGACATGGACAGGCTTCAGTGATTTATAAGAATCTCTTAGAAGATTGGGATAGTTATATTTAATGAAAGAAGTTTCCTTGACGTCGGCATGGATCTCTTTTCTGGCATCGCAACCCATCTCTGCCAAGAAGTTATCTCTGGGATTGTCTCCGGAAAACAGTATAGTACCTGCGACTTCAATTACTTTGACGGGGTATTCCTCCATCACCATTTTCCTTGCGTCAAGCAAGGCCTTGATATGAACCGGGTCAAGGTGATGATTGGCTATGACAATATATTTGAATTCGTGCCCGGCTATCGAGGCACAGATATCATAAACCAGGT
This sequence comes from Spirochaetia bacterium, assembly GCA_035530395.1. GTDB lineage: Bacteria > Bacillota > Desulfotomaculia > Desulfotomaculales > JAJYZD01 > JAJYZD01. Next base: position 3,723 of record DATKUX010000007.1, read on the forward strand.
TGGTCAGGGTCTCTTTTCTGAGCGATATGGTACCGGGAAACGCCATGGCGCTCCTGGTACAACCTACCGGTATGCCGGGAACAAAAACGTAATTCATTGAGGAATCGCGTTTCTCCAAAATGTTCAGGGCCATTTCGGCCATATCCGTAGCCGCATATATGTCTGTTCCCAGGGGCAGGTGGGGACCGTGTTCCTCAATAGGGCTGATGGGCAGGAAAAAGATGGTTCTGTCCCTGTCCAGCGCCGCGACGTCTTCCCACGTCATTTGGTCCAGTCTGTAGATGGTCATGCGGTCAACACCCCCGCTGTGTATTTAAAAGCTCGCCCCGTCAGGCCGTGTCGCGGTGCCGGTCTTTGCCGGTCGCTTGTTTTCCCGGTTGACTGTCTAGGTCGGCGAGGAGATCGTCGAGGATTTGCCGCTGGACCGGCTGATAGTCGAAGTAGGTCATCCAGGTTTGCTCTAGAAACTCGCAACGTTTTTCGCCGTCGCGCGACCACAAGACCAGGCCTTTGGTGGCGTGGTAACGGAAGCCGGGAGAAGCCTGGTTGAGGGCATGGATATCTACGGGAAAACCGGCCAATCGGGACAGGGTGCCTGCGAGATCCGAACAGTGGTCGGAGTGCCTTTCGGCAGGCACAGTCTCGTCAAAATATACGGCGACGTCCACATCCCGGAAAAACGAATCTTCCTCAAACGAACCGTGCAGATAGGCGAAAAGAATGCCCGGACATTCCTGCAAGAACCTGGTTATATCTTGGATTACGACCTTCCTTTGCTCCGGAGGGAGCGTGTGGCGGATATCTTCGTTAATTAGAAAGTCGTCATCATAGGTTTCCATTTGGATCTTTTCCCCTTTGGGATAAATAACCGGCGATATTGTTTAGATAGACCCATACGTCTCCAAGATTATCGCTCATCGTTTCGAATGTCGTTAGGGCTTCCTTGACATCGGCCATTGTTTCGGTTATTCGGTCTGGGTTTAGGTTGCCTGTCATTTTTGCCTCCAGCGCCGCTAATTCCTGAGCGGGGGCGCGCCGGTCCACCTCCCCTCCGAAGTCTCCGCGCAAACCACATTCGGTTCTATTGCCTTTTGTCCTGGTGGCGTCAAGTCTCTAAACATAATCGGTTGCTTCAACATAGCGTCGCATTTTTTCCTGTGATTTACGGTAACGATGCTTTTCTTCCCAACCGCTAGCATTATACCATATAATGCTAGCAGAAACAACCACAGGTCACGATGAAAAAACGGCTGCTATGACGGCAGCCGTTTTGGGCTCCAGGCACCGGGTTGGTGGGGAACTAAGCTTGCAACTGCGGCAGCAGCCCTTCAAAGAAATCCAGCGACGCCGGATTGACCAGGGCGTCCCGGTTGGATACCGGCCGGCCGTTGACGATGTTGGTCACGGCGCTCTCCACCTTCTTGGCGTTGAAGGTGTACGGGATGTCCGGCACGGCCAGGATCACGGCCGGTACGTGGCGGGGAGAGGCGTTCTCCCGCAGCGTCTTCTTGATCTTGACCTTGAGATCGTCCGTTAACTCAAAGCTTTCTTTGAGTTTGACGAAGAGGATGACTCGCTGATCACCCTGCCAGGTCTGGCCGATAGCCAGGCTGTCGGCCACTCCCGGCAGGCGCTCCACCTGGTCGTAGATTTCCGCCGTGCCGATGCGGACCCCGGAGGGCTTCAAGACGGCGTCGGAACGGCCGAAGAAGGTGATGCCTCCCGTATCGCCGTGTACCAGGATGTAGTCGCCGTGGCGCCAGACCCCGGGAAAATCCCGGAAGTAGGTATCCAGATATCTCTTGTTATCCGGGTCCTGCCAGAAGTAGAGGGGCATGGAGGGGGAGGGGGCCTCGCAGACCAGTTCCCCCTGGCGGTCCAGGACCGGCTGTCCCTTTTCGTCGTAGGCCTTGATCTTCATGCCCAGGGCCGGACCCTGCAGTTCGCCGGCGTAGACCGGGCTGATGATGTTGCCGGCGGCGAAACAGCCGTTGATGTCGGTGCCGCCGGAAATGGAATTGAAGTGGACGTCTTCCTTGATCTCCCGGTAAACATACTCGAACCCTTCCGTGGATAGGGCGGAGCCCGTCTGGCAGATCCCGCGCAAACGGGTCAGGTCGTGGTCCGCACCCGGCCGGAGGCCCTCGGCGCGCAGGAAATTGATATAGCTGGCACTGGTGCCGAAAACGGATATCTTCTCTTTTTCGATCAACTGCCACAGGGCCTGCGGTCCGGGGTAGGCAGGGTTGCCGTCGAACAACACCACGGTGGCTCCTACGGCCAGGGAACTCACGAGCCAGTTCCACATCATCCAGCTGCAGGTGGTTATGTAGAGGATGGCGTCGGAGCGCTTGAGGTCGGTGTGGAGGAGAAGCTCCTTCAAGTGGTTGATCAGGACGCCGCCCGCTCCCTGGACCATGCACTTGGGCTTGCCGGTGGTGCCCGAGGAGAACATGATGTAGAGGGGGTGGGAGAAACTCAAAGGAGCGAATTCAATTTCCTGCTCTTGTGCGGCCAGGAAATCGTCGAAGATGACCGCGCCGGGCAGGCCGGTGAGGTCGGGTTTTTCGCCTATGTAAGGGACCACTACTACTTTTTCCAGGGAGGGGATGCCGCGGGCGACTTCGCGGGCGGCGGCCAGGCAGTCGAAGGCCCGGCCCTTGTAGAAGTAGCCGTCGCAGGTGAAGAGGACCTTTGGTTCGACCTGGCCCAGACGGTCGGTGGCGGCCCGGGGGCCGATATCCGTGGCGCAGGAAGCCCACATGGCCCCGATGCTGGCGGCGGCCAGCATGGCAATGGCCGTTTCCGGCAGGTTGGGCAGGTAAGCGCAAACCCGGTCGCCTTCTTTTACTCCCGCCTCCCGCAAGGCGCGGGCCAGTTTTGCCACCCGGCCGTATAGTTCGCGGTAGGTCAGGCGGACGGTCTTTTCGGTCTCTCCCTGAAAGATGATGGCGGGGTGGTCGTCGCGGTAGCGAAGCAGGTTGGCTGCGAAGTTTAGCCGCGCACCTTCGAACCAGCGGGTTCCCGGGAAGCGGTCCAGTTGGTCGACCACCTGGTCATAACCGCGTACGGCCGCCATTTCGGCGAATTCCCACACGGCGGACCAAAAAGCGGGAATATCCTGTATCGACCAGTTGTAAAGCTGCGGGTAGGTTGAAACGGCCAGGCCGTGTTTTTGGTTGACCATGGCCATGAACCGGGTCAGGTTGGCCCTGTTCCTGACTTCCTCCGACGGTTCCCATAGTAGTTTGCGCATGATAATCTCCTTTCCGGCTGTCCGGTTATTCGGCGCCCCGGGGCGCTATACACGCGAGAATCTGTCTGGCCCTATTCACATGCGGCAGTTCCACCATCTGTCCGTCCAGCTGGGTGACCGCCGCGCCGCTCCTGGCGGCTGCCTCGAAGGCGGCCACTATTCTTTCGGCATCAGCTATCTCGGCGGCCGTCGGGGTAAAGATGTCGCGGATAATGTCCACCTGGGCCGGGTGGATGGCCATTTTGCCCTGAAAGCCCAGGCGCCGGGCCAGCCTGGCCTCGGCCGCCAGGGCGGCGGTGTCCTTGAAATCAGGGTTCACGCTGTCTAGAGGCGGTTCCAGTCCGCAGGCGCGGGATGCCGCCACCAGCCGGGAGCGGGCGTAAAAAAAGGCCGGTCCGCCGTAGCGGGTGCCGATGTCGGCGGCGAAATCGTTGCCCCCGAACAGGAGGCGCCGGACCCTGGGGGAAACCGCGGCGATTTCAGCCACGTTTTCCAGCGACCGGGCACTTTCAATGAAGGGCATAATTTCGGTTCTGCCCACCTCAAGGCCCCGTTCCCTTTCCAAAAGGCCGAGCAGCCAGTCCACCCGGCCCAGTTCCGCGGCCGACCCGGTCTTGGCCAGGACCAGACCGGCCAGGCGCACGCCGGTCAGGGCCAGGATGTCACCCAGGAAATACGGGCTGGTGGCCGGATTGAGCCGCACGAAGAATTGGCCGGAAAAGCGGGTCAGGAAAGTGCGGGCCGCCTCCCGGGCCGCAGCTTTCCCGTCCGTTCCGACGGCGTCTTCCAGGTCGAGGACCAGGCCGTCGATGTTCAGGGCCAGGGCTTTGTTCAGCTTTCTTTGATCATTCGCCGGGGCGAAAAGCAAACAGCGGTAAAGGTGCATCTTATCGTCTCCCCCGTCGAGAACTACTTGCGGTTTCCCATGCTGATTGGTACAATATTCTCTATGGAAACGGGGATTCCTCCCCCCATGGGAAAGGCTGATAAATATGCGTCGGATCATAATTTCCCTTCTGATCAACGGTTTATCCCTGTATGCGGCCAGTTGGCTGGTGCCGGGAATAGTCTTGCAGGGAGTGTGGCCGGCCCTGGTGGCCGCTGTGGTGCTGGCCCTGGCCAACACCTTCGTTAAGCCGCTTCTGGTTATCCTGACCCTGCCGGTTACGATCGTGTCTCTGGGGCTCTTCATCTTCGTCATCAACGCCCTGATTTTCCTGTTGGTCTCCCGGCTGGTAGCCGGTTTTCAGGTCAACGGTTTCGGGGCGGCGTTCTGGGGGGCTTTGGTCACGAGTATCGTGAGCTGGGTTCTGCACCTTATATTCTGAGGGGGGGTACTCCATGCTCTGGGAACAGGGACCCATTCGGCCGCCCAGCGAGGCCGGCAGTCTGCTTTTGCGGGTGACCAGAAACTGTCCCTGGAATCGGTGTGCCTTTTGCGCCACCTATAAGGGGGAACGGTTCTTCCGCCGGGAACAGGCGGAAATCCTGGCGGAAATCCGGGCCATGAGGCAGGCGGCCGATAAGATTGAAGAACTGGCGGGCGGCCAGATTACGGACGCGCTCATTCAGGAGCTTTACCACACCCCCGGCTACGGGGCCCAGTATTTCTACCTGGCCAACTGGCTGAAGAACGGCGGCCGGCATGTCTTTCTCCAGGATGCCGACAGCCTGGTCCTCCGGACCGGGGAACTGGTGACCGTCCTGCGGGCGGTCAAAGAGACCTTCCCCTCGGTGGAGCGCATCACGAGTTATGCCCGGGCCGGGACGCTGGCCCGCAGGAAGCCGGCGGATTTGGCCGATCTGGCTGGCGCCGGGCTTTCGCGCCTGCACGTGGGCCTGGAGAGCGGCTCCGACGAGGTCCTGCGGTACGTGCAAAAAGGGGTCACCGCGGCGGAAGAAATCCTGGGTGGCCAAATGGTAGTCGCCGCGGGAATCTCGCTTTGTTTTTACGTGCTGATCGGGCTGGGCGGCCGGAATTTTCAGGCGGAGCATCCCCGGGCAACCGCCGCGGTGATCAATGCGGTGCGGCCGGCCTTTGTCCGCCTGCGCAGCCTTTCCGTGCAGCCCGGCACGCCCTTGCACGAAAGCATGATGGCAGGCGACTTCGTACCCCTCTCCGAGGACGAACAGGTGGAAGAGATTAAGACGCTGCTGGAAGGCCTGGACCCTTACAACGGTCACCTGGTCAGTGACCATATCCTCAACCTTCTGGGCGAAGTGGAGGGGTTGCTCTCCCGGGACAAGGAGAGGATGCTGGACATGTGCCGCCGCTACCTGGCCCTGCCGTCGTCTGAGCGGTTGCTCTACCGGTTAGGCCGCCGTCTTGGAGACTTCAACTCGCTCAGTGATCTGTCCGGCCCGCGCCGTGCCCAGATGGAGGAGAGGCTCCAGCTTCTCCAGTCGCACGGAGGGGTGGAAGAGACCATCACCCGTTTGAAGCGCCGGTTCGTTTGAGATCCGGCGGTATTGTTTTCCGGGGCCGATTGCGGTAGAATAAGGCGGTAAAAAGAAGGTTTTTCTCTGGGGAGGGGTTAGTTATGGAGGAACAAGGGGCAACGAAGGGCACCTGGACGGTCAAGAAGGGCCTGGCCGAAATGCTCAAGGGCGGCGTCATCATGGACGTTACCAACGCAGAACAGGCGCGTATTGCCGAGGATGCGGGAGCCTGCGCGGTGATGGCCCTGGAGAGGGTGCCGGCCGATATCCGGGCCGCGGGCGGGGTGGCCCGCATGGCCGACCCGTCGGTTATCGTGGATATTATGCAGTCGGTTACCATTCCGGTCATGGCCAAGGCCAGGATAGGCCATTTTGTGGAGGCGCAGGTACTGGAAGCGCTGGGGGTGGATTACATAGACGAGAGCGAAGTGCTCACCCCGGCTGATGAACAGTTTCACATCGACAAAAATTGCTTCCGGGTTCCCTTTGTCTGCGGTGCCCGTAACCTGGGTGAAGCCCTACGCCGCATCGGCGAAGGTGCGGCCATGATCCGGACCAAGGGCGAACCAGGCACCGGCAACGTGGTGGAAGCGGTGCGGCACATGCGCATGGTGTCGGGAGAGATCCGGCATCTTCAGGTGTTGCCGCGCGAGGAGTTGATGTCGGCGGCCAAGGACATGGGAGCTCCCTACGACCTGGTTTTGGCCGTAGCCGAACAAGGGCGGCTGCCGGTGGTCAACTTTGCTGCCGGGGGCATTGCCACGCCGGCGGATGCGGCCCTGATGATGCAGCTGGGTTGTGACGGCATTTTCGTCGGATCTGGAATATTCAAGTCGAAGAATCCGGCGGCCCGGGCCAAGGCCATTGTTTTAGCCACCACCCACTATAACGACGCCAAGCTTCTGGCCGAAGTCTCACGGGAACTGGGCGAGGCCATGCCCGGCCTGGAAATATCGTCCATAGCACCGGAGCAGCGGATGCAGGAACGGGGCTGGTAGGGTTGAAAATAGGGGTTTTGGCCCTGCAGGGAGCCTTCCGTGAGCACCGGCGGGCGCTCACCCGGCTGGGTGTGGAGTCGGTGGAGGTCAGGAAGGCCCGGGAATTGTCGGACCTGGACGGGCTGATCATCCCCGGCGGCGAGAGCACCACCATCGGTAAACTGATGAACGAGGGAGAGCTGTGGGAACCGGTGGCCCAGTTTATCGCGGCGGGAAAGAAGGTCTGGGGCACCTGTGCGGGGGCAATCATGCTGGCCTCGGAGATAGAGGGTTCGGATCAGCCCCGCCTTGGGGCCATGGACATTACCGTAGCCAGAAACGCCTCCGGCCGCCAGGTGGACAGTTTTGAAGCGGGCCTGCCGGTCCCGGTGTTGGGAGATCCCCCTTTCCCGGCCGTCTTCATCCGGGCCCCCTACATAACCAGGGTAGGCTCTGCGGTCTCGGTTCTGGCCGGGTGGGAGGGACATGCGGTTCTTGCCCGGCAGGGTCCGGTGCTGGTGGCGTCCTTTCACCCCGAACTGACGGATGACCTGCGCCTGCACCAATATTTTTTAGACTTGAGCTGACAAATAGTTGTCAAGAGCGAAGAAGTGTAGTAAACTGGGTTAAAGCTTTTTAAACTCGATGCTGGGAATAGTAGCCCGAAAGTGGTGTTCCAAGAGAGCCGGAGCCAGCTGGAAACCGGTAGCATCGCCCGGGTGAATCCGTCCCGAAGAGGCTGCGCCGAAATAAGAGTAGGTGCAGACGGTTAGATGGCCGTTATTCATGGCGAGGGGACCGGTCTCGTTATACGTCCGGTCAAACAGGGTGGCAACGCGGGAGAAAAGACTCTCGTCCCTTTACGGGGCAGGAGTCTATTATTTTTTATACACATACCCCCGTTTAAAAGACCCACCTGCGGTGGGTGCCCGGGTTTTGGGAAGCGGTGAATTCTTCAATTACCTCTGACTGAAGTCAGGGGTATGACCCACCTACTTCGGCAGGTGGTCGTTGATACCGCCGTTGTATTGTTACTATATTTTAAGGGGGAGAGGTTTTTGCAAGACAAGAGTTACCTGATGATTCCCGGACCCACCCCGGTGCCGCCCCGGGTCATGGCTGCCATGTCCCGGCCGATGGGAGGCCATCGTAGCGAGGAATTCGCCGCCTTGCTGGAACGCCTGGAGGAGAGGTTGCAGACCCTCTTCGGGACCAAAAACCAGGTCTTCATCCTTACCAATTCCGGAACCGGCGGTTTGGAGACGGCCATCGCCAACACGGTGAGCCCGGGCGACCGGGTTCTGGCCTTGGTCACCGGCAATTTCGGCGAGCGTTTCGCCAACATCGCCCGGGCCTATGGGGCAGAGGTCGTGGAAGTAACCTCCACCTGGGGCGAGCCGGTGGACCTGGCCCGGGTATCCCAAGCGCTCGAGCAGGGGGACTTCAAGGCCGTTTTAGCCACCCACAACGAGACCTCCACCGGCGTGGGCAACGACATTGCGAGTATTGGCCGCCTGGTGTCCCCCACGCCCGCACTCCTCCTGGTGGACGGGGTGAGCAGCATCGGGGGCATGGAGATCAGGGTAGACGAGTGGGGGGTGGATATCCTTTGCACGGCTTCCCAGAAGGCCTTCATGCTGCCGCCCGGTCTGGCCATGGTCTCCGTGAGCGACAAGGCCTGGGCGCAGGTGACCCAAAACCGCTCGCCCCGCTTCTACTTCAGCCTGCCAGCCCACCGGAAGTCGCTTTTGAACTGGAACACCGCCTATACGCCGGCCGTCTCGCTGTTCTACGGCCTGGAAGCGGCGCTGGAAATGATCTTTACCGAGGGACCGGCCAACGTGTACAAGCGCCACATCCTGCTGGGCCGGGCCGTGCGCTCCGCGGTGCGGGCGATGGGGCTCAAGACCCTGGCCCGGGATGCGTGGGCATCTCACACCGTTACCGGCATCTGGGCCCCCGATTCTATCGCGGCCGACGACATCCGCAAGGATCTCCGAAAGCGGTGGGGAGTAGTTTTGGCCGGCGGTCAGGGTGTCCTGAAGGGAAAGATCTGGCGGATGGCCCATATGGGGTTTGCTGATCAGATGGATGTTCTCATCGGCATCGGCGCTCTGGAAATGGCTCTTTTCCGCAAGGGGTATCCACTCTCCCTGGGCAAGGGCCTTGCGGCACTCGAGGAAGTTTTCCTGGAGGTGGAATAAGGTGAAGGTGCTGGTATTGGACAATGTGGCCGAAGAGGGCTTGGTGCCGCTGCGGCAGGACCCGGAACTGGATATCGACGTCCGGGGCAAAATGAGTGAAGACGAGCTTTGCGCCATCATCGGCGGGTATGAGGCCGTTATAGTGCGTAGCGCCACCAAGATTACCGCCCGCGTGCTGGAGGCCGGCAGGCTCTTGAAAGTGGTTGGCCGGGCCGGGGTGGGTGTGGACAACATAGACCTGGATGCGGCTACCCGGCAGGGGGTTCTGGTAGTCAACGCCCCCGACGGCAACACCATCGCGGCGGCCGAACATACCATGGCCCTGATGCTGGCCCTGGCCCGCCTGATTCCGCAGGCTTGCAGTTCTTTGCGGGACGGCCGCTGGGAGAAAAAAGCCTTTGTCGGGGTGGAACTCAAGGGCAAGACCCTCGGTGTTCTAGGCCTGGGCCGGATCGGTTCGGAGGTAGCCAAGCGGGCCCTGGCCATGGAGATGCGGGTTGTGGCCTATGACCCGTTTATCAACGAGGACAAGGCCGCGCTCATGGGGGTGGATGTTCTCTCTCTGGACGAAGTGTTCAAAGAGGCTGATTTCATCACGTCGCACCTGCCTCTGACTCAGGATTCCCGCTATATAATTGATGACCGGGCCTTCGACCTGATGAAGAAGGGCGTGCGCATCATCAACTGTGCCCGCGGCGGCATAGTGGACGAGGCCGCCCTGGTCCGCGCCCTGGAGTCGGGCCTGGTGGCGGGGGCGGCCCTGGATGTTTTCGAAAAGGAACCGGCTACCGATCACCCCCTATTGCAGTTTCCCAACTTCATTGCCACACCCCACCTAGGCGCCTCGACACGGGAGGCCCAACTGGGCGTGGCCGTGGACGTTTCCAAGGAGATAGTGGCGGCATTGAAAGGCCGGCTGGTCAAAAACACGGTGAATGTGCCGTCCATCAACCCCCAGTCCCTGGCCATGATCAAGCCGTTTTTGGCCCTGGCGGAAAAGCTGGGCCGCTTCCTGTCACAGGCTGTGAGCGGGCGTATGAAAAAGGTTGAGGTTACGTACAGCGGCGAGCTTTTGCAGTACGAGGTGACGCCGCTCACCACCGCCGTGGTCAAGGGGCTTTTGGACCCCATCCTGCAGCAGGGCGTCAATTACGTAAATGCCACCCTGCTGGCCAAAAACCGGGGCATCCAGGTCTTCTCCACAACCGCCCAGAACGGAGGGTACAACAACCTGATCACGGTGCGGGTGGTGACGGACCAAGAGGAAATGACCATCGCAGCCACGGTTTTCCACGGGTCGGACTTCCGGCTGGTCTCAGTGGACGGCTACCGCATGGATGCCGTGCCCGACGGCCACATGCTCTACATCCCCCACATTGACCGCCCCCGCATTATCGGGCCGGTGGGCAGCCTCATCGGCTCCCACAACATCAACATAGCCGGTATGCAGGTCGGCCGCAAGGTAGTCGGCGGCAAGGCCATCATGCTGTTGCAGGTGGATGCCGAAGTTCCGGACGAAACCCTGCAGGAGATCACGCGCCTCGACGGTGTGCTGGGAGCCAAGAAGCTGTACGTATAAAACATATGGAGACGAAGATCATCCTGGCCAGACACGGTTTGACCGAATGGAACGTTCAGGGCCGCTACCAGGGCCGGCAGGAATGCCGGCTGTCCGAACAGGGTAAGCTGGAGTCGGGCGCCCTGGCGGTCGCGCTGGCTCCGGTTCCCCTGGTCGGCGTCTATACCAGCCCGCTTTCACGGTCCGCTGAAACGGCCCGGATGGTGGCCCGGAGGCATGGTCTGGACGTGGTGGCATTGCCCGGCCTGACCGAGATCTGCCACGGGGACTGGGAGGGGCGACTGGTCGGGGAGGTGGCTCGCCAGTGGGGGGGGCTCCTGGCCCGCTGGCGGGCCACTCCTTACGATGTGCGCATGCCGGGCGGGGAGACCCTGGCCGAGGTCGAGGAACGGGTGTGGCCCGCTTTGGAACAGGTAACCGTAAACCATCCCGGCCGGACGGTGCTGCTGGTGACACACGATACGCCGCTGCGGGTGATTCTCAAACGTATCCTTGGTTTGACGGAGGACGGGTTTTGGCGCCTCCGGCTGGACAACGCAGGGCTCAGTGAACTGGGATTCCGGGCAGACTCAGGCTTCCGGGTGCTGAGACTGAACGATACCTGCCACCTGCAAGGCCTGCCCGGGCACGATCAGGAGGCGCTCTAGCGAGAGCCTGGAGGGATTTTCATGTTGGATTTGAAGTTCGTGCGGCAAAATGCCGCGCAGGTGCAGGCGGCCCTGGCCAAGAGGGGGATTCCCGTCACCCTGGACGAGTTCCTGCAACTGGACGAAAAGAGGCGCCGGCTCCTTTTCGAGACCGAGCAGATGAAGAACCGGCTGAATACCGTGTCCGCTGAAATCGGCCGGCTCAAAAAAGCCGGTGTCGATAGTGGCGGGATGCAAAGCCAGATGCGCGAACTGTCCCAGCAGATAAAGGAAATGGACGACGAGGTCCGCGGGGTGATTGATGCCCTTAACGAGATCCTGCTATCCCTGCCCAATCTGCCCGACGAATCGGTGCCGGTGGGGGCGGATGAGCGGGGCAACGTGGAAGTTCGCACCTGGGGCACCATTCCCGCTTTCCCCTTTGAACCCAAACCGCACTGGGAGTTGGGCGAGGAACTGGATATCATCGACTTTGAACGGGGCGGCAAGGTGAGCGGGGCGCGCTTCTCCTTCGCCAAGGGGCTGGGGGCCCGCCTGGAGCGGGCGCTGATCAGCTTCATGCTGGATCTGCACACTTCCCGCGGTTACACCGAGATATTCCCGCCTTTTTTGGTCAATCGGGAGAGTATGATCGGCACTGGTCAATTGCCCAAGTTTGCCAACGAGATGTTTCGGGTGGAGAACGCCGGATACTACTTGATTCCCACGGCCGAGGTGCCGGTGACCAACCTCTTCCGGGGAGAAGTGCTGGAGGCCGATAAACTGCCGGTGAAACTGGCGGCGTACAGTGCCTGCTTCCGGGCCGAGGCCGGAGCGGCCGGGAAGGATACCCGGGGCCTTATCCGGCAGCACCAGTTCAACAAAGTGGAACTAGTCAAGTTTTGCCGGCCGGAGGACTCCTTCGACGAACTGGAGAAGCTTACCGCCGACGCCTGCCGGGTCCTCGAGTTGCTCGGCTTGCCCTACCGGGTGATTGTGCTGTGCACCGGGGACATAGGCTTTGCCTCGGCCAAGACCTATGATCTTGAGGTTTGGTTGCCGTCGGCCGCGACCTACCGCGAGATTTCCTCCTGTTCCAACTTTGTCGATTTTCAGGCTCGGCGGGCCAACATCCGCTACCGCACCGGCCGCGGCAAATCCGAGTACGTCCACACCTTGAACGGTTCCGGGGTGGCGGTGGGACGGACGGTGGCCGCCATTCTCGAGAACTACCAGCAAGCTGACGGCAGCGTGGTCGTGCCCGAGGTTTTACGGCCGTTCATGAGGGTGGAAAGGATAGAAAAGAGCTAGCGCCGGGTACCTCCGGTGTTTCGGGAGAGGCTGGCGAGGCAAACGGGCGACAACCGGTTAAACTATGCGTATATATCATATGGTACAGTATGCCTGGTGTGGGGATCCACCTACCTGGCCATCCGCATCGGGGTGGCGGGCCTTCCGCCCGCCCTTTTTGCCGGGTTGCGCTTTCTGGCGGCCGGTTTTTTGTTGTTTCTGATCAACCGCTGGCGAGGCGAAAAAACATTCCACGACTGGGCTGCTGTCCGCACCCGGATAGTGGTAGGTATTCTCCTGCTCTTTGCCGGCAACGGACTGGTGGTATGGGCCGAGGAATGGGTATCCTCGGGTACCGCAGCCCTCCTGGTGGCCACCGTACCCCTCTTTATGGCCGTAATGGATGCACTAACGCCGGGCGGGAAGAAGAAAACCAGCCTCCTGAGCTGGATGGGCCTGGCCGTGGGGTTTGCCGGGGTGGCGCTCCTGACCGGCCAACCGCATGCCGGCGCGCGGGATGAACGGGCCGTGGCCGGGCTCCTTTTGGCCTCCTTTTTCTGGGCGGCCGGCTCGGTTTACGCCCATCGCCGGGAAATGACCGGCTCGATTCTGGGCGGGGCGGCCGTGGAGATGCTGGCCGGCGGGGCGGCTCTGAGCCTGGTTGGTTTGTTGACTGGTGAGGCGCCGCTTTTCCATCCCAACCCGCAGGGATGGGAGGCCCTGGCCTACCTGGTCGTCTTCGGGTCCCTCCTGGGGTACACCTCCTACGCCTATGCCTTGCAGCACCTGCCGGCGGCCCGGGTGGCGACCTATGCCTACGTCAATCCCGTGGTGGCGGTGATTTTAGGGAGTCTGGTGCTGCACGAGGCCTTTACGGCCCGGGTGGGGCTGGCGGCAGCGGTTATCCTGGGCGGGGTTGTGATGGTGCAGGGTGCCGGGTGGCTGCCCGTGGTGAAGCAAAACGCCTGGTTCCGGAGGGGATAGACATGGTTTTGGCGCTGGACAATATCGAGGTACTGGACCTGTCCCGCCTGTTGCCGGGGCCCTATTGTTCGATGATTCTGGCCGATTTCGGGGCCCGCGTCCTGAAAGTGGAAGATACCGGACGGGGCGATTATTTCCGAACCATGTCCGCCCTGGCCGGTGGCTACCAGACCGTCAACCGGAACAAGAAAAGTTTGGCCCTCAACCTAAAAGATCCTCGGGGCCGGGAAATATTTTACCGCCTGGCGGCGCGCGCCGACGTGGTCCTGGAGGGGTTCCGGCCAGGGGTGACGGCCCGTCTGGGGGTGGACTATTCAACCTTGCAAAAGTTGAACCCCCGCCTGGTCTATTGTTCCCTGACCGGTTATGGACAGGAGGGCCCGCGCTCCCAGAGTCCGGGCCACGATTTGAACTACATCGGACTGGCCGGCATCCTGGGTTTGACCGGCGCTGCCGGCGGTCCGCCGGTCATCCCATCGGTGCAACTCGCCGACCTGGGCGGGGGCGCCCTCTGGGCGGCCATAGCGATCCTGGTGGCTCTCCTGGCCCGGGAGAGGACGGGGCAGGGCCAATATCTCGATGTGGCCATGCTGGACGGCACTCTGGCCTTTCTGCCGTTAATGGCGGAAGGTATTCTCGCCGGCGGTACGCCGCCCGTCCGGGGCAGTCTGCCGCTGTCCGGAGCACTGGCCTGTTACCGGGTGTACGCCACATCCGACCGCAAGTATGTGACCCTGGGCGCCCTGGAGGAAAAGTTCTGGACCGAATTCTGCCTGGCGTTGAACCGCCCCGGCTGGGTAGACCGGCAGTTTGGTCCGGAGCAGGAGCAGCTGGCTGGGGAAGTGGCCGAGATCTTAAGCTCCCGGACCAGGGACCAGTGGCTGGAGTTTTTCGCGGGCCGGGACGTCTGCCTGGAGCCCGTCTACGATCCCGGCGAAATTGCTGCCGACGAGCACATCAAGGCCCGGGGGATGCTGGGGCCGGGCCCGTACCTGGGCATTCCGGTAAAACTCTCCACCACGCCGGGCGGCGTCCGGGAACCTGCCCCGGGATGGGGGGAGCATTCCCGCGAGGTGCTGGCGGAATTGGGGTATACCGGCCAGGAGATCGATGGCTTCCTAGCCGGGGAGGTAATAAAGGAAAGCGGACAGTCCTGAAAAGGAACTGTCCGCTTTCCTGCTGGCGGAGAGAGCGGGATTCGAACCCGCGACACAGGTTTAGGCCCGTGTAATCGCTTAGCAGGCGACCGCCTTCGACCTACTCGGCCATCTCTCCACGTATTTATGCTCACGAGTGGCGGAGGGGGTGGGATTCGAACCCACGGAACCTTTTGAGTTCAGCGGTTTTCAAGACCGCCACCTTAAACCGCTCGGACACCCCTCCACGGTTGCCCGGTATTAAAACTATATCATACGGTGACCCCTGGTGTCAACCGTGCAGCCGTTCGGGCCAGACCATATCCCTGCGCCCAGACATCGCCTTCCGGTCGATAACGGCGGGGTTTTGTTCTTTCGTCTTCAGAGGCTTGACCATCTCCAGCGTGTAGAAAAAGACGTTGTTTGTTCTCCTGTGTTGCACGAATCCCGCTCGCGCGGCCAGGCCAACTACGCGGCGGGGGGGCTCGCAGTCGGGGGCGAGGACGCTGTCCGATACGGTGAGCCGGCCATTGTCTTTGAGCACCCGGGCTATTTCGGCGAGGGCGGTTTCCTGGTCGGCGATTTTGCCCAGGGAGTTTATCAGAATGACCTGATCGAAACGGCCGGCCGGGAACGGCATGTGGGTGGCATCCCCGGCCAGGGTAACGATGTTGTTAATGCCGCCCTCCTGCGCTGCTTTTTTAATGGTTCTCAGCCTCATCGGTTCGGTGTCCAGGCAGGTGAGCCAGCCGGGAGTGATGAGGCGGGCGATCTTCAGGGAAAAAAGACGGGGATCCGGCCCGACCATGAGGACGTAAGCGCCGGGCAACAGGCGGTGCTGCGCGAGCAGGCGGTCCGGGTTGACCAGGTAACGGCACACGGCCCGTTCGGCAACTCCCAAGGAGGAAAAGGCATAAGAAACCGGCCTGCGCTTTCTGATGAATTTCCAGGCACTTTGCAGGACAAGGATCGCCAGCAGGACCAGGGCGACCACTAAGGCGGCACGATGATACATACCGTTTATCCCCAGGTACTTTTTTTCTATTGTACAGGAAAAAGAGGTTTCCGCCAAAGCAGAAAAAACAGGGCTGAGCGGCAGCAGCCGGGTAAATCTTCGAAACCGCGGGACTTTGGCCTTCTCAGGCAGGATGGCGGCACCAGGGGAGCGAACGTTGAGGAAAGTATTCCCCGGTCCGGTGGGCAAAAGACAGACCAGCCTTCAGGTTGGGTCTTTTCCGTATATTCTGACGGGCATATCTTTGGGAAAGGGTGGCTCCATTGCTCAG
Source organism: Spirochaetia bacterium (assembly GCA_035530395.1). GTDB lineage: Bacteria > Bacillota > Desulfotomaculia > Desulfotomaculales > JAJYZD01 > JAJYZD01. Next base: position 19,500 of record DATKUX010000007.1, read on the forward strand.
ACGATACTTGCCGTTCCTATTGATCTTCTTGCTATTTCCGGCCGCTTCTCCGGCCGTCTCAGCGGGTGTTACGGCGCCGGCATCCCCTGTAGCGGTGGTGTTTACTGTCGACTCGATCTCGTACACAGTGTGCGGACAGGTTTACCGGCTGGACTCTGCTCCCTTTATCGATCCGACCACCGGCCGCACCATGGTGCCCGTGCGCTACCTGGCCGGCGCTCTGGGCGTAGCGGTGCCGGATATTACCTGGGATCCGGCGACGGCTACGGTAACTTTGACGCTGTATAGGGGGCTTTTCTTGACCACGCTGTATCTAACCGCCGGTTCGGATATGTTGAGCGTGGACACGGGACCCCGGCGGGGATCGGGTATCGAAATGCCCGACCATATCGTACAGGTGCACATGGACGCGGCAGACCGGATTGTTGATGGCCGGACCATGCTGCCGGCCCGGTGGGTGGCGCAGGAACTGGGTTTTCAGGTCAACTGGAACGGGGTCAGCCGGCAAGTGATCATAACCAACGAGTAGCATGCCCGTTGGCAAAGGTATTCGATCATGGGATGAAAGCGTCGCCCGCGCGGGCTGTTACGATTCCACGGCACCTGTGGTGGCGGATGGTACAGCCCGGTGTTGGCTCAAAGCGCGGAAACGGGGTGGAGCGATGCCCAAAACCCTCATAATAGCCGAAAAGCCCTCCGTCGCCAGGGACCTGGCGGCGGTCCTTGGAAAGTTCGATAAACGGGAGGGTTTCTTCGAAAACGGCCAGTACGTCGTTTCCTGGGCCTTCGGCCACCTGGTGGAACTGGCCGAACCGGAGGACTACGACCCGGTTCTGAAACGTTGGCATATCGGGTCATTGCCGATCCTGCCCGGGCACTTCCAGTTGAACATCATACCGTCGGGCAAAAAGCAGTTCGGCGTGCTCAAAAGCTTTCTTCGCTCCAGTGCTATCAGCAATGTTATCAACGCCTGCGACGCCGGCCGGGAGGGGGAACTTATCTTCCGCCGCATTTGCGAGGCGGCCGGGGCCACCAAACCGTTCCGGCGGCTGTGGCTTTCCGAGGCCACGCCGGTGGCGGTCCAGGAGGCCTTCCGGAAGCTCAGGCCAGGACGGGAACTGGACAACCTGGCCGCCGCGGCGGAAGCCAGGAGCCAAGCCGACTGGCTGGTGGGCATAAACTCAACCCGGGCCTTCACCTGCCGGCACGGCCAACTGTTGTCGGTGGGCCGGGTCCAAACGCCCACCCTGGCCCTCGTGGTCCAGCGGGAACGGGAGATCCGGGCTTTTATCCCTACCCCCTACTGGGAGATCTGGGCGACCTTCCGGAAAGATAGCGGTGAGACCTACCGGGGTAAGTGGACCAAAGGGAACACGGACCGGATCACGGAGCAAGGGGAAGCCCTGGCCCTGGCCGGTCGCCTGGACCGGGCACCCGCCATGGGCGGGTCGGGGGAAGTCGCCCGGGTGGAACAGAAGGAGACACGGGAGCAGCCTCCAACCTTGTTCAACCTGAACGACCTGCAGAAAGAGGCCAACGTCAGGCACGGCCTGACGGCCAAGGCCACGCTGGACGCGGCCCAGGCCCTCTACGAGCGGCACAAGCTGATCACCTACCCGCGCACGGACAGTCGGCACCTGACGCATGCCATCGCGCGGGATACCCTGGCCGGCCGGGTGGGGGCCCTGGCGGCGGTACCCGAATACGCCGGGCTGATCCCGGCCAAGCTGCCCGTCCCGGGCAAACGGCACGTGGACGATGCAAAGGTGACGGACCATCACGCCATTATCCCGACGGCCGCCAAGGCCGACCTGCAGGGGCTGGCCAAAAACGAGCGGCTGGTTTACGACTTGGTGGCCCGCCGGTTCCTGGCCATGTTTCACCCGGAGGCCAGGTATGCGGTGACCAGGGTCACGACTGCAGTCAGCGGAGAGAGTTTCCTTTCCAAGGGCCGGGTCGAGTTGGATCCCGGTTGGAAGGTGGTTTACGGTAAGCCCAAGAAGGGGAAGGGCGACCGGGTGGAGGACGGGGAAAACGAGGAACAGAACCTGCCCATATTGGTGAAGGGCGAAAAGGTGTCCCTGGTGGAAACACAAGTGCCCGAGAAGACCACAAAACCGCCGGCCCGGTATACGGAGGCTACCCTTTTGGCGGCCATGGAAAACGCCGGCCGGTTCGTGGAAGATACGGAGTTGGCCGGCACCTTGAAAGGGGCGGGCGGAATCGGTACCGCGGCCACGCGGGCCGCGATCATCGAAACGCTGATCACCCGGTCCTATATCCAGCGGGAGAAAAAGACGCTGGTTCCGACGCCGAAGGGGGAAGGCCTGATCGACCTGGTGCCCGAGTCACTCAAATCGGTGGAACTCACGGCCAGGTGGGAAAACGGCCTTCTGGACATCGAACGTGGTGCGGCGCCGGCCGACGACTGGATCGAGGAGATCAAGAAGTTCACCAGGGAGGTGGTCCACATAGCCAGGGAGCAGGAGCCGGCCGGGCACGCTTTGGCGGAGCGCGGGATTGCACTTGGCAAGTGCCCTGTGTGTGGACGGGAGGTGGTCGAGTATCCCAAATCCTACGGTTGCTGCGGCTACAAGGACGGCTGCAAGTTTGCCGTCTGGAAGGCCATCGCCGGGAAGAAGATAACGGCCAAACAGGCCCAGATTCTGCTGGCCAAAGGCCGGACAGGTGTACTTAAGGGGTTCAAATCAAAGGCCGGCAAGAGCTTCGACGCTGCCTTGGTCCTGGGCCAACAGGGCAAGGTGGATTTTCACTTTCCCGGCGACGAGCCCGCGAATATGGGCCGGTGTCCGTTGTGCGGCCAGGACTTGGTGGAGGGGAAGAAGGGCTGGGGCTGCTCCGGGTGGAAGAACGGCTGCAAGTTCGTCATCTGGAAAGAGCTGGCCGGGAAAAAGATTACCCCCACCCAGGCCAAACATTTGATCATGAAAGGCCGGACCGGGGTAATCAAGGGATTTAAGTCCAAGGACGGCAAGGAATTCGCAGCCGCCCTCGTGCTGGGTCAGGGAGGCAAGGTGGAACTGGACTTCGTTAAGGGCAAACCTGCGGACCGGGACAGTATTGTATCGGTCCTTGGATCAGGCCTTCCCCGTAAAGATAAGGTAGAGCAATAAAGCGTTGAGTGAGACGATAACCGCGGTTATCACCCAACCGGTCACGTTTGTCGACGGTTTATTGGCCAGTGCCCCCATGATATCTTTACGCCTGGTGATGAGCATCAAGGGGATGATGGCCAGAGGCAGGGCAAAACTGAGAACCACCTGGCTCATAACCAGGGCCTTGATGGTGTTGATGCCCAGGCCGATGATAACCATTGCCGGAATCATGGTTACCAGTCGTCGGGCTGTTATGGGTATATTCAAGTTGACAAAGCCCTTCATAATGGTCTGGCCGGCCATGGTGCCGACCGCCGAGGAAGAAAGACCGGAGGCCAGCAAGGCCATGCCGAAGGCTCCGCTGGACAGGGAACCGAGCAACGGGGTCAGGGAATGATGCGCCTGTTCAATAGAGTCCACGGCCATCCCCTGGGTGTAAAAAACGGCTGCCGAAACCACAACCATGGCTGCGTTGACTAAGAAGGCAATATTCATCGCCACCATGATATCCATTCGTTCAAGTCTCATATGTTTCATTTTCTGACTATCTGTTTCGGGAGTCTTGCGACATTGAACCAATTGTGAGTGCAAGTAGATTACATGCGGCATGACAGTGGCTCCCAACATACCCACCGCAATCAGCACCGCGTCTCCATTGGGGAGGGAAGGTATCAGGGTGTGCAGGCCAACCTGCCCCCAATCCGGTTTTGCCAGAAATAACTCAATGCCGTAGCCAATACAGATAACCGCCACCAAACAGGCAATGATGACCTCTACGACCCTCTGCCCGTACTTTTCCAGGTAGATAATGAAAAAAGTTAGCACACCCGTAATAATACCGTCGTATAGCAGTGGAATATGGAAGAGCAGGTATAAACCCAAGGCGCCGCCAAGAAACTCTGCCAGGTCTGTTGCCATTGCTGCAATTTCGGCTGCAATCCACAAAAACCAGTTCGTCTTTGTTGAAAATACCTTTGCACACATTTCTGGCAGATTCGCTCCGGTGGCTATGCCCAATTTGGCGGAGACGGTCTGAAGAAAAATGGCCATCAGGTTACTCCAAAGAATAACCCAAACGAGGTCGTAGTTGAATCTGGACCCCGCACTGATATTGGTAGCAAAGTTTCCCGGGTCGATATAGGCGACACTGACAACGAAGGCCGGGCCCAGATATTTTAGTGATTGCTTAAAACGGCTGAACACTTGCGAGCTCTCATAGGTCCTTATTCTGCCTGTCTCAAAATCCCTTGTTTGCGATGCTATTCCCTCAATCTCTGCCTCCCTAAGCAAAGTCGACCACCTGTCCTTTTCCGCCGGCTTAAATAGTTAGCGACGTCTAACATTTTTCTACTGGTGTAAGATATGAAGAAAGGGGGAAAATGGTGAAGAATATGTGCCGGTAAAGGAACATATACATATTTGGAATAGCCATAACCAAAGCTGGTGACTTTATGGAAAACGAGGAATTCTTCACTTTTCGTGAATACATGGCTAAAGATGATAACTTGCTGACTGCCTCAATGCAGGATTATCTGGAGATGATCTTCCGGCTGGCAGTCCATTCCGGTTATACGAGAACCCATGACCTGGCGGCGGCGTTAAACGTACAACCCCCATCCACTACAAAAATGATGAAAAGGCTGGCCGAAGTAGGTTTAGTGAACTATGAAAAGTACGGGGTTATTACCTTGAGCGAAAAGGGTAAAGAGATAGGGAAGGCCCTGCTGGAGAGGCATCTAATCATAGAGGAATTTCTACAATTGCTCGGCGTTACGGAAAACGTACTGCAAGAGACGGAGAAAATAGAGCATACGATTAGTGACCATACATTGCAATGTATAGACAATTTTGTGGCTTTCCTTAAGAATAGACCGAAAATAATGATAGACTTTAAAGGATTTCAAAGAGAAGCCTGACGTGTAATGAAGAAAGCCACGGTACCACAGTACCCGGGCTTTCTTGCTGCCGGTTGTAGTAGTGGGGGATGACGAAGGCCCGGGTCCGAATGTTCCCGGGCCTTTCGCTCGTCCGTCAATACCTATGTACCCTGAGACCTTGACTTAACTATGTCGTCCGTCATATTCCTAAGCAAAGCCCCGCCAACGAGAAGGAGGCCAGCGCCATGCCGCGAGCACTTTAATCTCTACCCTGAAAACTCTATCTCGAAAACCAGCTTACTCACAAGGTAAAGGCAGCAAAAACCCACTAAGGCCTGAACTACCGCTAAAATGGTAGAGGCTTCGGACAATAAACGGTAGGCCGGGATGAGAAAACGCTTCGTGGGTGCGTCGCCAGTTTCAGATAGTGCCGTGGACAGGAGCCGGGAGGGATCAGGCGGACCTTTCCGGGGGGCCACCGGCACCCGCACGAGGTTGACTTCCCAGACAAAAGACAACCCCAGCGGAGGAAGAACTATCCACCAAGGGCAAAAGTGTCAACCGAGCTTAGACCTTCTTCTTGGAAACTGGAGCTTTCGTCTTGGTGGCAGGTTTGTTGGATTCGGTCTTCTTAGAGTTGGCCGCAATGGTTTTCTTGCAAAAGATACCCACTGGAATCACCTCCTCTCGAAATATTTAGATGGTTGGATATCTATCATATATCAAGGGAGGCCATAGCGTCAAGAAATACTTGGTACGCTTCCCCAGACCTAAATATAGTTAGATAATTTGGACGTTTATGGTACTTCGATGAACACACGTCCATACGTGGGATGGTCGGCCTGGCCATCCTGAATGGCCATCGCAATGGTTTCCAAAGTTTTTGCGACAACATGGTTTGCCGAGTTTACCCTTACACGGCCTCAGGCATGCGGGTGCAACGTTGTTGATCGCGGAGGGTATTCCGTTGAAGAGCGTGAGCGCCAGACTGGGACACTCCAGTATCGGGATTACCTGCGACCTGTACGGACATGCCCTGCCGTCAGTCGATAGGCTGGCAGCAGACAAATTGGAAAACATCTTAAAGGGCAAGGACAAGCCGAAGGAAGAAAAGGACGATTGAAGGGATGGGCGTTCTTTGCTGTGGCTAAGCGTAGAATGTGACCGTGCTCCCGGTTTGCTCCCAAATTGCTCCCGAACAGGGTGTTCTGCAGAATCCGCTATAAAGTGAAGAGCCGCAATCCCTTGCGGCTCTAAGGTTCTTTTGGTGCGCCCGGAGGGACTCGAACCCCCGGCACGCGGTTTAGGAAACCGCTGCTCTGTCCACCTGAGCTACGGGCGCCCGAAGGGTTATAAAAATAAGAAGTGGCGCGCCCAGAGGGATTCGAACCCCCGACCTTCAGATCCGTAGTCTGCCGCTCTATCCACTGAGCTACGGGCGCACGGCCAAATCTTGCAGTTTCATTGTAGCAAAGACCGGTTGCCAAGTCAAGGCTGGCGAAGCCCAGCGGGGGCTGATGCGGGACCGGATGTTGGAACATACCGGGTCTGCGGCGCCGTGGCGAACTCCTTCAGGCGATTAAGTCACCCGGCCGGTGCTTGCCTAAACCGGCGGGGCATGTTAAAATATCATTGCGGCGGAAACAAGAAGGCACCGGCCGGAAGGCGAAAGGCGCAGTTGAACGCGGCAGAGGAAAAGAATTTAGAAGGGCACATTCCTTTTATGCGCCTGGCCCTGGAAGAGGCCCGCCGGGCTTATCTCCTTGGGGAGGTTCCGGTGGGGGCGCTGGTAGTGGTGAAGGGTCAGGTTCTGGCCCGGGCCCATAACCTGCGTGAGACTTCCCGGGATGCTTCGGCCCACGCCGAATTCCTGGCTCTGCGGGAGGCGGCCCGGCAACTGGGTGACTGGCGTTTGAACGAAGCCACGGTGTATGTTACCCTTGAGCCCTGTCCCATGTGTGCCGGGGCCATGGTTCAGTTCCGGGTGGGTGAACTGGTGTACGGGACACGCGATCCCAAGGCGGGTGCGGTTGACTCTCTGCTGGATCTGGTGCGGGACGTCCGGTTCAATCACCGGGTGAGCGTGGTGGAAGGGGTACTGGCCGAAGAGTGCGGGTGCCTCCTGAAGGACTTTTTCCGCAGCCTGCGTAAACCTGATAATGATGGAGAGATGGCCGAGCTTGGTTGAAGGCGCTCGACTCGAAATCGAGTAGGCGGTCCAAAAACTGCCTCGGGGGTTCGAATCCCTCTCTCTCCGCCAGTTTTACAACCAAATATGCCTTGTTTTCGACCAAGCGTGGAGAGATGGCTGAGTGGTTGAAGGCGCTCGCCTGGAAAGCGAGTAGACGGGTCTTTAACCTGTCTCGAGGGTTCAAATCCCTCTCTCTCCGCCAAAGAAAACTTGGCCGTGCTAGACGGGGAGGTAGCGGTGCCCTGAACCTGCAATCCGCTATAGCAGGGTTGAATTCCCGGCCCGAGGGTTTGGCTTGTGGGGCTGGCCGCGGTAAGGGGTATTGACGGCCGGGTCTCGCGCGACGGAGAGTTCTGAACCGTGTCAGGTCCTGACGGAAGCAGCACTAAGGAACCAACTCCGGGTGCCGCGAGGGCGCCTGGCCCGAGCAACCTGCCGCAGTATCGACCGGAAGTCATTATTCGAAGGCGGGTGCACGGCCGGATATTTGAACTGCTCTTTACGAGCAGTTCTTATTTTAAGAGGGGAAAAGGATAACTGCGGAGAAATAGTCGTAGACGAAGGAGGGATCGGCGTGGCTTATCAGGCTTTTTACCGGGTGTGGCGGCCTCAAACGTTTGGGGAACTGGTGGGACAGGAACACGTATCCCGGACATTGAAAAATGCCGTCGTTAACGACCGGATAGCCCATGCCTATCTTTTCTGCGGGCCCCGCGGCACCGGCAAGACCACGTCGGCCCGTATTTTGGCCAAGGCGGTCAATTGCCAGGAACCGGTCGGGGGCGAGCCCTGCAACAAATGTCACAACTGCCTGGCGGTCAACAACGGCTCCTCGGTGGACGTCATCGAGATCGATGCCGCTTCCAACCGCGGTATCGATGAGATCAAGAGCCTGCGGGAGCGGGTGAAGTTCAGCCCCTCAAACAGCCGCTACCGCGCATATATCATTGACGAAGTACATATGCTCTCGCACGATGCCTTCAACGCCTTCCTGAAAACCCTGGAAGAACCCCCTGCCCACGTCATCTTTATCCTGGCCACCACTGAGGCCCACAAGGTGCCGCTGACCATCCTGTCGCGGTGCCAGCGTTTTGACTTCCGGCGCATCGGCGAGGAGGAGATCAGTGCCCGGCTGGCCGAGATAGCCGCCGCTGCGGGGCTGGAAGTGGAAAGGGAGGCATATCACATCATAGCCCGGGCCGCCGAAGGCGGCCTGCGCGATGCCATCAGTATTTTGGATCAAGCCGCCGCCACGGGCGAAAAGGCCGTTACTGTACAGCAGATCCACGATCTCTTGGGCACCGTCACCGCGGAAACGGTCGCGGCGGTCGCCGACCACCTGGTCCACGGCCGGACGGCCCGGGTGCTGGAACTGGTAGCTGAACTGGAGAAGTGGGGGAAGGATCCGAAGCTTTTCCTGCGCGAACTGGCCGGTCATTTGCGCCGCCTTCTTCTTCAGGAGCTGGCCGGCACCGGGGACTCCCCGGGCTCCCGCCTGTGGTACGTTCTCCATATGTTGACGGAAGCGGAACAGTCTCTGAAGGGGGCCAGCCAACCGGGGCTGGTGTTGGAACTGGCCCTGATCAGGGCCAGCCACCAGGAATGGGGCTTTTTGCCCGAAGAGATGCACCAGCGGATGGAGAAGGTGGAACAGCGCCTGGCAGCCCGGGGCGGCGTGGCGGCACCGGTTCCGGCCCAGGTTGTTCCGGCTCAGGCTGTTCCGGCTCAGGCTGCCGGGGTCAAGAAAAAAGATGAAAAGCGGACCGGGGAAAAGCCGTCCATACAGGCAGCCCCGCCACCGGTTGAGGATAAGCCCCTAATGCCGGCGGCCCAACCGCCGGTTAAAGAGAAGCAAACCAGTGAGCGGGGCGGCAAGACAGCACCGGATCCGGGCCCGGCTGCGCCAGGCCCGGCGCAAGGGGAGCCGCTCGCCCGTATGTTGCAGCTCTGGCCGGCAGTGCTGGAGAAGGTTAAGGCCGAAAATCCCCACCTGTTCAATTTCGTGCGGAAAGCTAACCCTGTGCAGGTGGATGGCGACCGGTTGGTGCTGGGGTTTGCCAGAGGAGACGAATTTTTTCGGGAATACTTCGAGCGGGGGGACTTCGCTGCCGGCCTGGCCGGCTTGCTCTCCGGCGTTTGTCCGGGTAACTGGCGGATAGGATCGACGCTGGCCGGGGAAACAGATCCCGGCCCGGTACCAAAAAAGAGCGAGACGGTTCAGGATGAGACCGGCTTTTATCTGGAGAAACTTTTTGATGCGCAACATGTGAAAGATGGATCTGATCCCCGCAGGATCGGGGGAGGAAAGAAGGGGGGATGAACCAGCGATGATGAACATGGGCAACATGGGCAAGATGATGAAGCAGGTTCAGAAGATGCAGGCTGATATGGCCAAGCTGGAGGAAGAACTGGCCACCCGGACTGTGGAAAGCACGGCGGGCGGTGGTCTGGTAAGGGCGGTAGCCAACGGCAGGCAGGAGATAACGGCCATTGAAATCAAGCCGGAGGCAGTGGATCCCGAGGATGTGGAAACGTTGAACGACCTGGTCCTGGCTGCCGTTAACAATGCCTTGCAGGAAGCCAAGAAGATGGCCACAAACGAGATGGCCCGTGTGACGGGCGGCATGAATATACCCGGTCTGTTTTAGAAGCGGGGGGAAGCTTTGTGCGCTTATATCCGGGGCCGCTGGCCCGCCTGATAGACGAACTCTCACGCTTGCCGGGAATTGGGCCCAAGTCGGCCAGCCGCCTGGCCTACCACCTGCTCAATGCCCCGCCGGCGGTGGCCCACCGGCTGGCCGGGGCGATTAACGAGGCCCGGGATACCATCGGGCACTGTTCGGTATGTCAAAACCTCACCGACCAGGAGCCTTGTGGCATTTGCCGGGACGAGGGGCGCCGGCGTGACGTAATTTGCGTGGTGGAGGAGCCCCGGGACGTGGTGGCTATGGAAAAGACCCGCAGCTACAAGGGACTTTACCATGTGCTGTTGGGGGCCCTGTCTCCCATCGAGGGGATCGGCCCTGAAAAACTGACCATCAGGGATCTCCTGGGGCGACTAAAGGACGGGGTGGGGGAAGTCATCCTGGCCACCAACCCCAACGTGGAGGGGGATGCCACCGCCCTCTACCTGGCCCGCCTCATCAAACCTCTCGGCATCAAGGTGACCCGGATCGCCCGCGGCCTGCCCGTGGGAGCCTATCTGGAATATGCGGACGAGATGACCCTGAACCGGGCGATGGAAGGCCGCCAGGAGATGAAGTAGTCCTGGTCATAAACGCGCGGGTTTGTCCATATAAATTTACCGGAACGAAATCTGCGTGAAGGGTGTCTTCTATGGCTACAACGTCTGTGGCGCTGGTTCTTTTGGGCCTGGGCGGCATTTATCTGGGGACCGTCACCTTCGGCCGGGTGCCCCTGAAACCGGTTTTCAAATTCTTTTTCTGCATCCTGGTGGGAGGCGTGCTTTTGGCCGTACTGCGGCCGGCTCTGGCCCTTTTCGGTTGGGACATCCCCCTGAACCCGGTTACGGCTGCCGTCGTCGGCCTGCTGCAACTGCCCGGCCTTATCCTCCTGATTTTACTCAACCATTTTTTTGCCTAAAATTAGGTTCTCATTACCCCTTATGTAATTGACGCAACTGAGCAAATTAATTATAATCTTAACGTCGATGGTGGCACCCTATGGTGTTTTTTCCATAATACGGGCATCTTGAACTTTTTTTCTTCTATTGCTCCGGGAAAGGGGCCGAGGACTATTTCTCAACGTATAGTAGAAGCTTACATAGGCGAGTATGCCGGGGGCAAGAGCGAAGTCGCCCTGAACCGGGCCCTGGACCTCGTCGGGGAGGGCCGGCAGGTTACCCTGGTAGACCTGGACATTGTTGAACCGTGTTATACCCTGCGTCCGATCAAGCGCCTGCTGGAGGAGCGGGGTGTTTCCGTTCTCGCCTGGGAAACCAAAGACACGGTGGGTCTGGGGGAGGCGGGGACTGTTTTAAAGGCTGATGCCCGGTGGGCTCTTCGCCGGGAAGGCGACGTAATCCTGGACATCGGCTACGGGGTGGAAGGGTCGAAGACGCTGAGTCTTTTGGAAGGAGCCCAAACGGAGAAGAACCTGCGGGTACTGGCCGTGATTAACGTTTCCCGGCCCATGACGGCCACACTGGAGGACATTGTTGACCACGTCAGGGGCATGATGCCCGTGCACGGTCTGATCAACAATACGCACTTGGGTGATGAAACCACGTCGGAAGTGGTTCAGGCCGGAGCCGGGTTGGTGGAAGAGGCGGCCCGGGTTCTCGGGTTGCCGGTCGTGGCTACCACAGCGGTGGGGCCGGTGGCCCGCTCCATAGGTCCGCAGGATGCCTGGGGTCATCCGGTGCGGACCTTGACGCGTTTCATGCCGCAGGCTTTCTGGTAAACGGGGCGAAGACGGGTATGATGTAAGCGGGAGGTGTGTTTTTTCTTTATGGCGGATAAGCCTATTGGGGGAGAAAAGCGGGTTTTCATGACCGGCAATGAGGTCGTGGCCTATGGTGCCCTGGCGGCCGGTGCGGACATTATGTACGGCTATCCGATCACTCCCCAGAACGAGATCATGCATTACTGGACCCGGATGGTACCCAAGTATGGGAAACGTTTTCTGCAGACGGAAGACGAGCTCTCGGCCGGATTTACCACTATCGGCGGGGTCATGGCCGGGAAAAAGGCCTTTACGGCTACGGCCGGGCCCGGCAACGTCCTGATGCAGGAGCCCATGTCCATGGCCGAGGCCATGCGGCTGCCCACGGTGACGGTGGTCCAGCAGCGCGGCGGCCCCTCCACCGCGACCGTTATCTATTCCCAGCAGGAGGTCACCCTGACTACCATGGGAGGCAACGGCGAGGGCCTGCGCATCGTTTACTCCACGGCTACCCACCAGGAGTTGTTCGACTATACGATCAAGGCCTTCAATACGGCCTGGAAGTACCGCTTTCCCACCTTCATCCTGGGCGATGGTTACCAGGCCAAGATGCGGGAATCCCTCACCCTTTACGATCCGGCCGATCGCCACATCGAGATGATTGCCCCGGAGGCGTTCGTGGGCAAGCCTGGCATGCCCGGGGTGGACCGGCCGCCGGCCCAGTACCGCAACACTTACAGCATGGAAGAAGAGCTGGCCGAGGTATTGGCGAAGAACATCGGCGAATACGAGGCCATTGCCGATGAAATCAGCGAATACGAAGAAATCGGCACCGAAGGGGCCGACTTGGTCATCGTGGCCCACGGCGTGGTTTCCCGGGCGGCGAAACTGGCGGTCAGGGATCTGGCCGAAGAGGGGATCCGCGTGGGCTATTTTCGCCCCATTACCCTGCGCCCGCTGCCGGTTGCGAAAATCAGGGAGTTGGCCGGCCAGGCCAAGACCTTTCTGGTGGTGGAGTCGGCCTACGGGCAACTGGCCCGCCTAATTATGGAAGCGGCCTTCGGCAACACGGTGAAGATAGTTCCCTTGTACAAGCCGGGGGTGGGCGTTACCGCCGAAGAAGTTATCACCCGGGTCAAGGAACTGGTGGGGCGGTCAACTTAAAGTAAGGGGGGCAAAGGGTATGACTATTGAGCCGGTGATGCCCAAATGCTGGCGCGTGGATACGAAACCGCACAAATTCTGTCCAGGCTGCGGCCACGGGCTGGTTCTCAAGGCTCTGGGCGAGGCGATTGATGAGCTGGGTATTCAGGACAGGGTTGTTTTTGGTTGTGACATCGGCTGTTCGCTTCTGGCCTGGGACTTCTTCAACCTGGACACCGTACAGACGCACCACGGACGCACCCTGCCGGTGATTACCGGTCTGAAGAGGGCTAATCCCGACCTCATCGGCGTTGCCTACATGGGGGACGGGGGCGGTTACTCCATCGGAGCCCAGCATCTGGTCAGTTCGGCTACCCGCAACGAGAAGATTACCGCCATTTTGGTTAACAACACCCAGTACGGCATGACCGGCGGGCAGATGGCCCCCACCACCATGCCGGGCCAGAAGACCGAGACCTCGCCGTACGGGCGCGACCCGGAAACCACCGGCACCCCGACCCAGGGTCCGGAGATGGTGAGCACCATCACGGCGGAGGGAGCGTACGTGGCGCGGGGCAGTGTCTTCAACATGCGGCAGCTGAAGACTTTCATCCAGAAGGCGCTGGAAAACCAGATGGCCGGCCGGGGCTACTCTTTCGTGGAGGCCTTGTCCCTGTGTCCTACCAACTGGCGCACCAACGCGGAAGAGACCTGGAACATGGTCAACAAGGTCATGCCTGAGTATTTCAAGGTGGGCGAGCTGAAGGTACCCGCCGACATGGGGGGACGGTAAATGGCCAAGCCGGTGAAAATCATGCTGGCCGGAGAAGGCGGCCAGGGCGTTCAGTCGGTGGCGGAGATCATCGCCGAAGCGGCCAACGAAGAGGGACGCGAGGTGCTCTATATTCCCAACTTCGGGGTGGAGCAGCGGGGCGGGGTTTCCATCGCTTTTCTCCAGATCGGGGATGAGGCCATCGGTTCACCCAAGTTTGAGACCGGGGATATCGTGGTTGCCCTGTCCGACCGGGCGATTACCCGCACCAGCCAGT
>DATKUX010000008.1:0-4395 GCA_035530395.1 Spirochaetia bacterium
AAGGGCCACCCGGCCAATGGGGGGTAATTACGCATGGAACAGGTCAGCCTGGTGCGTTGCGCCGATTATGATTATGCCGCGGTAAAGGCTGCCGTGACGGAAGCCGTCGACCTGCTCGGCGGGATGGGAGCTTTTGTCCGGCCGGGGCAGCGGATCCTATTGAAGCCGAATCTCCTGGCCAAAGCGGCACCTGAGCAAGCGGTCACCACCCATCCGGCCGTGGTCGAAGCTGTGGTTGAACTGGTAATGCAGGCTGGTGGCCGCCCGGTCCTTGCCGACAGTCCCGGCGGGCCCTTTACCAAAGGCGCCCTGACCTCGGTTTATCGCGGCTGCGGCCTGACGGCGGTGGCCGAACGCACCGGAGCCGAACTCAACTACGATACCTCGGTCGCCACAGTCGGCCACCCCGGCGGGAAGATGCTGAAAAGACTCGACCTGATCAAAGTGGTGCAAGACGTCGATGCCGTCATAACCTTGCCGAAACTGAAAACGCATCTTCTCACCACCTTTACCGGGGCTACCAAAATACTCTTCGGTGTGATTCCGGGTCTGACCAAGGTCAATTACCACGCCCGCTTGGACGACCTGGACCAGTTCAGCGAGATGCTCATTGATATCCTCGATGTGGTCAAGCCGGTGTTAAATATCATGGACGGTGTCATGGGCATGGAAGGGGCCGGTCCGCGGCACGGGCATCCCCGCCCGGTGGGAGTGCTGCTAGCCGGAGCCAACGCCGCCGCAGTGGATGCGGCTGCCTGCTCGGTTGTCGGTTGCGATCCCATGCTGGTACAGCCGCTTCGGGCGGCGGTACGCCGCGGTTACTGGGACGGACGGATGGAATCGATCCATATCCTGGGTTCCAGGCTGGAAGATGTCGCCCTGACGGACTTTCAACTCCCGGTTACGACCGGTAGGCGCTTTTTCGGCAATCTTCCGCTGCTCAGACCGTTTATTAAGAAGAACTTCAGTCCCCGGCCGGTTCCCCGGGCCGAGGTATGTACCGGCTGCGGCACCTGCATGGAGCACTGTCCCGGGAAGGCCATAACCATTAGGGAAAAGAAGGCTGTGGTAGATGAAAAGTTATGCCTGCACTGCTACTGTTGTCATGAGCTCTGCCCCTCGGCCGCCGTGGCCCTGACCTTTTCTCCTCTGGGTCGTTTGGTGAGAAGCCTGGGCGGATGAAGGGCGGTGGCATTGGGTTCCGGGCCAGGGTGGCATAATAATAACGGTGGGAGAACGGGGAGGGGGGATATCCATCAAGAACGTCGAAATGAAGCTTGAAGGCGATACACTGACCATCGTGGTGGACATCAGCAAGGAATTCGGGGTATCATCCAGTGGCAAGTCGGTTATCATCGGCTCCACCGAGGGAAACGTTTCGGTCCCTGACCGCGAGGATATCAAGGTCGGCCTAAACGTGTACCGGAAGAGCTAACCGGTACCGGCTGTCGCTTTCTTTCTCCGGGGTGTTGGGGGAGCCCGGTTGGTACGTATATGGAGTTACCTTCCAGCCGCCCGACCAACGCTCCCGTAAACTGGCAGTGAAAGGCAGCCAGTTGACCTATGAAGGTCTCTTGCCAGGAGCAAATCCGGATGGGCTCCGCCGCAGTTAAATCAACTATTCCAAGGACGTGGTGAAAATGTCTTTTCTAAGGCCGTCCATCATTAGGCCGCCCAGCGAATGGCGCAGCTACTTTTTACCCCTGACCGCCGGTTGTTCTAACAATACCTGTACCTTCTGCAATTATTACGGTTCGAAGCTCCACGTGAGAAAAGTGGAAGAGGTGCTGGCGGAAATCGATGCTCTGGCCGCTTATAAGCAGCAAGGGGTTGCCGTCGCCGGCATGCCGGAGATCGTTTACGCCATTGGCCGGGGATGGGACGGACAGCGCGTCTTTCTGCAGGACGGGGATGCCCTGGTTTACCCTTTCCTCAAGCTGAAGCAGGTTCTGGAACACTTGAACGAGAAATTTCCCCGGTTGGAGCGCGTGGCATCGTATGCCACCGCGCGAGACATCCTGCGCCGGACCCCGGCGGAACTGCGGGAACTCCGGGATCTGAAACTCGGCATCGTCTACATGGGGGTGGAGAGCGGGGACGAAGCGGTTCTATCGAGTATCCGTAAAGGGGCCTCTTACCAGGAGATGGTCGAAGCCGGTAGAAGGGTGAAGGATGCGGGGATTCTCCTTTCCGCCACTGTCATTTTGGGCCTGGCCGGGGTGGCCGGAAGCACGGTACACGCTCTGAGCGCGGCCCGGATCTTGACTGATATCGATCCGGATTACGCGGGGGCGCTCACCCTGACCCTGGTACCCGGCACCCCCATCTTTGATGCGGTGCAGCGGGGTGAATTACAGTTGGTTACACCCTTCCGTTCCCTGGAGGAACTGAAGCTCATCGTCGAAAATGCCAGCTTTACGGACTGTTTCTTCAGCTCGGTGCATGCCTCCAACTACTTTACGGTGCGAGGCCGTCTGCCCAAAGAAAAGGCAAAAGTCGTTCAAACGCTGGAAAATGTCCTGGCGCAAAGGGATCCTTCCCTGCTGCGGGCGGAATACTCCCGGGGTTTGTGAAACACATGATGGGGGCCAGTTCAACAAGATTCATTACTTCCGGGCAATGACCGGGGAGACTGTGGATCCCAGGAATGCCGGCGGATTCAACTAGGCCCGGTTGAGCGGGGTAAGGCAGGCAGGCCTTTTGATCAGGGTATGGGCCTTTCAGGTGATTTAGCGGGGACGGACCGTGCGTCGTATGTGCAACTGGATGTAGTCCGGTGACAAATGGTGGGAAGAACGGGTTACCAGGCACTTGCTAAGGTTCTGCGAGTGTGGTAAAATAATCGCGATGGGTGCGTAGCTCAGTGGGAGAGCGCTTGACTCACATTCAAGAGGCCGTGGGTTCGAAACCCTCCGCGCCCACCAGGAAAGACAAGGACTCCGGGGTTCCGGAGTCCTTCTTCATTGCCTCTGTACTGCAAAAGTACTGCAAAACTTATTTTACAGGTCGCACCTGGCCGGTTCCATCGGCGGGTGCCTTTCTGTGTGCGCCCGTCAGAAGGCCGTTGATCTTATCGGCCGCGTCCCGTTGGAGTTCGTCGGCAATGTGCGCGTAAAAGTCCCTGGTCACCTGGAAAGAAGAATGTCCGAGACGATCCGAGATAACCGCCAGGTCCACTCCCATCCGTAGAAGCTCGGTTGCGTGGGAGTGCCGCAGGGAATGGAAGGGTACGTGCCGGATACCGGCCCGCTCCATCATTTTGTCGATTTGAGCGGTGAAGTTCCTGGGCTCGATCCGGCGCCCGTTGGCCTGGGCAAAGACAAGGTTGTTATTCTCATACGCCTGCCCGCAAATAAGCCGTTCCTGGGCTTGGGCCGCCTTGTGCCGCTTCAGGATAGCAACCACCTCGTCCGGCAGGGTAATGGTCCGGTAGCCGGCTTCGGTCTTTGGCTCATCCTGAAATATCGGCCCGTGCCGGGTGCGTACCAATTGCCGCTTGACGGTCACGGTCCCGGTCTTGCCCTCCAGGTTCACCACGTCCCAGGACAGCGCCAGGAGTTCGCCGCGCCGCAGGCCGGTGCCAAGTTCGGTCATAATCGCCGCAAAGTGCCGGCTCTTTCCGGCCACCTCGATAAACAGTTGCAGTTCGTCGGTTACCAGGTATACGGCCTTTCTCTTGCCTTGTTTGGGCAAGGTCACGTCCTCCGCAACATTCTTGCCGATAAGTCCTTCCTTGACGGCCTGCTTTAGCGCCGCGTACAAAACAAAGTGCAGCATCCTAACCGTTCTGGTGGAAAGGCCGCCGGGCTTGCCGTCAGCACGTCCACCCGTCTGTTTGCCATTGAGGAACCGCTGTAAGTCCGACGGCCGCAAGATCTGGAGGGGATGGTCGCCCAACGCGGGCAGGATATGTACCCGAATATGACACTCATAGTTTTCATAGGTCGTTATACGCTTCGGTTTGACGAATACCTCCAGCCATTTTCCCATGTCCACCAGCGAGGAAACGGCATCAGCCTTCTTGGACTCGGGATCATCGCCCAGGAGTTCGAGCTTAGTCTTGATAGCCTGCCTCATTTCGGCGGCGGTCTTCTCGTGCAGTGTGACCAAGGACATGGGCAACTTCGGCGCTCTCTTGCCCATTTTGGTGAGTTTCTTCACCCAACTGGTTGTCTGCCGGTTGACCTGGTGGTTATTTGCGATTACCTCATCCAGCATCTCCATGTCGGAGAGACGCTTTTCGACGGCCTCCTGCAGAAAAGCCTTGGACTTCTCATATTGATCCCGGGCCTCCGCCTGTACATCGAAATGCTCCCGGAAGTGCCGTACTATGGCCGGGTTTGAAATGGACTCGCCCATGTCGGCGAGTCGCCGCTCAACCTCCCGGAAACTCAG
>DATKUX010000009.1:0-2145 GCA_035530395.1 Spirochaetia bacterium
GATGAATGGCTAGCAATTCCTTTTTAGCGGAATAATTCTTGGGACTATGGAAGGCATTTACCCAGATTAACCCCGAAATAATATTCCATGGCCCGGGTCAGTCCGGCGGTCTGCAAGGGATGCGCCGCTACGGCCGGGTGAGCGAGACCAGGGAAACTACTGACGAAGGGTACCACAGGTACGCGACAGCTGCAGGGGAGGGACACCGATGCTTAAACTCGACCCCAACTTTATCGGAAAGGTCAAGAAGTCGGAAAGCTTCAACGCGGCGGCCTGCTTGAACTGCGGGGCATGCACGGCGGTCTGCGAGATGGGCATCGAACTCTTGCCCAGGAAGCTTTTCCACTACGTCCTGCTGGGCATCAGGGAGAAAGTGGAGGAAAACATCGAGATCATATACTCGTGTCTCCTCTGCAAGATGTGTGAAGTCAACTGCCCGCGCGGCGTGCATATTGCGGAAAACGTCCGTTCGTTACGCTATTACGTCAACCAGAACGTCTTTCACCTGTAAGGAGGGCCAACCATGCCACTACCCACCGGGCCAACCATCGGCATCCTGGCGGATAACCTGCGCCTGCGAAGGTCGGTGCTGCCCCTTTCCCGGAAAAGCGCTATGCGGTGGTCCGCAGGGCTGGGCCTCCCCCGGGGCGGGGAAACAGTTCTTTACACCGGCCTGATGTATCAACTCATTCCCTATATCGCGGCCATGAGCGGCTTTCAGGAAAAGATCGAGAATTCCTTCCTGGCCGGGTTTATCGGGCTGGGCCGCCGGACGAACCGCCTGGTCAACATCTCCGCCCCCATGGCTATGCCCGGGGCCGCCACCAAGGAGCGCTACAACAGGGTACTAAGGGATATCGCCGGGCTTCTCTCCGCTGCCGGCGTCGAATTCGGCTATCTATACGCGGATGAACTGTATTCCGGGGCCCTGATCTACGACCTGGGGGTGGACGATTTGTTTGAGGGTCACGCCCGCCGGGTTTACGACACCTTCAGGAAGTACGGGGTCAAGAACGTAATAACGGTGGATCCCCACACGACCAACATGCTCCGCTCCGTATACCCCTCCCTGCTGAAGGGCTACGATCTGAAGGTGCAGAGTTACCTGGAGGTGCTGGCGGCGCGCGGCCTGCGGCCAGTGCGTGAGTTAGCTGCCGACGTGGTGTTGCACGATTCGTGCGTCTACGCGCGCTACGAAAACGTGCTCGCCCCGCAGAGAACGCTCTTGACCAGGGCGGGCCTGACCGTCCGGGAGCCCAGGGGTGCCGGTAAGTTTACCCACTGCTGCGGCGGACCAGCCGAATCCCTGTTCCCCCAAAAGGCTAAGAAAGTAGCCCGCCGCCGCGTTGACCAGCTCAAAGAAGCCGGTGGGCACGGTGTTACCATGTGCCCCATCTGTCTTGTCAACCTTCAGAAGGCGGCCGGCCCGGAATTGGACCTGCAGGATATTTCCGGTTACCTGGCCCAGGCCTACGGCGGTTGAACAATCGCCCGCGCAGGTGCCGATCATCACCCGGAGCCCGGGCAAGCCGACTAAAATCCGGTGTGCAGGATATCCTTGCCAGTGGCAGGATCGAGGAACTCTTAAAGTTCCAGGCCAACACAAGTACAGCTTCGGGAACATCATGCTGATCATGCGCCAGATGCCGGAAGCGAGCATGGTGGCCGGGTTCCCGATGGAAAGAACTTGGACGGTGCGAACAAAAGGAAGACCGGGCTCCGAAGGCCGGTCTCAAAGGGTCATAGACCCCACTGCTAAAGCCGGGGCTTGAGGAGGCCCTCCTCCGACAGTCTCTGGATTTAGGCGAGAAAGCCCGCAAGGGCGCTATGACCAGCCCAAGTCTGCCGGGATCCCCGAGCGAGCAGGCTACGTTATTCCGGTTAGGGCACTCTGGGATGCTTCTCCAGTCCCAGGAGCTGCCGCGCGGCTTCCGATACCGAGTCTTCCGGTTCCGACGGGAACTACGCTGGCTGCGCCGGGCGTCCAGGTTCGCCTTGATGTCCGTCCGGTGAGAGCACTCATAGCAGCCGATGGTTTCCTTGCAGTCCCGGACCACCGCGCCCCCGGTTACCTTCGACCCGGGATCCAGCTTCAGATCGAGGGGTTGCAAAACACTGTCCTCAACCAGGCGGTCCCTGAGCCGG
>DATKUX010000010.1:0-32842 GCA_035530395.1 Spirochaetia bacterium
AAACTGACCTTCTCCGGGTCAGCTAGTCTGGTATAACTTTCTGGAGGCTCTGTAAAGTCCTTTTGGGGATGGGACGGTCAACCTCGGGACGACCTGCCATTGCAGGCAACTCGATAGAACATTGGCTGGGAAATGAACGGGCGAAAGCCCGCATTACCTCCCCTCTGGGGAGCCATGGAGAGGTGTTTTCGATGAAACAGAGTAGGAGGAGACCCGAACAGGAACCGATCTTCGTTATATCGGCGTCGGGGAAACCCTTAGCGCCCACCCGTCGTCCCGGCAGAGTGCGGCATCTGCTCAAGAACGGCAAGGCCCGTATCTACTGCTACGAGCCATTCACTATCCAGTTACTTTATGTGAGCACGGAGTTGGTGCCTATTGAGATGACTCTTGGCATTGATCCTGGTTCCAGTGACACGCCAATGGCGGTTGAGGAACATGAATCTGGCGTAGAGACATGCAATATTGTTTACGTGAAGGAAATTCTACTTCGCACGGACATTTCTGCGCAGTTAAAGCGCAGGTCCGATGCTCGTGGTAATCGCAGAAAACGGACTACCCGTTATCGCAAGCGTCGCTTCCAGAACCGCATTAAATCTGTATGTTCGGTGTGCGGCACAAATCATACGCCAAAGGTCTGGAAGAAAAAGAAGCGTAAGGACGGGAAGGGACATAAGAAGGTCTCCAACGGCCGGGCGGCGGTGTGCAGGAAGTGCCAGCATGAGCGTTCAAACGAAAAGGGTAAGCATGATACCGACAAAATACTTAATCCTACCCTGCAAAACAAAATCGATACAATAATAGCGGAAACTAACAAGTTGGTCGAGGTAATGCCGATTACAAGGATCAGGGTAGAGCTGACCGCCTTTGACATCCAGAAAATGGCCAAACCCGATATTCAAGGTATGGAATATCAACAAGGCACCTTGTTTGGGTACGAGGTGAAGGAGTACCTGCTCCGTAAGTACGGGCACAAGTGCGTTTACTGTAAAGGTAAAAGCAAGGACCCCGTTTTGGAGATCGAGCACGTCATTCCTAAGTCCCGGGGCAGTCCGACAAGATATCCAATCTGGTGATCGCCTGCAAGACATGCAATCAAGGGAAGGGATCCCGAACGGCGACCGAATACGGGTTTCCCAATATCCAAAAAGAATCGGGCAAACATCGGGCCTTCCAATACGGCGCCCTGACTCAAAGTTACAAATGGGCGCTCTGGCGGGAACTGCAAAAGTTCAGGATACCAGTCGAGGCGACGTTCGGCCACCGGACGAAATATTACCGGTTGAAGATGGGGTTGCCCAAGGCCCAGGTGGTTGATGCGATGGTAATAGCGTCTGGTGAACTCAGCTTCGGGCTGCCGGCGGAATGCGTTGTCGAAAGACGTTTGAAAGCGCGTAAACCCTTCCATCGGTTCTCAAATGAGAACAAAAAGGGAAAGACATGTGGGAAAACGCCCGCAGTACGAGGAGTTAACGGCTTCAACTTGCATGATAAAGTTTCCTTTATTGAGCGCAACGGGGTAAGAATGCATGGGTATATCACGGGTCTGCGTGCTCGGGGAACGTTTGAGGTGTCTCATCTCGAAGGGAACATGATCACGGAGAAGGATTGGAAGAAACTTACGTTAGAAGGTCGTGTATGCCGAAATAAGTTGACCGAAAAACGCTCGATGGTCGGTACGATTCTCAAAACCCTCAAAGGCAAGGGTATTCCAAAATGGATTCCGGTCAAAGAGTGGGCCGGTGCTCCTCCCCACGGATAAATCCAGGGGCTCCCGCGCCGGCTTTTCTTGGTGGTAAAGGGGTACCCGCAGGCCTTGGGCCGGGGTATCCCTGCTGCTCATGGGGCCGGGAATGCCCAGAGGTGATTGCACAAACCGAGGTGCCGACTAGCGGAACTTCGCGGGCCGGCCGGGTTTTGCAAATCCATGCTGACGGGAATTGTTTGGTCATTGTGCGGCTATATGCTATAGTTACGGCACGGGGTCAATCGAGCAGCTTTTTGTACAGTTCCGGCCGCCGGAAGCGCAGGAAGAAGTTTTGGCGCATGGATCCGGCTTCCCCTTCCCGGATGTCGTTGAGTGTCTTGGCCGCCAGGTCCACGACGAGCATTTCTTCGCCTCCACCGGAAGACTCAGCCACCAGGCGGCCCCGCGGGTCGATAACCATCAGGCCGCCGGAGAAGTGCCGGCCGGGCTCGGCCTCGCCCACCAGGTTGCAGGCGGCCACGTAGGCGGCGTTGTCATAGGCCCGGGCCGGCAGGTATTTCAACCAGAGCTCCCTGCGGTTGCCGGATACAACCGGGGAGGCGTGGGGGGTAAAAATTATCTCCGCGCCCTGGAGCGCAAGGCAGGCGGCGACTTCCGGAAAATGCATGTCCCAGCATATGCCGATGCCGAAGCGCGCTTTACCGGCGGTGAAGACGGGGAGATCGTCCCCGGCGCTGAAGAAGGGCTGCTCACTCTTCCCCAGGTGGGTCTTGCGGTACCCGGTGACTTCCCGGCCGGGGCCGCAGACCAGTTGGGTAATGAAGGGGCGCTGATGACCCTTCTTGTGCGGGTGCCCCCCGGCCTCCACCATGCCGGCCAGCACCGTGATGTTGTGTGCGCCGGCTATCCGGGCGAGCGTGGCAGCGGTTTCCCCCGGCACCCCTTCGGCCAGGAGGGAGGCCCGGCGGCGCGTGTAGCCGGTAACGGCCAACTCGGGAAAACAGATAATGTCCGCTTTAGCGCGGGCCGCCTGCGCGGCATAGTGTTCCACCCTGGCCAGATTGGCTGCCGAATGGCCGGTCAGGGCGCACATCTGGACGAGGGCGATGCGGGTGTCCTGCACGGGGAAGGGGCGCTACGCGCCCGGCACCACCTTTCTTGGCGGTCCGGCCTGGTCGGCCGGAGACCGGGATTTTAACTACCGGGAGGATCTGTCCATGGCTCTGGTGGCTTTACTAGTTACCCTCGGCTCGGGCCTTCTTTCGTTTCTGGTGGTTTGGCAGGTTAAGACCGTGTCGCCGGTTGTCGGTGCGGTGGCTAGGTACAACCTGGTCGTTCTGCCCCTGCTCTACGTCGCCAACGTCCTGCTCGGCGGCGGGTTCGTCAAGGCCCACACCCTGCTGCGAAACTTGCCCCTGGTGGCGGCCGGCCAGTCCTTCGTCTATAACGTCCTGCTCCTCGTTTTCTCGGTCCTCATTCTGGGGGACCGGATACCGCTCGGCCGGTCGCTGGCCGGCTTCCTCCTCATCGCGGCCGGGGCGGCGGTGCTGGCCAGGTAGACGGACCAATGGCTTGCCCGGTGGTTCCATGAAATGGTATAATATTAGGGAAGCAGGAGCCGCCGCTGCTGCTATCCGTCCTTTATGATGCGAGTGATGCGGTTTGGCCCCTCTTCCCGAGCATACCCGGCATTGCTTCTGGGACGTCCGGTTCGGTGAACTGGATGCCGATAAACATGCCTTTCTGGTTATTGAACGAATCCTTGATTACGGGAGCGACCGCGACTTCCACTGGCTGCTCACGCACTACAGCGACGACCGTATCGATGCGGTGATAAGGAAAAGCCGGTCCCTCTCCCGCAAGAGCGGCCAGTTCT
Organism: Spirochaetia bacterium; assembly: GCA_035530395.1. Classification (GTDB taxonomy): domain Bacteria; phylum Bacillota; class Desulfotomaculia; order Desulfotomaculales; family JAJYZD01; genus JAJYZD01. Next base: position 3,585 of record DATKUX010000010.1, read on the forward strand.
GGCGCTGCTACTTCAAGCTGGAGGAGAAGGAGATAAGGTGTTTACAGACGCCGTCGCACCGGGCAGCCTCAACGCACTGGAACGCATAGGCCGACTTTCCGGAACCGGCTCCTTCTGCCTGGCCGGCGGCACCGCGGTAGCCCTGCACCTGGGCCACCGTCTGTCGTACGACCTGGACTTCTTCAGCGCGGCAGAGTTCGATGTGGTCAGCCTGCGGGACACCCTGGCCGGCAGCGGCTGTTTCCAGTTCGGCGCTGCCGGCCCGCAGCGACTGCACGGGACGTTGAACGGCGTGAAGGTGAGCTTTATGCATTACCGCCCGCCGCTTTTGGCCAAGCCCCTTGACCTTGCCGGCTTGAGCGTCGCCGACCTGGCCGACCTCGCCCCCATCAAGCTGGATACGGTGGGCAGCCGGGGGCTCAAAAAGGATTTCTGCGACCTCTATTTCATCGCCCGCGAGGCGATCCCCCTCGACCGGATCTTTGTCCTCTACCGCCAGAAATATGCTTACCTTAACGTCAGCTTCCGCCACCTCTTGCTCAGCCTCACCTATTTCGAGGACGCCGAGCGTACCGGTGAAGAAGTCCTGCTCCTGAGGGATGCCCCCTGGGAGGCAGTCAAGGAATTCTTCATTGCCGGGGCCGGGGAACTCCTGCGGCGCTTCAAGGAGGTACATGACAGCTACGGTGTTCCTGACAAGTCTTAACACATGATGACAAAATAGATCCAAAACATGTAAGAAATTTTCCAAAATTCTCTTGACAACCATATTTGTACCATATACAATCGAACTTGTACGGAACCCGTGTCGCAAAGACACGATGCGAAAGTCGGGCACGGGAACTAACAATCAGGCGGTGGGTAACACCCCCTTCCGGGCCGTACTGGTGCCCCTGATCAGGCGATAAGCCTTCGGGTGAGTCATCCGGAATACAGGCGGGAGCCTGTAGCTCAGTAGCTGAATCCTGTGACGCTACCACCCACCTAGTCAATGGGTGAGGAGCCTAATGAGCCTCTTGTTAGGTTTCAGAAACCAGGAATATCCCGGGGGTTGACCCTTCCTCAGTCCAGCTTATACATTACCAGTCCCGTCACCAGTTTGGGATGGAAAAAGGTGGACTTCTGCGGCATTTTCTCGCCGCCCTGGGCCACTTCGGTGACCTCGGCCACCGGCGTGGCGTTGAGGAGGAAGGCCAGTTGATGGGTACCCTCCCGCAGGGCGGCCACGGCCTGCTGTTCGTCCCTGGTGTAGCTGAGGTTCTCGCCGCTGCGCTGGCGCGCGGCGTCTATGCCCAGCAGTCTCTCCAGGACCAGAACCTGCAGGATGGCCACATCCAACTGCCGCCAGGAGGCGGATTTGTCGGCCGGCATTACCCGGGCCAGGTCCACGCTGTTTTTGAGCACCAGGAGGTAGACGGTCTCCCCGTCCCGGGTGAGGCCGAAGGCGTGCCTGCCTTCGGCGCCCACCGACTGCAGGATGGTCATGAAATGGTCCAGCCGGCCATCATCCTCCAGTCGGTATTCCGCCACCAGGAAGTCGCCGGCCAAGGCGGCCAGCACCGCCGGGAAGTCGATACCGGACAGGTTTTTCACCAGCCGGTGGGTCGGTAGGATAATCAGGCCGGGGTCGTAAAGGTTGACCAGGGTCATCATCACGTAGCGCCAGGGGGCGTCTTCGGCACCTTGTCTTTCCCGTAAAAAGGTCTGGGCCGTCTCGTAGCGGTGGTGGCCGTCGGCGATAAAGACCTGCTTCTCGGCGAGGGTTTCCTGGATGGCGGTAATGTCTTCCTGAGCCTTGATCACCCACAGGGCGTGTCCCTGCCCGTCTTCGTCCGTGCAAGCGGCATCCGGCTCGTGGGCGCTGATCCGGGCGAAGAGTCCGTCCAGGGTTTGCTCTTTATCGGCATACAGGCCGAAGATGGGGCTGAAATTGGCTCCGCAGTGGCGCATCAGCTCCAGGCGGTCGGCCTTGTGCCCGGGCAGCGTTTCTTCATGGGGCAGGATCACCTTATTCTCATACGGCTCAATTTTGACCCCGCCGATAATGCCGGTGCGGGTCTTTCTTTCCTTGTCCACCGTGAAATCCTGCCGGTAAAGGTAAAGGGCCGGTGTTTCCTCCGGGACCAGGATTCCTTCGGCCAGCCACTCTCGCAGGAATTGGGCCGACCTGGTATAGCGGTTGGCGGCCGCGTCGTCGCCCGGCAGGATGTGGCCCAGTTCGAGGCGGATGACGTTATGGGGGTGGGAGGCGTAATAGCGGTCCTGGTCCGCCGGACTGACGACGTCGTACGGCGGGGTGATGAGCCGCGGCAGGTCCCGGGACAGTTGCGGGTTGTAGCGGATGCCGCGGAAGGGTACGATGGTTGCCATTGATTATTCATCCTCCAGGTCTGACACTACTGGCTTTCAGCCGGCAATCTGAGCGTCTGTTTCTTCGACCCCCGTTTGAAAACGGGGGCATCGGGAGGCACCGGAATCTTCAACTACCCCCGACTAAAGTCGGGGGTTTGCCAGGTATTGTCGTTTGGTCTAGTTTGGTCCAGCGGTCCTGGTCCCGGGAGCGGTACTTCTGCATCACCTGCGAAAAAGCTGTTTCCAGGTCCAGGTTGAGGACATTGGCGTAGCAGAGCAGGATGAACAGGATGTCGGCGATCTCCAGGCCCAGATCGCCCGGGGCTTCGTCCTTCCTTTTCGGCTTGGCCCCGAAGCGATGATTTACTTCCCGGGCCAGTTCCCCGACTTCCTCGGTCAACCGGGCCAGCAGCACCAGGGGAGGCCAGTAGCCTTCGGCGAACTGACCGATCCATTCGTCCACCTGGGCTTGCATCTCCCGTATTTCCAAATCCGCCCTCTCTCCTTTGCCCCGGCCAGGCATATTCCCAGCCTGTCTATAGTAATATCTGTTAACTGTCTCTCTGGAGGTGAGGCCCCTTGGCCGCAATGCAGTTTCTGATTTTCAGGCGGCGCCTGGTAATGGTCGTCCTAGCGCTGGCCGCCCTCTTCCTGGTGGCCGACCTCGGTTACCGGCAGTACATTCTGTCCATGCGTCTTCCTCCGGAGGAGATGCTGCAAAAGGCCGTGGCCAATACCCGGGCCAGCTCAAGCTTCCTCTACCGGAGTGAATCCACTCTGGAGGTGGACAACCGGACCACCTACATCAGCAAGATCCAGGGCAAGTGGGTTGCCCCGGACCGGGTGAGCATCACCGGCACCATGATCAATACACCTGTGGATTTCATCCAAATCAAGGATACCAGCTATATGAAAGACCAGTTTTCCGGCCGCTGGCTGACCCTGCAGGGCAACAGCCTCTCCCAGTCCGCCCTCTTCGTCAGCGAATTGCAGCCCCTGGCCAATTTTGACTTTCAGAGCATCACCAGCATCAAGTACGTTGGTACGGAGAAGGTGGACGGCCAAAATTGCCGGGTCGTGGAGATCGCTCCCGTGCTGAAAAATCCGTTTCTCGACATGCAGTTTACCGGTTTCAAGTTCAAGGTATGGCTGGATGTGGCCGACTACCGGATCCGGCAGGCCTATATCGAAGGAACCTCGAAATCCGGCGACCGAAGTAAACTTGTTATCCAGCTCCAGTTCTCGGATTATGATAAGAACATCACCATCGCGCCGCCTGTGTCCTAGAATTGCCATCGTCAAGCGTCCGCCCTACGGCGGGACGCTTTTTCTTTTTGTTCGAGCAGCCTTTGGCCACGGAAAACATTATATCACGGCGCTGGCGCCTTTGGAAAGGCGGACCAGAAAAGCAGGGTGTGTGCCGGCGAAGGAGGGGGCTAATTAGAGGAAAACGGCGGCCGGCGGCGAAATTAATTACTCGGTGACTTGTCCGGCACGGGAAGCCGGTCCGCAAATGCGGGGCATATTAACGGGGAGGGGTAGCGGTGCATCCGGACGGGGAAAGAATCCTTTTGGACCAGGATGCCATTTTGCAGCGGGTGGCTGAATTAGGGCGACAGATCTCCATGGATTACGCCGGGCAGGAGATCCTGGCCGTGGGGATTCTCAAGGGAGCGACCATTTTCCTGGCCGATCTGGTGAGGGCCATCAGTGTACCCGTTTATATCGATTTTGTGGCAACTACCAGTTACGGCTCGTCGACCCATTCCTCAGGCGAGGTGCGGATCCTGAAGGATCTGGATGAAAGTATTGCCGACCGGCACGTCGTCCTGGTGGAGGATATCGTGGACAGCGGGTTGACCCTCAATTACTTGGCCGCCAACCTGGCCGCCCGCGGACCGGCCAGTTTGCGGATCTGTACCCTGCTCAACAAGCCTTCCCGGCGGATGGTGCCCGTCCGGGTGGACTATAAGGGTTTCGACATTCCGGACGAGTTCGTGGTGGGTTACGGGCTGGACTGGGCCGGACACCACCGCAGCCTGCCCTATATCATGATCCTGCGCCGGGAAGTATACGCCGGCAGCTAGTTTGGCGGAAGGGGAAGCGGTCGTGGCGGATGTAACGGAGGAAATGGTTTTAATAGTCGACTTCGGCGGGCAGTACACCCAACTGATCGCCCGCCGGATCAGGGAATGCCGCGTTTACTGCGAAATAGTGCCATACAACACGCCGGTCGAAGAGATCGCAGCCAGACGTCCGTCCGGCCTGATTCTTTCCGGCAGTTCAGCCAGCGTTTACGATTCGGGGGCGCCGGGAATCGATTCCCGCATCTACGACCTGGGCCTGCCCATCCTGGGTATTTGCTACGGCATGCAGTTGATGGCCAGACAACTGGGTGGTGAAGTGGTCTCCGCCAGCCGGCGGGAGTACGGCAAAACCAATCTGGCCTGCGGTGGGGAGTCCCTGCTCGCGGGGTTCGGGCCCAAAGAACAGTGCTGGATGAGTCACGGAGACCGGGTAACGGTGGCGCCGCCCGGCTTTTTGGTCCTGGCCAACACCGCCTTTTCCCCGGTGGCGGCCATGGGTGATCCCAAGCGGGGTCTGTTCGGCGTCCAATTCCACCCCGAGGTGGTGCATACCCCGCGGGGTAAGGAAATCCTGGAACGTTTCCTGTACGATGTCTGCGGGCTCTCCGGTACCTGGACCATGGGTTCCTTCCTGGCCGGGGCGGTAGAAGCCGTGCGGAAGCAGGTGGGTGAAAAGAGGGTTATCTGTGCCTTAAGCGGCGGGGTGGACTCCTCGGTGGCCGCGGCGCTGGTTCACCGGGCCATCGGTGAGCAGTTGACCTGCATCTTCGTGGACCACGGCCTCCTGCGCAAGGGTGAAGCGGCGGAGGTTCTGACCACCTTCCGGCAGGGTCTGGACATGCGCCTGGTGCACGTTGATGCGGCCCAACGCTTCCTGCAACGCCTGGCCGGCGTCACGGATCCGGAGGCCAAGCGCAAGATCATCGGCAACGAGTTCATCCGCGTCTTCGAGGATGAGGCCGCCCGGCTGGGCCAGGTGGACTTCCTCGTTCAGGGGACGCTTTATCCCGACGTGGTGGAAAGCGGTACGGCCACGGCGGCGGTCATCAAGTCCCACCACAACGTGGGGGGCCTGCCGGAGGATATGAAGCTGGAACTGATCGAGCCACTGCGCTGGCTGTTCAAGGACGAGGTGCGGCTTTTAGGGGCCGAACTGGGTCTGCCGGATGATATCATCTGGCGCCAGCCCTTTCCGGGGCCTGGTCTGGCGGTACGCATCCTGGGCGAGGTCACCGAAGATAAACTGGCCTTGTTGGCCGAGGCCGATTGGATCCTCATTGAGGAAATCAAGCGGGCCGAGCTCTACCGCGAGGTCTGGCAGTGCTTCACCGTTCTGCCGGAGATGAAGAGCGTGGGCGTGATGGGCGACGGGCGGACCTACGCCCGGACGGTGGTGGTGCGGGCTGTGACCAGTCAGGACGGCATGACGGCGGACTGGGCACGGCTACCCTACGAAGTATTGGAAACTGTCTCCAACCGCATTGTTAACGAAGTCCCCGGTATAAACCGGGTCGTCTACGACGTCACTTCCAAGCCGCCGGCCACCATCGAGTGGGAATAAGACGGCCCAAGTCCGTCCGGCACCCACAAAAGTGACCGCTTCGGCGTAAGATATCCCGGTGCACAAGGCTTCGAGACGGAGTTGATGGTATGGATTGTCTGGCTGTGGTCATGGCCGGCGGCCGGGGCGAGCGCTTCTGGCCGCGCAGCCGCAAGAAGCGGCCGAAACAATGCCTGGACTTTGCCGGGCAGGGTTCGCTGTTGCAGCTGACCGTAAAGCGTCTGGCCCGGGTCGCGGGCCGGGAAAATGTCCTGGTGATCACGGGCGCCGACATGGTGGACCAGGTGGCGGCCCAACTGCCCCAACTGGCGCCGGAGAATATCCTGGTGGAGCCGGTGGGACGCAACACGGCGCCCTGTGTGGCCCTGGCCGCCTTGTGGGCCAGGCGCCGGGGAGGCGACCCGGTGCTTCTGGTTTCCCCGGCCGATCACGCGGTGCAGGACGAGAAAGCCTACGTGGCCACGGTGCGGGCGGCTGTGTTGAGCGCCGCAGCCTACAACCGGTCGGTGACCCTGGGCATCCGGCCCACCAGGCCGGAGACCGGCTACGGCTACCTGGATGTGGGCGAGCGGCTGGATGAGGTGAACGGCTACCCCGTTTTCGCGGTGCGCCGCTTCGTAGAAAAGCCGGACCGGGCCACGGCGGAGGAATACCTGGCGCAGGGTCACTACCTCTGGAACAGCGGCCTGTTTTTCTTTCGCACTTCGGCCTTTTTGGGCCTGGTGGAAAAGTACCTGCCGGGCCTCTATGCCCGGTTGCCGGAGCTCGCCGGCACCCTGGACGGCGTAGGTGACCTAGGCGCGGTTTACGGCCAATTGGAGAAAGTCTCCCTCGATTACGGCATTGCCGAAAAGGATACCGGTATCCTGGTGATTCCCGCCTCCTTCGGCTGGGACGACGTAGGTTCCTGGACGGCCCTGGAAAGGCTCAGAGAACGTGACGGCCACGGCAACGTTTTGGCCGGGCCCTTTGTGGGGGTAGACGTGGAGCGCTGCATTATCCAGGGCGGCACCAAGCCGATCGTGGGCGTGGGGCTTCAGGACCTGATCGTGGTCGATGAGGAGGATGCCATCCTCATCTGCGCCCGGGAGCGGGTCCAGGATGTGCGCCTGGCAGTGGCAGAGATCAAAAAACGCGGTTGGGAGCAACTGTTGTGAAGGCACAAAAGCCCGACCGCAGTATCTTCCGGGCCCACGACATAACGGGCAAGGCCGGTGATCGCAAAGTTGCATCGTTGGTCAACTGACCGATTTGGTCAAGAAGCGCTACCAAGTAATAGACGTGGACGGGGCCCGGGTTCTATTTCCGGGCGGCTGGGTCCTGGTACGGGCTTCCTCCTGGTGGCGCGCTGCGAGGCCAGGGACCGGGACACCCTCATCCGGGAGGCCGTGGCCCAAGAGTTGGCCGGTTTGAATGGGGCGGGATTCTTCTGTAGAGGGCTGACAATTTTCCGAAAGGGCTGGTGAAGTCGATGGCAGCCGCCAGGAAGGCCGGCTGGACCCTGGGCGTGATGGCTGTGGACGTTCTCCTGGTCAACGGCGCAATCATACTTTCCTTTTTCCTCAGGTTCGGGTTCGGCTCCCTGCCGAAGGACAACTTCGTGGCCTACGGCGCGCTGTGGCCCTGGATCTCCGTCTGCACCGTCATCCTGATGCAGGTTTATGCGCTCTACAACGCCCACCGCAAGAAGTGGCCGGAGATCTTGGTCTCCCTGATTCTGGTCGTCCTCTGGCTGGACGTGGCCACTATGGCCCTGTCCTTCCTCTTTCGGAGCTTTGCCTTTCCCCGTTCCCTGTTTGCCATCGACCCTTTGGTCCAACTGGCCTTTCTGTCCCTGTGGCGCCGCGTGCTGTGGCAGCATGAACGGCGGGTCTTCCGGGTCCGGCGCCTCTTGGTGGCCGGGCCGGTGTGTGAAGCGCGGGCCCTGGCCAATAAACTGATTGAAGCCAATCACCTGTCGTTTGACGATGTAGGCCTGGTGGTGGACAGGGAAGAGACCGCGGAACTTTTTTGCTGTACGGTGGAATCGCTGCCACCCACCCGGACGGTGGGCGCCTACGAGCAGTTTCCCCTGGCCGTCGACGCGGTAGCCCCGGAGGAGGTCTATATCTGTGCCGGCGTGCCCAGCGAGGAAAAAATCTGCTTCGTCAACTACCTGGTTTCGCGCGACTGCCCGGTTTTCATCGTGCCGGATGTCTATGAGATCTTCATCTCGCGCGGCCGTCTGGAGCAGGTTGAGGACACCCCGGTTTTCGCCTTGAATTCCCCTTTGACCATTCCCGAAGAGTGGCGCTGGCTCAAGCGGCTCATTGACATCCTGTTTTCCACCGTCCTTCTGGTCATCCTCTCACCGGTTTTCGCCCTGATCGCCCTGGGGGTGCGCCTCAGCTCGCCCGGTCCGGTCATCTACCGGCAGCAGCGGATTACTGAGAGAGGCCGGGAGTTTTGCGTCTACAAGTTCCGCACCATGGTCGAGGGTGCGGAAAAAACCAGCGGACCCGTGCTGGCCAGCCAAAACGATCCCCGGGTGACCCGTTTCGGAAGCTGTTTGCGTTTCACCCGGCTGGACGAGTGGCCGCAGCTGTACAATGTGCTCCGGGGTGACATGAGCCTGGTGGGGCCGCGCGCGGAACGTCCCTTTTTCGTGCGTCGGTTTCTGCAGGAAACGCCGGAGTATGCCTACCGGATGCAGGTCAAGTCGGGCATTACCGGGCTGGCCCAGGTATCGGGACGGTACAGCACCGACTATGCCGACAAGCTGAAGTATGACCTGTTGTATGTACGGGGCTACTCGCCCCTGCGGGACCTGGTTATCCTCCTGCAGACGGTCAAGGTGATCTTCATGCGGGACAAGGCCAGCTAAAGGCCGTTCAAAGCGATAACGACCCTGTTTTCCGTACTCCCCCCCGGCCGGACATCTGTCCGGGACCGGGGAATTCTTTTTGGGGGGGTAAACCTTTCTATTCTTCTGCCGAAAAAGGCTACAGGGACCATGGAAAAGGGGTGCCTCGTTTGAGTGTGCCAAGAGGGGTCGGCAAGACGATGTTGCAGCTCTTCGATTACTCGCCGATCGGCGTGTACATCGTGCAGGGCGGCCGGTTCAAGTACGTCAACCCGACTTTTAGCCGGTTTACCGGCCGTGACTGGCCGGATCTGAAAAGCATGGATTCTTTGCAGTTGGTTCTTGACGAAGATGTGGCCGGGGTCCGGGCTGCGGCGGTACAGATGCTCAAAGGGGAGCGGACCGTCCCCTACGAGTACCGGGCGAAAACCGAAGCCGGCGAGATCCGCTGGATCATGGAGACCGTTGTATCGGTCACCTACAGCGGTGAGCGGGCCACTTTGGGTTTTCACATGGACGTCACCACCCAAAAGACCACCGCAGAGGCTTTGAAGGAGAGCGAAAAAAAATACCGGACCATTTTTGAGAATACCGGCACCGCCACGGTACTCATCGAGGGGGACACCACCATCTCCCTGGCCAACGGCGGCTTTGAAAAACTGTCCGGTTACGGTCGCTTCGAAATTGAAAACAAGAGAAGCTGGACGGAGTTCGTAGCGCCGGGGGACTTGGGCCGCATGAGGGCCTATCACCGGCAGCGCCGCAAGGATGCGGAGTCCGCACCGGGCGCCTACGAGTTTCGCTTCCTCGACCGGGAGGGTCAGGCCAGGCACGTCTTTGTCACCCATGCTCTAATTCCCGGTACATCCACCAGCGTGTCGTCGCTGGTCGACATTACCGAGCGGCGGGTCATGGAAGAAAGGCTCCGGTTCGTCAGCCGGCACGACAGCCTGACCGGGCTGTACAGCCGCGCTTTCTTTGAGGAGGAGCTGGCCCGGGTGCAGGCCGGAGGCCCGGCCTGGGCCGGCGTCATCGTCTGCGACGTGGACGGCCTGAAGATAGTCAACGACACCTTCGGGCACGCCGTGGGCGACGAGATGCTTATGGCCGCCGCCGCCACAATCCAGAGGGTTTTCCGCAAGGAGGATGTCGTGGCCCGGATCGGCGGTGACGAGTTTGCCGTCCTGTTGCCGGGCCTGGACGAGGCTGAGGTAAGGGCGAAATGCGGGCAGATTCAGGAGGCGGTCTACGCCTTCAACCAGGAGAACGGCAAGTTCGCCCTCAGTGTCTCGGTGGGTTTTGCCGCCGGCCGGCCGGCGGAAACCAGCCTGAACCAACTCTTCCTGGCCGCCGACAACAATATGTACCGGGCGAAACTCTTCCGCAGCCGGAGTGCCCGCAGCGCCATCGTCCGCACCATGTCCAGGGCGCTGGAAGCGCGCGACCTGATCACGGAAGGGCATGCCGAGCGCCTGGGGGCCATTGTGGCCGGCCTGGCTGCGGTTCTCGGCCTGCCGGAGAGCAGTGTGGCCAACCTGCGCCTCCTGGCCGAATTCCACGACATCGGCAAGATCGGCATCCCGGACCGTATCCTGGGCAAGCCCGGCCCGCTGACCCGGGAAGAGTACCAGCAAATGCAGAAGCACTGCGAGATCGGTCACCGCATCTCCCTGTCCGCCCCCGATCTGGCCCCCATCGCCGACTTCATCCTGATGCACCACGAATGGTGGAACGGCAAGGGCTATCCTCTTGGTCTCAAAGAGGACGAAATTCCTCTGGAATGCCGGATCCTGGCCATAGCCGACGCCTATGACGCCATGACCAACGACCGTCCCTACCGCCGGGCCATGGCTCACCAGGAGGCCCTGGCGGAGATCCGGAAAAACTCGGGCAGCCAATTCGATCCTCTTCTGGTGCAGGAGTTTTTCGCCAATCTGGTCATGTTCGAGGAAATTCTTCAGAACCGGCAGTCCGCCGCCCGGGGAACCGATGCGGATCCGGCGTACGGCGACGGCAGGCCGGACCGCAAGAACTATTCAGCCTGAGGCCGTTTCCTGTACTTGCCCGTCAATGCCCAGCATGACCGTGTCCAGCGGCACGTCCTTGGCGGCCGCGGCCAGGACCTGCCGGGCGATATAGGCCAGGCCGGCGCAGCAAGGTACTTCCATGTAGATGACTCTGAGGCTGGCCGGATCCGCCGTAGCCAGCATATCCGTCAACTTTTCCCGGTAAAGGGCCAGGTCGTCGAACTTGGGGCAGCCGATGGCTACGCTGCGGCCGCCGAGGAAGCGCTCGTGAAGGTCCGGGGAGGCGAAGAGGGCGCAATCGGCCACCAGCACCAAGTCCGCGTTCCGGAAACGGGGCGCTTCGGGCCTGATCAGGTTGAGCTTGACCGGCCACTGGGGAAAGGCCGGCTTTTTCATGTCGTTCATACCGATAACTCCTTTATCAGTGTTGGGATTTTTTCCTTGAGCAGGTCATGAACCATCAGGTAACCTTCATTGCCGTCCTCCCGGGGTTGGGGGATATCCCACGTTACGACCCGGGTGCCGGGCGAGGCTTCATAATCCAGGCCGCGGGTCATGTCCACCACCACGTCCACCGGGCCCAGCTTGGCGATGGCTTTGGGCTTACCCGCCACTTTGAGGTCTTTCCGGCTGAGAAATTCGGCCGCTATGGGATCGAACCGTCCGGCCGGCGTTACCCCTGCGCTTAGAAAAACCAGGTTGGGATGGTTGTTCAACTGGTTGGCCAGGGCCTCGGCCATGATGCTGCGGGAGGCGTTCTCCCGGCCCAGAAAGACCACCCTGATTTTTTTTAGTTTTTTGTACAGATCGTCGCCTACGCACTGGCGGGCGTACTTGCACCACTGGATGCAGGACTCCACGTCGTTGTAGACGGTGAAACCGCAGTTCTCACATTTCACCTGCACGTCGTTGGAGAAGACTTCCACCTCGCGCCCGCATTGCGGACACTTTTTCGCCTTCAGCGTAGGCGTGGTCAGGCCCATACTGCCCGGACACCTGTCGAACATCGGTTGAACCCCCCCCTTTGGCTGCGGCGTTACCGCCGGGCCGTAACCCGCCGGTGACACTCTTCCTGTATCCATTGTAACTGTTTCGGACAAAACAACCGTTAGCACGCGCAAGTACATGGCGTGATCTGTATCACTGGTTCCTGTGGTATAATGTAGGTGATCGTTAACAAAGGGGGGCGGATGGTTTTGCCGGATGTAAGCTGGGATTCCCTAACGAGTCTGGTCTGGCCGGTCGTTCTGGTGGGCGTCAAGGAAGGGGAGAAACATAATCTCATGACCGCGGCTTGGGTGAGCCAGGTTTCGGCTAAGCCCGCTTTGGTGATGGTATCCATTGCCCCAGGGCGCTACACCCATGACATTTTATTGAAAAGCGGGGAATTCGTCCTCACCGTCTTGTCTGCCGGCCAGGGAGAGGCCTGTGATATCTGCGGCTCGCGTTCCGGCCGGGATACGGACAAGGTTGCGGCGAGCGGCCTCAAGACTTTACCGGCCGCCGTGGTCGGGGTGCCCCTGATCGAGGGGGCGTCGGCCAACCTGGAGTGCCGTCTGGTGGACCATTTTACGGCGGGGGACCATACCGTTTTCGTGGGAGAAGTAGTAGCGGGAACTGCGACCGAAGAATCGCCCCTGGTCATCTACCGCCGGCGGAAGGGGACCGTCACCGCCTAAAACTCCGGGTACCCGGGGCCTAAACAAGGGAGTCAAGCTCCCCCAAACCCCTCGTCCACCGGCAGGTGATCCAGCCGGGCGGCGGCGGTCGCTAACTGGTCACACCGGTTGTTGGACTGGTTGGCGGCGTGGCCCCGCACCCACTGCCAGGTGACCTGGTGCGGGGAAGCCGCCTGGAGCAGCTTCTGCCACAGGTCGACGTTCTTGGCCCGGTTTTCTTTGTCGCGCATCCAGTTGTTGGCTTTCCAGCGCCTCACCCAGCCCTTGGACATGGCGTCGACCAGGTAGCGGGAGTCGCTGTACAGGGTGACCCGGCAGGGCCTTTTGAGGGTGGCCAGCCCGATGATGGCGGCCATGATCTCCATCCGGTTGTTGGTGGTCAGGCGAAAGCCGCCCGACAGCTCGCGGACGGTCTCCCCGTATTTCAGGACCACTCCGTACCCTCCGGGACCGGGGTTGCCGCTGCAGGCGCCGTCCGTATAGATATCTACCGTATCCAAAGTCATTACCTCGTTCATCGTTTCCCACCGGCATGATAACACGGCCCCGGCCGGCTTGGCAACGGGCTTGCCCCGGCCGGAGAGAAAAGGGAGGAATCTTTTCCGGTGCAACTGGTCAAAAAGAACGTGGCCCTCCTTGATCCTTACATACCGGGCTATCAGCCCGGGCGGGAAGAGAGGGTCGTCAAGCTCAACACCAACGAAAACCCCTATCCGCCGTCTCCGGCGGTGCGGCGGGCCCTGGAAGACATTGATCCGTCCGACCTGCGGCTCTATCCGGATTCGGCCGCCCGGAAGCTGCGGGCAACTCTGGCCCGGGTATACGGAGTGGGCGCTGAAAATGTGTTTTGCGCGAACGGTTCGGACGAACTTATCGGCCTAGTCTTTCGCACCTTCCTGGATCCGGAGGACATCGTGCTCTTCCCCTATCCGTCCTATTCCGTCTATCGTACCCAGGCCGAGTTACACGCTGTGCGCTACAAGGCGGTGGAGACGGCCGGCGACTTTGCGGTGCGCCCCGGCGACTACCTCAACTATCCGGGCAAGGTGATCCTGTTGGCCAACCCCAACCCTCCGGCCGGCACCCTGCTTTCGCTGGCGGAACTGGACGGCCTGGCAACAGCCTGGCCGGGCCTGGTCGTGGTGGACGAGGCCTATATTGATTTCGGCGGGGAGAGCGCCCTGGCCCTGATCGGCCTCCGTCCCAACCTGCTGGTGTTGCGCACCTTTTCCAAGTCGTTTTCCCTCTGCGGTGCCCGGGTCGGCTACGCCTTCGGCGACGTAGGACTCGTCCAGGCCCTGGACAAGTCCAAGGATTCCTATAACCTGGCCTACTTAAACCAGGTGCTGGCTACCGCCGCCGTGGAGGATTACGCTTACATGCAGGAAAACGCCCGGCGGATCATGGCCGGCCGGGAGTACCTGCGGGAGCAGCTTACATCCCTCGGGTTTGACGCCCCTGTTTCCTACGGCAACTTCCTTCTGGTCGAACACGGCCGGCTGAGTGCACCGCTGATCTACGAGAAACTGGTCCGGCGCCGTATTTTCGTCCGCTACTTCAACGAGCGGCGGCTGGCCAACAAGCTGCGGATCAGTGTGGGCACGTCGGCAGACATGGAGGAGTTGGTGGCGGCTCTGAAAGAGATTCTGGCGGAGAGCTGACGCCGGGCCGGTGCCCGGGACTGGCGGTAGCCGGACGGAAGGGGGCTTTCCGGATGAGGAGAAAGTCGCCCCTTTTGATCACCGGGGGCTGGCACTGGCCGGAACCGGTCTCGGGACGGGCTACGCATATCCCGATGGGGCACCTGTAGACGGCAACGACTTCTTCATAACCGCCGGAACCGGTTCAGGCGGAGACGAGGTTTGCCGCGCCCACCGCAGCCGGGCGACCCAAATCACTTTTGACGGGGGCCGGGAGGGTTCACCGGCCGTCGCGGGGCATAATCTGCTTTACACACAGGGGGCTAATTCCAGCCAGGCGAAGCCGGTGGTTCTTCCTCTGGGTAATTGATCTCCGACCGTCCGGCAGGAGAGACGGGTGAGGGTGTTGTTCGCTTGTAAATTGGGACAAGGGAGGGGATGGTTTTGGCTGAGTTACCCGAAATAACAAGGCTTGCAGGTCAAATGTCAAAGGAATTGTCGGGAAAAGAAGTGCAGGATGTTCATGTAAGGCAGGAAAAGTGCTTAAACATGGACAAGGAGGAATTTGGCAGAGGGATAAAGGGCAAAAAGGTAGTTAATGCTTTTAATAAAGGTAAGTGGATATTTGTAGAATTATCGGGTGGCAAAGTTTTACTTCTCAATTTGGGCATGGGTGGTGACATTTTATATTACCTGCCCCAATCTCAATGGAATGAGGAATACCAATGCCGTTTTCGTTTCTCCGACCAGTCAGGGTTTACATGTAAATTCTGGTGGTTTGGGTACATAAGATTGCTTGACCAAGAGCAATTGGCTTCGGATAAGGATACAAAGGATATTGCCTTGTCACCAATTGATGATGGTTTTTCCAGAGAGTACTTTCGCAGGGTTTTGATAAATAACCGTTCTCAAGTAAAGAAGTTGATATTGGATCAAAAGAAGATTAGCGGAATAGGAAACATGTATATTCATGATATCCTTTTCCTGGCGGGGGTTCACCCCTCGAAAACCGTGAATACCTTGAGTAACGAGCAAATAGACAGGTTGTATGATGCCATTGTTGCAACCATAGGAAAAGCCTGTAAATCCAATGGGTGTGCCTATGAAAAGGACTTCTACGGGAATACCGGAGGGGTTGCCACAGACTGGTTTTTGATCGGATACAGGGAGGGACATTCATGCCCTAACTGCGGTAACAAGGTGGAAAAGATAAAAACCGGCAGCACATCTTCATTTGTGTGTCCATGTTGTCAGCCTTTATAGTGATTGTGCTGGTACTCGTTGTTTCGCTTGCTCAGCACAGGGCTACCCTAAGGTAGTGCCAAATAATCCAAGGGGAGATTTATATGGAAATTATCGCAAAGTGCGGAAACAGATGCGATTTATGTCCTGCCTATTCGGAAAATCTCACCCAATACGGAGCGGAGAGAATTAGTGATGGCTGAACAGATATTTGGGCTTTTACTTACCCCCGGATGAAATTGAGTGCGTCGGATGTAGCAATGAAGGGTATCGACCAAGTAAATCTTGTTCTATACGCAGTTGTGCAATTGAGAGGGGGTTCGAAAACTGCGGGCACTGTCGCGATATGATTTATTCTAATGGCGATTCAAGGAGAGCTCAAAAAGGAATTAAGGTGATAAGTTTTGTGAGGGAGGGATTATAGTGATTAGTCCTTGTCAGGGCGGCGACTTTGACGATATGTATGCCATCATCAACGACGCTGCCCAGGCCTATAAAGGAGTCATTCCCGCCGATCGCTGGCAGGAGCCCTATATGCACAAAGACGAGCTTCGGCACGAGATGGCAGAGGGGGTTGTCTTTTGGGGATAGGAGATGGACGGCCAACTCCTGGGGGTAATGGGTATTCAGGATGTCAAGGATGTCACCCTCATCCGGCATGCTTACGTGCGCACGGTGAAGAGGAACCAGGGCATAGGCGGGGAATTGTTGTCCCACCTGCGGAAGCAGACGACGCGCCCGGTTTTGATCGGCACCTGGGCGGCTGCGGCCTGGGCCATCGGCTTCTATGAAAAACACGGTTTCCGGCTGGTTTCTCCCGAAGAGAAGAACCGGCTGCTGAAGACATACTGGTCAATCCCCGACCGGCAAATAGACACCTCGGTGGACAGCCTGGCCTTGATCGGCGTTGCCTTGCCGGTGTACCTCTACCATTGGCGGAGGATCCAGCGGGGGGAGAGCGCGTAGCAGGGTCACCAGAACAGTTTTCCATGCCCTGCGGGGTACCCGCGGCAAAGAACAGAGGGCAATCGCCCCCGTCAGATGTCGGCTATCCCCGTTGACTTCTGCAGCCCCTTTGGTATATCTTCAGGATAGCGCAAAAATCATTTCTTTTCGATCCAAGGGCGAGGGGGCGTCCACCCCCTCAGGGGAATCCCCACTCTTCTTAAAGAGGCGACTGTCATGTCCCTGCTTGAAAAGTTACTCACCTATGGCAAAGCAATTTTAACTGAAACAGAACTGCAACAGCTTATCAGGGAATCGGACTATAGTCTCTTTCAGCACGCAGTTGAAGTACTGGTAGACGATGGTATTCTCTCGCCGGTTAAATCCGCCGGGCGAAACGGCCGGTTACCTCCTTTATTCAATAAATATCGCCTGATTAAACCGAAGGAAGATTTCACGGAGTACCTTGAATTCATCCGTCGTCTTAATCCTGCCCTTAATATCTCAGGGTATCTTAAGAGGCCGGAATTGTATCGAAAGCACCGGAACATTGTAGAAGGGCTCAGCCGTTGTCTTTGGCATTCGGCCGGGTCACTTGCAGAACCCATGTCGCGCAAGGAACGGTCTTTTTCGGTGTGGGGCAGGGAGAAGCTGCTGGACAGCCATTTTGCCCTGGTCCGGGAAGTGATGAAGTACAATGGTTTAAGTGAGGATTTCCTGAACTATTACGATACACCGGAGCCTTTTTTTGAGTATGTGCATGCCCGTTCGGACCGGATGACCGTTCTGATCCTGGAGAATAAGGATACCTGGTTTACCTTCCGTAAACTGATGCAGGATACCGGGAAGAACATAGTCGCCGGCACGCCGGTCGATGTGCTCCTTTACGGCGAAGGCAACAAGATTTCCAAACGCGGTGCCCTGGGGCAATACAACAGCGGCATGCTGGAGGGTAAAAGCGGACAAGCCGGGTATTTCCTCTATTTCGGCGACCTGGACCGGGAGGGGATCCGTCTATTTTTCCGGGCCCGGGCGGCCAACCCCGGGCTTGACCTGAGGCCTTGTTCCGGCCTGTACCAGCTTATGATTTCACTTGCCGAAAACAGGGAACTGCCGGAGTCACCCGATGAAAGGGATGTTGCGGCTCCCCTGGCCGAATTTATCGCCCTGCTGGGGTTTGATCAGGCCGGTGTGATTACGGGCCTGTTGGCAAAAGACAAATACATACCCCAGGAGATAATAAATTATCAGGTTATATCAAGGATCCTGAGTTAGAAACGAGGGCAATAGCTCGATGTCTGTCCAGCAGTTTGAGTTTCTCGAAGGCTTTGAAAAAAGAATGCAGGTTGTCGCGGCCATAGACTCGATTGTCAACCGGGGCAACCGGAAGATGGAAATCGAGAGATTGTTTGAGCCTGGACAGCTTGACAATATTATTTTCTCCGTCCTTGTATTTATCATGGAAAGAACCCTCACCGAGGATGAGGAGTGCACCATAGATAGCATAGCCGCCTTTGTTTCCGCGATCGCCCCCGAGTATGGTCTGGATTTTTCCCCTGACACCACGCGCAAAGTAACGGAGTACGTTATCAAGGAGATCCTGCAGAATGGGGGGGAGGCAAGATATTTCCCGGTGATGAGATACGGGCAGGGTATGGCTCCCACCCGGATAAGGCTGATTGACGACAAGCTGAAGGACAGCGACCGTGGTTATATCATGACCTACCAGCTTACCGACCAGGGCTATGATCTACTCTTTAGAACCAAGGAAGTCGAGCAGGAGATCAGCTTTACCATTGAAGAGTTGAAACTGCGAGAACTGATCAAACGCAAGAATTACAGGAAGGCTATCGGTCAGAGTAGTAACCTGGTGCAGATGGTCCGGCAGAAGAAGAATGATATCAGGCAGTTTATGCAGAAAATAAGGGAAAACATTTACGACGTGGACATCCAGGAGTTTGAAGGGTTGGTTGGCAGTACCTATACCTTACTCGAGGAAGAGTACGGCATCATGAATGAGATACGAGATATGATCGTGCTGTCTGAGGAGCGTTTGAATGAGGAGGAAGCTACCAGGGGAAACCTGGATGACGCGATGAAGAAGGCGCGGTCCGAGATCTCCACAATCAGAAGAAACGTAAATTCCACTATCGGCGAACAAAGAGAACTGATTGTCGAACGGCATGGCCTGTCCAAAATATACAAGGAGACCATAGCTGATTCGTTTTCTCTTTCGCTGGCCCGGAACTATGACTTTGAACGGCAGATCCTGACGCGGCTGGAGAGGTGCGACGAGAAAGTTATCCCTGCCCTTTGGCAGCTGTTGAATCCCTTGTTTAAGCCCAACCCGGACCGGAAGCTCAATCTGGTGTCGTTGTTTGAACGGCAGGCCCGGCTCCGGCCGGAGGAAGCGGCGCCTGAGGGAGTGATCGAGGAAAAACTGGACGAGGATACGGAAAAGGTGAAAATAAAGAGAATAAATGACGCTAATACGGAATTTATCCGCAGTATACTCGAATTTGCCGTGGGCAAAGTGGCTGGTTACAGGTTCAGCGAGCTGTTTGAGTATCTAAAACGCTGCGGGGATACATTTCACCTGCTGATATCCGATGATCTGGTTTTTCGATCAATGCTCAGACTTTATGATCTGAACGTCATTGATGTAAAGGCCTGGCGGGCGGAGCATGATGAAATGGTGGCTAACGCCACCGGAGAGTTGGATGTTGGCTTTTGCCTGTACCGTATTGAAATCGAACGACCCGATTTGTATGGAGTACATAAGATAGAAATCACAAAGCCGGATGAAAGTTTATTTGAGGAAGAGGTTAGTTCCCGGCGGGGGGATGTGTTATTTAGCAGGCGCATCGTAATCAGTGACTTTATAATCGGGGTGAGCTTCGGTTGAGCGATCTGAGCAATGCTATAAAGATATTTAAGCGATTACTGGAGAAGGGTCAGATGGACCGCGACACGGACGGAGACCTTTTCCTGGAATACCGCAACAGTGATGTCCGGTCGATCCTGGCTGAGTTTGAGGAAGAGATGGACTTCAAGATCGTGGAGGCGTCCAACACTCTATATCTGATTCCGGCCAGCGGCAACAGCCTGTTGGGCTTTGTCACCAAAGATATCAGAGAATGGATTGCTTCCGATGCCCGACTTGTCGATGCCTATCTCTTCTGCTATATCTCCATGTACATCTTCTACCTGTTTTACGGTAGCCGGAACCGGAACCCCAAGCAGCGGGAGTTCCTGCGGGTCAGCAAACTGATCGAGGAACTGGACCGGCGCTTTGCCATGGCCTTGGAAAACAGTGACCATGCAACCGGGCTTGAGGAAAGGTATGCGCTTAATTTTGTCAGGGTGGCGGAGTTGTGGGAAAGTAAACAGGATTTTGAGGAAAAGGGCCGCAAGACCAAGGCGGGTACCATCCTGATCGGTTGCCGGCTTCTGGAGAGGGAAAACTTGCTCCGGATTGTGGATGACGACCGGGAAATTCGTACCACCCGCAAACTCGATGACCTGATGCTGAACTATTATCTGAGCGACAGCCGGGTATCCGAAATCAACCGGTTGTTTGAAGGAGAGGCTGGGGATGCCCAGGATTAACCGGATCAGAATTGTGAATTTTTCTTACAACAATGATACCCGCCATATTCTTGACGAAACTTTCAACTTTCACGGTGGCGAGAATGCCCTTTTGAACCTGGCCAACGGCGGCGGCAAGAGCGTGTTGGTTCAGCTCTTTCTCCAACCGTTGGTACCGGGGGCACGGATCCAGGGCCGCGACATAGCCGGCTTTTTCCGCAAGGGTAAGCTGCCAACCTACGTTATGATCGAATGGAAGCTGGACGGGGCGGGAGGGTACCTGCTTACAGGGATCGGCATTATGCCCGCCCAAGCCCAGGGAGTTGAAGAAGCTAGGCACCGAATCCGGTTTTTTACCTTCACCTCGAAGTATACCGGTGCCAATGCCTTTGATGTGGCCCATATCGCTGTGGTCAGCCGGAAGGGCCGCGTTTTAGACGTACTGCCGTTTCGGGAAGCCCGGGAGATGATGGCGGATAGGGAGAGGAAAGACCCTTTAAGCGTCCGGTGTTTTGCCGAGGATGACGGGGACCGTTATGCCAGGAACCTGGCTGAATTTGGGATTGCCCAGGATGAGTGGCGGAATGTCATCGCCAGGATCAATGACAGTGAAGGCGGTTTGGAGGAGATCTTCCATAAGTATAAGACCTCCGGTCAACTGATGAATGACTGGATCATCAAGACCGTGGAGAAGGCTATGTTCCGGAACAGGTCCGAGTTGCGCCGGTTGGAGGAGATGTTGGTGAACCTGGTGGAGGAGGTTGTGGAGAATGAACGGTTCATTCTAGAAAAACAGCTCCTCGACGGCTTTCTGGGCACCTTCAGGGAACAGGTTGAGGATCTGTCCGGGCTGTTGCGGGGGCTTGACGGGCAGAAGAAAGCGGCGGGGAAGCTCTCCGCGTTGTACGGCCATCTAACCACCGTTATAGGGTCACTGAACGGGCAATACGAGGAAAACGAGCAGGAGATCGAGACCTGCCGGGCCGCCGAACAGAGGGTCCAGTTGGAAGAGCGGTCTTACGCTTATTGGCTCAAACAGGCGGAATACGAGGAGGCATCCAAAAGGCTTGAAGCCTCCGAGACCGTGGGCAGGGAAACGGAAGCGGCCCTGCGGGAGGCCAAAGTACGGGAGAAGGTCATGCAGGCCGCCCGCCTGGCCTCGGAAATTGGCCTGAAGAGATCCGAACTTTCCGGTATCGAGGAGGGGCTGACGGCGGCCAGGGAGGAGCATGATACCGGTGGCCGGGTGTGCAGCCTGGAATATTCCCTGCGGATATTGTGCGGGGAGGCCCTGGAATCGGTTGTCATTGATCTGGGCCGTCTGCGCACGGAAAAAACGACCAAGGGAAACCTGCACGAGCAGGCCGGGACGGACCTGCAAGCTGTGGACAAAGAAAAGGGCGGTGTTGACGCGGATAAGGGGAGATTGGGGGAGCGGAGGCAGAATTTCGAGCAACAGGAAAATGAAGTTCATCGACAGCTCGGCATCAGGCTGGGGAGGAACCTGATCGGAGAGTTGGATGCTGCCGAGATCAGAAACACCCGGGCCTCCCTGGAAAAGACCAGGGAGGCCCGGAGCAAGGAGACTGAAAGCCGGGAAAACGAGAAAACGGCAGGCGCGGCGCGCTGGCAGGCTATTGACAACGAGCTGAAAGAATTGCGGGATGCCGCGGGCAACGAGAAGACAGTTGTCCACGGCATTGATCGGGATATCGACGAATACGAACACAAGGAGACGGAAATACAGAGGATTCTCGCCAAGCACGGCTTTGATTTCGCCGTCCGGTTCGACCGGGACCGTTTGGCCACCGGCTTCGAGCAAGTGGTCAGAAACCTGGAGGGCCGGCTGGAAGAGGCTGTCCGGGTGCGCGACGACCTTGCAGAATCGGTGGCTTCTCTCAAAGACGGGCGGTTGCACATACCGGGGGGACTGGCATCTGTGTTGGCCGGTCTCGACATTGAGTATGAAACGGGAGAAACATATCTGCGCGGCCTGTCGCCGGAAAACCGGCAGTCGCTGCTGGAGAGTAATCCGGTCCTGCCCTATGCCTTCATCATGACCAGGATGGATCTGGACCGGGTGGCCGGCTCACTCCAGAGCATGACCATCCGGCGGGTCATACCCTTCATTGCGTACGAGGATCTGGGGAAAGCCGTGCCTAGCTTTGGGGGGATGGCCCATGTCCGGGACGGCATAGCGTTGGCCTGCCTGTATGAGGGCCGGGTCTTTGGTAATGAGAGTCTGAGCGGGTTGATGGCGGAGCTCGAACAGAAGAGAACCCGGGCCGCGGAGCAGTGTGGTCATTTTACGACCGCTCACCGTAGCGCGTTGTCCGACCGGGCTGTGTGCGCCGGATTTACCTATGCCGCGGATTACCGGTATGGGCTGGGAATAAGGCGAAACCAATCCGAACAGCGCCTGCAGGACATGGAAAACCGGATAGCTCTCCGGGAAGAAGAGAAAGCAAGGCTTCGGGAAAGGAGGGCGGAGCTGGAACAACAGATAAATGAGTTGAAGACCGCCTGGCAAAAGGCCGGGGCGGATTTGGCGCTCTTCGCCGCCTTTATCGAAAGGGAAAAAGCCTATCAGGAGTGCCGTCGGCGGCTGACTGACGTCTTGGAAAATATTATCCGGTTGGAAACCCGGAAAGCGCAACTTGCCGGTAGCCGTGAAAGTCTTCAGAAGGATATTGACGAGATCGCCCGGGAGGTTTGGCAGAAAAATAGGGAGGAGCAGGAGGCCCGGGCAAGGTACAGCCTATACCGGGGTGCGCCGGAGGCGGAAACGGTAGAAGGAAGTATAGCGGAATTGGAGGAAAGGCTTAAGGCCTTAAAAGAAAAATATAGCGGTGAAATCAGATTTCTGGAGAAACGCAAAAATGAGTTGGCGCAAGATTGTCTTAGAAAGCAGAACGAGTTTAATAAACTTTGCTTGAATGAAGAAGATTATGCCGGAGTGGCCTATGATGAACAGACCGCGGAGATGATCAGCGGGGAAATAATCCGCTTGGAGAGTTTGGGGACGAAAAGCCGGCAGGAGGAAAAGGAAGCAGCCAGGGAGGAGGGGGCGGCGAAGAGCGCCCTCGGCAACGCTCTTGACGAGGTCAAAAGGCTGGGCGCGCAAGCTCCGCTACCTCCGGAAGGCATCAGGGGCGATTTCGCGAAACGTCGCCGGAAAGCTCATTCGCGTGCTAATGAACTGGCGGCAGACAATAAAAAGATATCCCAACAAGTGCAAGGGTACGATAAGATAGAGGAACTAATAGGGCAACTCATAGATCCGGGCACCACGGAGCCGGAAAAGGGTTTTATCCCTGAGCAGGATGTCACGGCCCAAGCCAAAGGACTTGCGGGAGCCTTAAGTAAAATGAAAAATGAAAACGCCAAACTTGCCAGCGGGTTGAGAACCAAATTCATGGCGCTGAGGGTTGATTACCGGGATAAGAATCTCAACCTCGATAATCTTTTCAAGGGGCTTGACCCGCTCTGGGACAAGACCGGAATGGAATTTGACGGTTATTATTATCTCTATGAACGAATGAGTATGCATGCGGACAAACTGACCGAATTAATTACGCTGAACGAAGCCCAGCTGAAAAATCTCGAACGGAATAAGAAGGATATGGTGCATCAGAGTTTCCTTCAATGCATTAGACTTTATGAAGAGATTCAGATGATATCCGGTAACTCAAAGGTACGTCTTCAGGGTAGAAGCAGGCCAGTACAAATGCTGAAAATAGATTTGGAGCTTGAC
Source organism: Spirochaetia bacterium (assembly GCA_035530395.1). GTDB lineage: Bacteria > Bacillota > Desulfotomaculia > Desulfotomaculales > JAJYZD01 > JAJYZD01. Next base: position 27,302 of record DATKUX010000010.1, read on the forward strand.
AATAAGGATGCGGCTCTGCAAAGAATGAAAGATTATATCGAAGAATGCATTGTGAAAGTGAGGGAGGGAACGAGGCAGGAGAAGAGAGCGGACGAAGTAAGAAGGACCGTCGCCAGGCTGATGTCCAGCCGGGAACTGTTGGATGTCTTTCTGGGGAATCCCAATATCCCTGTTAGCGTGTTCAAGATTGAATTGAACATGTCGAACAGCCGCTTGATGCTTTGGGAGGAGGCCGTCAAAAATTCCGGCGGGGAAAAGTTCGTTGTCTTCTTTTCCGTTCTTTCCGCCCTTACCACTTATACCAGGGCCCGGGCCATGGATGCGGCTGGAGCGGATTCCGATACCGACACCCGTGTATTGGTAATGGATAACCCGTTTGGGCCCATATCTTCCGAACACCTGTTAAAGCCTCTATTTGATATTGCCAAAAAGCACCGTACGCAGCTGATATGCCTGTCCGATCTGAAGCAGAATTCCATCATGAACTGCTTTAACCTTATTTATATGCTAAAAATACGGACTGGCGCCATTGGTAACAATGAATATCTGAAATTTGAGGAATTTATTCGGGATGAAGCCGATGTGCATAATGACGAGAAGCTTGAAAAGGCCGTCTTTAGGGCCGCCGATATTAAACAGATATCCCTATTTGACGACATCGATGGTAAATAGGTTCATGACATTGCAACAGGGTAAGGGGGATTTATAATGTTTTTCAGTCCGCTTCGAACTGGGAAGATCTCAGATCATTTGGATGCTGTCAAAGTGGGAATGGTCAACTTCTTTGTTTACAAGGATGACGAGGACACGATCTGTATTGATTCGGGATTCAGGAAAAGTGAAATTATCAGGGAGCTTAGTACGCTACATATCGACCCGGCCGATGTTACACATTTGTTTATGACTCACTCAGATTATGATCATGCCGGGGGATTAGACTCGTTTGAGAAAGCCAAGGTTTACTTGTCTTCTGACGAAGAGCAAATGATCACCAGGAGGAAAGCAAGGCAGCTAGGTTTGATATATAACTCCAGTATAGGCAGGGAGTATACATTACTCAACGATAACGAAATTATCACCGTTGGCTCAATTAAGATCAGCGCGATAGCAACTCCTGGTCATACCCCCGGCTCAATGTCCTATTTGCTGAACGACCATATTTTGTTCACCGGTGATACCATCTGTTTGCGGGATAACAAGGTTTATCCATTTAAACGCTTCCTGAACATGGATACCCAGTTGCAAAAGGAATCCATCAGGAAACTGGCCCGCCTGGGTCATGTCCAGATGGCCTGTACGGCGCACACCGGCTATACGGAAGAGTTCGATAAGGCAATCGCAGATTGGAAATAGAGAAGGGGTTGAGTGGAGCAGCTAATGTTCGTTGTCTTCCTTTCCGTCCTTTCCGTCCTTACCACGTATACCAGGGCCGGGCCATGGACGCGGTGGGAGCGGAATACGCACCTGGTGCTGAACCGGCGAAAAATGCCCCACTGTTACCCTTCCGGGGGAACAAAAAAGGCTTCCGGGTTCTCCGGAAAGCCTGTTCCTGGCTGGCGGGAGTGGGTGGGAATCGAACCCACCACGGACGGGTTGGCCGCCCGACGACTGGTTTTGAAGACCAGGAGCACCACCAGGCACCATCCACCCCCATGGTTGTTGGAAGGTCTCAACGTTCGTTTAGAAGAGCAAGACCGACCGCCCTGCTATTTTACCAAAATCCCCGCTCCAAGACAAGGGATATACCGCAAAATTTACAATTTAACAGTTAATGGCAGAGAAGATAGTTGGTTTTGGCTGGACTAAAGGCCGCATAACTATTTGGGATTGTAAAGACTTTTATCCGTTGCCATAAATTATCAGTACCCCCAAGTGTAAGTTTCCGCAGTAAAACTTTCTGAGGGTTATTTGGTATTAGTGGTCATAATCCAATAAATTTCTCCCCGAGCGGTATAATACATAAAGAATTTGTCCCTGACAGGGGAGTAAATGGTGAGAATCGCCATTATAGGTGCCGGCTTAGGTGGTCTGGCCTGTGCCTTGGAATGCGAGAGACTGGGCGTAATACCTGACATCTTCGAAAGAGATGAATCGGTGGGCTGGGCGTGGCCCTGTACGATGAATTGGCTAAATGTCCTGGAAAGACAAATGGGCGATGTGCGGGAACACCTGAGGGAAGTCTATAACCTGGACATTAAGCCCCTGAATAAGCTGACGAGCATGGTCTTGAAATCCCCCAACAAAGAGGCCAAGATTCAAGGGACCCTGGGGTATATTCTGGCCAGGGGGAAACACAAGGATTCCATAGAAAATCAACTGCACGCCGCTTTAAAAAGAACTCCGGTTCACTTCAACAGGTTTGCCGACTATAAAGAGCTTTCCAAGAAGTACGATTATGTGGTGGTAGCTACAGGGAAAGACACGGCGGCGAAGGAGTTGGGGGTATGGGAGGATTTTGGTCTGGTACACCTCAGGGGAGGGCTTGCCTTTGGGACGTTTGAACCGACGTCGTGCACGGTCTATTTCAACACTGAATACGCCGGTCGCGGGTATGCCAGACTGGCGCCCTTGAGTTCCACGCAAGCCGTGGTAGGTCTGTGCGGTATTGGCTGTGAGGAATACGAGGTAGATAAGTTATATGCAGATTTCATTGAACGGGAAAACCTGGCCCACCTGGAATTTTATTATAAGTTTTCTTTGCCCATCTTTTCTACAGGTAGAGCAAGCAAATTTGTGATAGACAACGTTTTACTCGTGGGCCGTTCAGCGGGGTTAACTGAAAGGTTCCTTGGAACAGGTGCCGTCGGAGCTCTTGTTAGCGGTATATTGGCAGCGAGGGCCATGATACAGGATTTAGACTATGAATTCCTTGTCAGACCCCTATGGAAGCACGTAGAAAACATTTCTGCGCTTAGGAAGCCATATGAGCAACTGGATAACACCGGGCTAGATAGATTAGTCTCGATAATAGATACACCCGGTGTTAAACAGTCCATATATAACACCGGTATTAACTTCGTCGACATGGCCGGGGGATTGCTGCGGCAATTGACCCGGCCATGATATTATGTCAAGCTAACGGCTGATTTATCTTACATGGAAATAAGTTCCAGATACTCCTCAAAGTCTTTTATTGAACTTACGGGTCCAAATTCACCCGCTTGGGAGCAACTGTCATTAACCAGTCGATTGTGTGCCGACTGGTTTTCCTGGTATAATGGGGTCGGGACGGAAAACCCGGTGATGACAAGGTCGCCGGGAATCGGACGGGCTGGCCCCCGGCGACTTTGAAGTCCAGGCCATTCCGGTATAGCTTCCGCCGGTCTATGCTTTCAGGCAGGAGAAAATACTTTCGTGCCGAATATTGTTGCGGTGGCTAGATATATAGACCGGGCTAGGCCATAGCCCGGGTTCGGGAGAAAGGGTATGGAGAACTTACTGCGGGGCCTTTTCGCCTGTGTCAGGGAAGACCTGGAGGCGGTTGAGAGGGAATTGGAGAGGGTGGTCAGGCTGCCCGACCCGTCGCTGACCGAGACGTCCAGGCATCTTCTGACGGCGGGCGGCAAGCGGATGAGGCCTGCTTTTTGTCTTTTGGCGGCACGCTTTACGCCGTGTGCGCTGGAAAGGGTTGTGCCCCTGGCCGCGTCCCTGGAGCTGATCCACATGGCATCCCTGGTGCATGACGACGTTGTGGACGAGGCCTTGATCCGGCGGGGACAGCCCACGGTCCGGGCCCGGTGGGGCAACCGGATCTCCACCCATATGGGCGACTACCTTTTCGCCCAGTCGCTGGTCCTCATTTCCACCTACGGGGAGCCTCTGGTGCAGCGGGTACTGGCCGACACCAGCGTCAAAATGTGCCAGGGTGAGATCCACCAGATTGCCGGTGCTTTTGATGTTGATCAGGATCTCAAGGATTACCTGGGCCGGATCAACCGTAAGACCGCCTTGCTGATCGCGGCCAGTTGTCAGCTGGGTGGCGTGGTCAGCGGGGCGCCGCCCCAAGTATGGCGGCGGTTGCTTTGCTTCGGGCGCTACCTTGGTATGGCTTTCCAGGTGGTGGACGACATCCTGGATTTTGTGGCCGATCAGAACGAACTGGGCAAGCCGGTGGGTAGCGATTTGGCTCAGGGCATCCTTACCCTGCCGGCCATCCGGGCCCTGGACCATTCTCCGGCGCGGGAGCGCCTGCGCACCCTTTTGCAGCGGCGGCTGGCCGGGGAAGGCGATCTTCAGGAGGCTGTGGACCTCATCCTGGTCTGCGGGGCGATTGAATATTCTTTCGCCATCGCGGCGCGATACGTGGCCAAGGCGAAGGAACATCTGGCCCTTCTGCCTGGGTGCGAGGCCAAGGCGGTGCTTGACCGCATTGCAGACTTTGTCACGGTGCGCAGATTCTAACGGTTGTTCGTGAGCGACCATTTTGGTATTATAATTGGACAGGTGAGCCGGGGTGTCTTGGTTGGACGAGTATTATCCGGTTTTGCTGGATTTGGCCGGGCGAGCCTGCCTGGTGGTGGGCGGAGGCAAGGTGGCCGAGAGGAAGGTCGCCGGGCTTCTGGAGGCTGGAGCCAGCGTCGTTGTGGTCAGCCCGGCGGTGACGCCGGGCCTTGCGTCGCTGGCAGGGACAGGCGCCTTGCGCTGGGCCGGTAGAGCCTATCAGCCCGGAGACCTGGTCGGGACGGTCCTGGTTGTCGCGGCTGCCGGCGATCCGGCGGTAAACCGGCAGGTGGCCTGGGACAGCCGCAGCGCCGGTAAGCTGGTCAATGTGGCCGACGAGCCGGCCCTGTGTGATTTTTTCGTGCCGGCCGCCTTGCGGCGGGGCCGTCTCACCATTGCTGTGTCTACCGGGGGCACCAGTCCCGCCCTGGCCGCGCGCATCCGGGACCGGCTGGCCGGGATGTTTCCGGCCGGATGGGGGCCTTATCTGGACTTCCTGGGTGAGATGCGGGAGCGGGTCCGGCATGGGGTACGGGACCGGCAAAAACGGCGGGACATGCTGGAGCAACTGGCTGGCGAGGAGATTTGGAAACTCCTGGAGAAAGGCGATTTCGCCGCGGCAAAGGAGCGTGTGGACCTTGTATATCGTCGTAGTGGGGGTTAACCACCGCTCTGCACCGGTGGAGATCCGGGAAGTTCTGTCGTTTTCCGATCTCCATATGATGGAGCAACTGGTTGTTCTGCGGGGAATGCCGTCCATCACGGAGGCGGTGCTCCTGTCGACCTGCAACCGGACCGAAGTTTACGCGGTGGCGACCGACCTTGGACAAGGTCTGGCCTCCGTCCGCGAGTTTTTGTCCCGCCGTTCGGGCGTGGACCTGTTCCAACTGCAGAACTACACGTACTCCCATACCCTTTATGAGGCCATCAGGCATCTTTTCCGGGTGGTCTGCGGCCTGGATTCGATGCTGCTGGGCGAAACGCAGGTGCTCGGCCAGGTGAGGGATGCCTACCGGGCGGCCGTCGGCGCCGGCACCACCGGGGTTGTTTTCAATACCCTGTTCCAGCAGGCCTTGGCGGTGGGAAAGCGGGTGCGGAGCG
>DATKUX010000011.1:0-19393 GCA_035530395.1 Spirochaetia bacterium
GACCGGCTTTCGCGGCCGGGCTATTCGCTTCGACCGCCGCCACCAGGGTTCCCTGCCCGTTGGAGAGACCCAGTTGGCTCGCCACGTCCTGCGGCACGTCCTGCACCGAAACCCCCAGGTAAGGAGTGGGAGTGTGCTCAATCAGGTGGGTCAAAACGCCCGCTACCGTGCTGGTGGGGATGGCAAAGCCGATGCCCTGGGCCTGGTCATCCACCGCGGTGTTGATGCCGATGACCTGCCCGGCCAGGTTGAGGAGCGGGCCGCCGCTGTTGCCGGGGTTGATGGAGGCGTCAGTCTGCATGAGGTTCGAATAGGAGCGGTTGCTGGCCGTAATGGGGCGGCCCTTGGCGCTCAATACCCCCACCGTTACCGTATGATCCAGCCCGTAGGGGTTGCCGATGGCGATGACCCAGTCACCGACCCTGGCCTGGTCGGAGTTGCCCATGGTCAGTGTGGGCAGGTTGCTGCCGGCGTTGATTTTCAGCACGGCCAGGTCCAGGCTGTTGTCGGTGTTTACCACCTGGGCCGGGTAGGATTTATCCTGGCCGGCCAGGGTGACGGTCACGGAGCTGGCCCCGTCGACTACGTGATCATTGGTCAGGATGTAGCCGTCCGCCCGGAAGATAAAACCCGACCCCAGCATTTTCTGCGTTTGGGTCTGGGGACTGGAATACTGGTTGCCGAAAAACTGCTGGAAGAGAGGGTCATTGGCAAAGGGATTGTTACTCTGGCTGACCACCGTGGCATCGACCTCCACCACCGCCGGGCTGGCGGCGGCCACGATGTTGGCGATGGTCTCCGGCCCGAAGGTCCCGGTGGGCACCGAACTCTGGACCAGGTCGGCCGGGGTCGTCGGCGTACCCGCCGAACCTTCGCTACCGGCCACAGTGGTACGGGTGCCGGTCAGGGCCCGTCCCAGGCCGGGAAAGAAGCCAACCAGCACTAGCGCCACCAGGGCGCCGGCCAAAAACGCGGCCCCGAACTTCAGGGCTCTCCGGCGGTTAAGAGCGCTAAAGATTCCGTTCATATTGATCTCCCTTCTGGTATTTCACTTTTTCGACTAGAATAATACTACGCCAACTTTAAGGCAAACTTAAAAATAAATAAAAATTGCCTAAGAAACGTCTCCATTCCGATGGAAAGAGTGGTTGGAACGGCCTGGCTTTCCTGCCCTTTCCAAGAGGAAATTTTACGGGTTTGTTTGTCTCTTCCGGAAGGATATTTTCGCCAATGGATGGTATTAATATGGTATTGATTTAAGAAAGTTCGTGCTGGATGGGGGTATTTTGGTCAATCACCCCACGCATAAATGCGGGGGCTTGTCAGTAACCAACCTGACATGTTCTCGGATAGATGCGGGAGCGGAAGCTCCGTGAGCGACAGCCAGCCCGGGCGACCGGGCGTTCCACCGGTTAGCAGACAGCTGGATGACAAGCCAGTCCGGCAGAACATTCTGGAGGCACTGTAAAAGCCCCTCGGGGGACGGGGCAGTCAACCTCGGGACGGCCCGGCGTATCCGGGCAAGCCGGCGGAACATCGGCGGGGAACTGAACGGGTGCCCTTGGCCCGCATTATCTCCCCTCAGGGGGGAATCACGGAAGGTGTTTTTCTGATGAAGCAGAGCGAGAAAAAGTCGGAACAGCAACCGATCTTCGTAATATCGAAGTCGGGTAAGCGGTTGGCGCCGACGCGGCGGCCAGGCCGGGTCCGACATCTCCTCAAAGACGGCAAGGCTGTCATTATGTGCTACGACCCGTTTACCATTCAGTTGACGTACGAAATTACGGCATTTGTACCGGTGGAAATGACACTCGGAATTGATCCGGGTTCCAGCGACACACCGATAGCGGTAGAGCAGCACGAGCCGGGAGCGCAAACGTGTGAGATCGTCTACGCCAAGGAGATCCTGCTCCGGACTGACATCTCGGCGCAGCTTAAGCGGCGGGCCGCCGCCCGGGGAGAGCGCCGGGGCCGCAATACCCGGTACCGGAAGCCCCGTTTTCAAAATCGGCCGAAGTCGTTCTGTTCAGTCTGCGGTATAAACCACACGCCGAAGGTTTGGAAGAAGGTAAAACGTAAGAACGGCGGAAAGAGCCTCAAAGAGGTTGAGACCGGCCGCGCTGCGGTATGTAGGAAATGCCAGCATGAACGCGCCGGCGAGAAAGGGAAACACGATACCGATAAGATTCTCAACCCCACGTTGTGGAACAAGGTTGACACTATCCTGGCGGAGGTCAAGAAGCTGGTCCGGATTATGCCCATAACGAAGATCCGGGTTGAACTTACCGCGTTCAATACCCAGAAGATGGCCAGGCCGGAGGTCCAGGGCACGGAATATCAGCAGGGTGCCCTTTTCGGGTACGAGGTCAAGGAATACCTGCTCCATAAGTACGGCCACGAATGCGTTTATTGCAAGGGAACGAGTGGCGATCCGGTTCTGGAGATCGAGCACGTCATTCCCAAGTCCCGGGGCGGTACCGACAAGGTGTCCAACCTGGTGATCGCTTGCGAGGTGTGCAATCGGGAGAAGGGATCCCGGACAGCGGCCGAGTACGGATTCCCCAATATCCAGAAAGAGGCGGCAAAACACAGGGTCTTCCGGTATAGCGCCCTGACCCAGAGCTATAAGTGGGACCTCTGGCGGGAGTTGAATAAACTCGGGATACCGGTCGAGGCAACGTTTGGCTACCGGACAAAGTATTACCGGTTGAAGATGCGCCTGCCCAAGGCGCAGGTCGTCGACGCAATGGTCATAGCGGCCGGTCAGCGCGATTTCGACCTACCGGCGGAATGCGTAATCGAGCGGCGCCTAAAAGCCCGGAAACCGTTTCACCGGTTCTCCAATGAGAACAAGAAGGGCCGGAAGTGCGAGAAGACCCCTGCGGTGAGGGCGGTAAACGGTTTCAGGCTGTACGACAAAGTTTCTTTTGTCGGCGGTGACGGCGTGAAGGTGTACGGTTATATTACCGGCTTGCGGGCCCGCGGCACCTTCGAGGTTTCTCATCTGGAAGGAAACATGATCACGGACAAGGACTGGAAGAAGTTGACCCTGGAAGAACGGGCGTACAGGAATCGTCTAACCGAAAGACGGTCGATTATCGGTACGATAGTGAAGATCCTTAAGGGGCACGGTATTCCCAAATGGATTCCAATAAGGAAAGGGGGCATGTCGGGCGCTCCTCCCCATGCATAATGCAGGGGCTCCCGCGCCCGGCTATCATTGGTGGACGACAGGATAAAATCGGCATTCGAAAAGGCCATGGAGCGGGCCGGGCAAATGCAGGAGGTGTCCGCGGAAGAGCTTTTGCGGTCTGAAAACGTAACAAAGGGCCAAATGATGGCGGCCCGGTTCCTGAAGGAAAACTCTTATGACCTGGCCGCGGCCCTGGCCGGACAAGATCCCGCTTTGCGGCCCTATCTCGCGCAGGGGGCGCGGGAAACCTTCCTGCTCAATATAAACCTGCCGCTGGATGAAGAAGAGACCCTGGCCAACCGCCGCGCCATGAGCGGCCTGGCAGCCCTCGGGCAAGACCGGGGGGCTTTGGCCGAGTCCCTGGGCGAGTTAGAATATTTATTCGATTATTACGGGAAAGCCATGGACAGCACCTATCAGCGACTGAAGGACAATTTTAGCCAGCGCGCAGCGAGGACCCCCAAAAAGGCCGAGGGCCGTATGGCCCCGGGGATGGTGATCGATGTAGAACGACAGCCTGCTTTTCTGGAGGAGTGGAGCCGGGTAAGGGGACAGTTGGGCGCCCAGTTTGAGGAGAAATTGAGCGAGGTCAAGCAAAGGATCCGGGAAATCGGGTAAACCGTCGCTGCTCGCCGGACTGTAAGTTGAAAGGGGTGTTCTGTCCATGATGTCGTCTCCCTTATTGTTGAGGCATTTCCTGGAGCGGTCCCGGCAGCTTTTTGCGCAGAAGGAAATCGTCTCCCAGGACTACGGCGGCCTTTTCCGGTACGATTACGGGCGGCTCTACGGCCGGGTGGCGCGCCTGGCCAACGTGTTGGCCCAACTGGGCGTGGGGCCGGGGGACCGGGTGGGCACCCTGGCCTGGAACAACCACCGCCACCTCGAGCTCTATTTCGCCGTTCCTTGCAGCGGGGCCGTACTACACACTGTAAATATCCGTTTGTTCCGCGACCAACTGATATACGTCATTAATCATGCCGCTGACCGGGTGCTCTTCGTGGACGAGGACCTGTTACCGGTCCTGGAGGACGTGGCTGGTGAACTGAAGACGGTCGAACACTTCGTGATCATGACCGACAAGCAGCAGTGTCCGTCCACCCGTCTGGCCCCGGTTTCCCTGTACGAGGACCTGTTGGCCGGCGCCTCTCCCACCTACGCCTTTCCCGAAGACCTGGACGAGAATTCGGCGGCGGCCATGTGCTATACCACGGCCACCACCGGTGATCCCAAGGGAGTTGTCTACTCGCACCGCGGTCTCTACCTGCACAGCCTGGCCTTCCTCATGGCCGATGTGATCGCCCTGTCCGAACGGGATGCCGTACTGCCGGTGGTCCCCATGTTCCACGCCAACGCCTGGGGCCTGCCTTTTTCGGCCGCCCTGGCCGGCGCCCGGCAGGTTCTGCCCGGTCCCCGGCCCACCCCGGCTTCTCTGGCCCGCCTGATCGAGAGTGAGAAGGTCACCGTGGCGGCGGGGGTGCCGACGGTGTGGATGGGCCTGGCGGAACTTCTGGAGCGGGAAGAACATGATCTTTCCAGCCTGCGCGTCGCCGTCTGCGGCGGTTCGGCCGCGCCCCGCGCCTTGTTGGAAGCCTACGACCGGCTGGGTGTGACCATCGTGCATGCTTACGGCATGACCGAGACCACTCCCCTGGCCACGGTATCCCGGCTGAAAAGCCGAATGGAGGACTGGCCGCCGGAGCGCCAGTACCAGGTGCGGGCCAAGCAGGGCTGGGTGGTGCCGGGGCTGGAGATGCGGGTGGTGGACGGCCGGGGGCAGGAAGTGGCCCACGACGGCCAGGCCATGGGTGAACTGTGGCTTAGAGGACCCTGGGTGGCGGATGCTTACTACCGCGAACCGGAACGCAGCCGGGAAGTCTTTGCCGGTGGCTGGCTGCATACCTCGGATATCGTGACCGTCGATCCGGACGGCTTCATAGCTATCGTAGACCGGTCCAAGGACCTGATCAAGAGCGGCGGCGAATGGATCTCCTCGGTGGACCTGGAAAACGCCATCATGGCCCATCCGGCGGTAAGCGAGGCGGCGGTGATCGCCGTGCCCCACCCCAAGTGGGTGGAACGGCCGCTGGCGTGCGTGGTCCTGAAACCCGCCTTTGCGGACCAGGTGGACGAAGCCGCCCTGCTGGAATTCCTGGCCGGCAAGGTGGTCCGCTGGTGTTTGCCCGACCGCATCGTCTTTTTGGCCGAGATTCCCAAGACCAGTGTGGGCAAGTTCAGCAAGAAGAGGCTTCGGGAGCTCTATACCACCGAGGCACTTTAAGATTCGTTCCCGCCGGGCCCGCCAGTCAAGTCGAGGGCCAACTGGCGGCAAACGTCCCCGGCCAAGTCGATCAGGTGAACGCAGCCCTGTGCCCCGCCCATTATCGCGGCAATATTCCTTTTGTCTGTCTTGGTCAGGTCCGTGCCGGCCAAGCCGGCCACAGTGCTTCCGGCCTCCTTGCACACGGTGTCCGGGGCCCGGCGTACCCGGCCCCGGGCCTCGACCACGGTGAAGCCGGGAGTGGTCCGGATGGTCAGACCGACATTGTGGAAGGAGTCAGCCATGGCGGCGCTGATGAGGAAGTCGTCCTCCGGCAGGCGGTGCCACACCGCGCTCTTGAAGCGGTTGAACAGCACGTCTGTCCGCTCCTGGTCGGCGACGTGACAGGCCCAGTCCGCCTTCACCCGGTCGAGGTTGGAGTAGTAGCGGCAGGAGTCGCGATAGTTTTCCCGCCAGTATTCGTCATAGTCCTCCAGGCAGGCGAAGTTGCGCTCGGCAATCAGGAAGGTTTCGGCCTGAATGATGCCCCGCACCGTTTCGGCAAAGAGTCCGCCCGCCACGGGATGAAGCCCGGTCAGGGCCTTCTTCATAGCCGGGCCGGATCCGAAGTAGGCGGTCAGACCGTGCAACGCGGGGACCGGCCGGCTCACCGGCCGTTCTTTTTCCTGACGGAAGATGTCCCAGCGGGCTTTTCTTATTTCCAGGGTTCCGGGATCCAGGTCGAGGCTGGCCATGGCTTCCATGGTGATCGTGAGATAGGTGGTACGGGCCTGGACCAGGTTCTTTTCCGGCCGGGTAACCATGCAGTGCCAGTGACGTTGACCGAGATATTCCATGTAGACCGTCTCCCATCCGTTGCCGCCTGTGTTGTCTTGAGAGAATATTCTCGGCCGCAGGCTTTTTTCCTGCGGCCGTTCCGCCCCGGGCGGCTGTCACAGCGGCTCCCTTTCCGTACGGACAACGCCGTAACGGGTGGTGGGACCGGATGGTCTCCGGCAAGCCGTTGCCGCCGGAACAATCTCAGTGGTTGGGGTTGCCAATCATCACCATGCTGACCAACCGGTCAGGGTGCCTTTTCGTCACCTGCGGCGGGGTCCTGCCGGTCCTGCTGGGGCGGCAGGCTGGCCACCGCTATCAACGGCCAGTTGGCCGACCAGGCGGTCCGGTAGACGCGGCTGCCATTAAGCTCCCAGTGCGGCGAGACGAAGATACCGCCTCTAGGCCGGCTGTGCCGGAGCGGGCTTTTCATAACGTCCTCGCACCGGGAACCGGCGTCTTGCCAGAAGGCGCCTGTCGGGCCGGACCCCTCCAGACCGGCATCGATGGTCAGGACAGCGGGTGTGCGTAAACTGCGGCAGATGGCCAGGATGCCCCGGCAGGCCTCGGAAGAGGCGGATTCGGTCGCCCGGAGGCTGGCGTTGAGACATGTTACCCGGATGCCGTCGAAGTCGATGGCCGCCCGTTGCAAAGCCAAGTCGGTCTTGAAGTTCAAACGGTGGGACGTATGGTGGATTACGGGGTAGCGGCTTAAAAGGGCCAGGCCGCTGCCCAGGCGCCCGGGCAGGCGGCCGGCCGGTACAAAGGCATAATACATGGACAGCCATTTGGCCAGAACACGGGCTTGGTCGTCGAAATAGCTGCGTGGACAGTAGCGGTCGACATCCTGCAGACCCACCAGTCCCGCCCCACTTTCTTCCACCACGCGGGCCGCCCGTTCCAGGGAAACCGTGCCCTCCCTGGTTTTCCCGTGGCCTATGTTGAAACTCATCACTATCAATTCACCCATCTACCCGCCCCCTTGATCTATTGTAAGGGGGGCACGGGCCAATTGTTACCGCGGGGCCGGCTCCGGTCCGAAAATGACCTTTGAAGCGCCGCGCAAGCCCGTTACCTGGCCAAGTACGGCCCGGCCTGGTATAATTGAAGGAGGAAGGAGCGTAACGCTTGGTTGGGGAAACCCGCGCTCAGCGGGTCCGGCCGGTCCAAGGTGTCCGGCGCGGTGCTCCCGGTCCGGCGGGCAGGTTTTGAGCATAGTCATACTGGCCATAGAGACTTCCTGTGATGAAACGGCCGTTGCCGTGGTGGAAGACGGGTTCCGGGTGCTCGCCGACGTCGTCCATTCACAGGTTCCGGACCATCAAAAATTTGGCGGCGTTGTGCCGGAAGTGGCGTCGCGGCAGCACCTGGAGGCAGTCAACCCGCTCCTGGAAGAGGCCCTGTCCCGGGCCGGCATGGACTGGACCGGCGTACATGCCGTGGCGGTTACTTACGGGCCCGGATTGGTTGGGTCACTCCTGGTGGGGGTAACCGCGGCCAAGGCGGCGGCTTTTGCCCTGGATAGGCCGTTGATCGGGGTTAATCACCTCGAGGGGCATGTTTACGCCAATTTCCTGACCCAGACAGATCTACACTTTCCCCTGTTGGCCCTGGTGGTATCGGGCGGCCATACCGACCTGGTCCATATGGCCGGACACGGCCGCTTCGCGCTACTGGGCTGCACCCGCGACGACGCAGCAGGGGAAGCTTTCGACAAGGTGGCGCGTCTGCTCGGCCTGGGGTATCCCGGGGGCCCGCTCATCGAGCGAGCGGCGGCGGGCTGCGACCCCGGGGCGGTTAGTTTACCCCGGGCCTACCTGGAGCCGGGGAGCCTGGATTTCAGCTTCAGCGGCCTGAAAACGGCGGCGGCCAAACTGAAGGCCCAGGGTTTGGCTTCCGGGGTGATTGCCGCCGCCTTTCAAAGGGCGGTGGTGGATGTGCTGGTTGATAAAACGTTGGCGGCCGCCGGGCGCTGCGGGGTCCGGACGGTTCTCCTGGCCGGCGGCGTGGCCGCTAACGGTCTCTTGCGGGACGAACTGGCCGCGCGGGTGGAGGGTGCCGGCCTGCGCTTTTGTTGTCCGCCACGGCACCTTTGCACCGACAACGCGGCCATGATCGGTTGTGCCGCCTACTATCGCTTGTTAAGGGGGGATCTGGCCGGCCTGGACTTAAACGCCGTACCCGGCCTGCCTCTGGGTGACTGAGCCCGCGTTCCTCCGTGCCGCGTTAGACAAATCTTTGTTCTGTGGACTTCTCCTTGTGGATAATGTGGATAAGCCTGTTAATAACAATGGCAACACGGCGTTGGGTTGTGAGCTATCTTGTCGAAAGGTAGCGGGTACTGTTGAAAGCCGGCCGGAGGGCCGGGAGGAGGTCATATTTTGCCCGTCAGCCAGATTTCCATTTTCGTGCCCAACAAGGCCGGCTGGTTGAGCAGCGTCAGCCGTCTGTTGGGGGAGAACGGGGTGAACATCAGGGCTCTTTCGATCGCCGACACCACCGATTTTGGCATTTTGCGGCTCATCGTCAGTGACCCCGCAAAGGCCCACAGTCTTTTGCGGGAAGCGGGGATGACCGTTACCAGCACGGAGGTGGTGGCGGTGGCGGTGGATGACAGACCGGGCGGCCTGGCCGGGGCCCTCCTGGCTTTGGAAGGGCAGGGGATCGGCATCGAGTATCTTTACGGCTTCGTTCAAAAAGAGGGAGACCGGGCCCTGGTGGTCCTGCGGGTGGAAAACGTGCCGGCCGCGGAAACAGCCCTGTCCGGGGCCGGAGTGCGCGTGCTGACCGGGGATGAGATCTACCGGCTCTAGTCCCGGCGGGCAAACGGGGGGATAGTGTCAAAAATCCGTTAATACGCGGAGGAATTAGCATGTCCAAGAGCGAATTAAGAAGTTTAGTTTTAGACAAAAGAGCTGCCCTGGATCCGGCTGCGCGAGACGCCAAAAGCCGGGAGATTGCCCAGCGGCTCTTTGCCATGGAGATCTGGCGGCGTTCCCGGACCATCATGGTTTATCTGGACTTCCGCTCCGAAGTGGCCACCGGTCCGATAGTGGAGAGAGCGCTGGCCGAAGGCAAGACGGTGGCCGTGCCGAAAACCGAGGTGGCCGGGCGAAGGCTAATTGTGTCGGTTCTTTCGAACTATCCGCAGGACCTGGTATCCGGCACCTGGGGCATTCTCGAACCCCGGGCGGATTGTTTGCGACCGCTTCCTCCGGACCGGCTGGACCTGGTGCTGGTGCCGGGGGTGGCCTTTGACGGATCGGGCAACCGGCTGGGTTACGGGGGTGGTTTCTACGACCGGTTTTTACCCTTCTTGCGGGACGGGGCGGTCACTGTAGCCCCGGCTTTCGAAGTGCAGGTGCTGGAGCGGGTGGAGACCGGGGCGTATGATGTGCCCGTGGACCTGATTGTGACCGAGGAGCGGGTCATCGATGCCCGGGCGGGACACAGAGGGTCACAGCGGGACCATAATTTGGGGGAGGGGGAAGATAAGTGAGTTGCGATTGTTGTGGGGGAGACGGCGATGAGGACCGGGAGGCTGCGGCCTTGCAGAAAGTGCTGGCCGAATACCGGGAAAGACCGGGGGCGCTGATTCCGGTTTTGCAGGAGGCCCAGAACATTTACGGCTATTTGCCGCCCCGGGTCATGCAGGAGATTGCCGGGGAATTGAAGATGCCCTTTGCCAGGGTATTCGGGGTGGCCACTTTTTACGCGCAGTTTCACTTCAAACCGCGCGGGCGTAACGTCGTGCGGGTCTGTCAGGGCACGGCCTGCCACGTGCGGGGCGGCGAGCGGATTTATGAGGCGGTGGCCAAGGAGTTGGGTGTCGGGAAAGGCGATAGTACGGAAGACGGACGCTACACCTTTGAGACGGTGGCCTGCCTGGGTTGCTGCGGCCTGGCACCGGTGGTCATGGTTAACGAAGATACGTTTGGCAGATTGACCCCTGGCGCTATGGGGCAGATCCTGTCCAAATACGAATAGGAGGGGCCAGGTATGAGAACATTGAGCGGCCTGCGGCAGCAGTTGGTGCAGGCATTCCGGGAAGCGCAAAACCGGCCCCGCGTAGTAGTGGGCATGGGTACGTGCGGCATCGCCGCCGGGGCGGACAAGGTGATGGCCGCCGTCCGGTCCGAGGTGGCCGGGCGGACTTTGGACGTGGACGTCTGCTTCACTAGTTGCATAGGATCCTGTTACAAGGAGCCGACCGTGGAGATCTCGCTGCCGGGCAAGCCTGCGGTGGTTTACGGCGACGTAACGCCGGACCGGGTTCCCGCGCTTTTGGAGGAGCACCTGGAAGGCGGTAAGCCATATGCGGAACTGGCCCTGATGCAGATTCCCGGTGAGCACGAACCTTATCCGGATATTGTCCTCATGGATGCGTCCCCTTACTACGTGAAGCAGGTGCGTACGGTTACGTCGCGCCTGGGGCGCAACAACCCCGAGAGCATCGAGGAATACATCGCCACCGGGGGTTACGAGGGACTGGAAAAGGTGCTGGGCCTGAGCCAGCAGGAAGTGATCGACGAAATTAAGAAGTCCGGCCTTCGGGGCAGGGGCGGGGCCGGGTTCCCCACCGGTATGAAGTGGCAGTTCGTGCATGATGCCCAGGGGGATAAGAAGTATATCGTCTGCAACGCCGACGAGGGCGATCCGGGTGCTTTCATGGACCGCAGCGTCCTGGAGGGCGACCCGCACTCCGTGTTGGAAGGGATGATGATAGCCGGCTACGCCATCGGGGCCGACGAAGGCTACATCTACTGCCGGGCCGAGTATCCGCTGGCCATCCACCGCCTTAACAAGGCCATCAGCCAGGCGGAGGAACAGGGCCTCCTGGGTGACAACATTCTGGACAGCGGTTTTTCTTTCCATCTGCACATCAAGCAGGGCGCGGGTGCCTTCGTCTGTGGCGAGGAGACGGCGCTGCTCGCCTCCATCGAGGGCCGGCGGGGTATGCCCAGGG
The DNA here is from genome assembly GCA_035530395.1 of Spirochaetia bacterium. Classification (GTDB taxonomy): domain Bacteria; phylum Bacillota; class Desulfotomaculia; order Desulfotomaculales; family JAJYZD01; genus JAJYZD01. The sequence continues at coordinate 11,254 of DATKUX010000011.1, forward strand.
TCCGGCCGCCGTTCCCGGCCCAAAAAGGACTCTGGGATAAGCCCACCAACCTCAACAACGTGGAGACTTACGCCAACGTGCCCTTCATCATCCGGCGGGGCGGCGACTGGTATGCCTCCATGGGTACGGAAAAGAGCAAGGGATCGAAAGTCTTCTGCCTTACCGGCAAGATCAACAACACCGGCCTGGTGGAGGTGCCCATGGGCATCACCATGCGGGAGATCATCTTCGACATCGGCGGCGGCATCCAGGACGGCAAGAAGTACAAGGCCGTGCAGACCGGCGGACCTTCCGGCGGCTGCATTCCCGAAGAGTATCTGGACCTGCCCGTCGACTACGAGTCGCTGGGACGGGTGGGCGCCATCATGGGTTCCGGCGGCATGGTGGTCATGGACGAGGGAACCTGCATGGTGAACATGGCCCGCTACTTCCTGTCCTTCACCCAGAGCGAGTCGTGCGGCAAGTGCACGCCCTGCCGGGAAGGCACCAAGCGGATGCTGGAAATCCTCGAGCGTATCACGGAAGGCAAGGGAGTACCGGAGGACCTGGACACCCTGGAGAAGATGGGCAACGTGATCAAGAACACCGCCCTGTGCGGTCTCGGTCAGACCTGTCCCAACCCGGTGCTGTCTACCCTGCGCTATTTCCGCCACGAATACGAGGCCCACATCAACGACAAGCGTTGCCCGGCCAAGGTGTGCCAGGCCCTTTTGGTCTACACCATCAACCAGGAGACGTGCACCGGCTGCGGCGCCTGCGCCAGGGCCTGTCCGGCTGCGGCCATTACCGGCGAGAAGAAGGCGCCTCATGTCATCGATCCGGCTCTCTGCATCAAGTGCGGCAGTTGCCTGCAAAAATGTAAGTTCGGCGCCGTGGAACTGGGTTAGGAGGGAAAAAATGGCCAGCGTACAATTAACCATCAACGGACGGCCGGTGGCCGTGCCGGCCGGGACCAGCGTGCTGGATGCGGCCCGCAGGAAGGGCTTTTTCATACCTACCCTGTGCCACGATCCCCAGGAGCCGGGCTTCGGCGCCTGCCGCCTCTGCATCGTGGAAATCAAGGGCATGCGCAACCTGCCGGCTTCCTGTGTGACCACGGTCAGCCCCGGTATGGAGGTGGAAACCGAGTCCCCGGCGGTTGTGGAAGCCCGGCAGACCATCTTGGAGCTTCTTTTGGCCAACCATCCCCTGGACTGCCTGACCTGTGAAAAGAACGGCGACTGTCGCCTGCAGGATTACGCCTATCGCTACGGCGTCAAGGGCGAGCGCTTCACCGGCGAAAAGCACCATTACCCGGTGGACCTCTCCAACCCGTATATCGCCCGCGACCTGAACAAATGCGTGCTGTGCGGCCTGTGCGTGCGTACCTGCGACCGGGTGGCGGACCGGCGGGTGCTGGATTTCGCCTATCGCGGTTTCGACACCCGGGTAGCTACGGCTATGGACCAGCCGCTCGGTGAATCCGCCTGTGTATCCTGCGGTCGTTGCGTGGCCGTCTGTCCGGTCGGAGCCCTCACCTTCCGTTCCCTGGCCGGTCAGGGGCGCACCTGGCAGATCAAGAAGGAGCCAGTGACCTGCACCTTCTGCGAGGCCGGCTGCACCTTCGACCTGAACCGTAAAAACGGACGGGTGGTCGCCGTCACGCCCCGCGAGGCCGGACCCGGCCGGCCGCTCTGTCTCAAGGGTCGTCTGGGTATGGAACTGCGCTTCATCAAGGATGCCCAGGCACCCCTTCTGAAGAAGGACGGTCAGTTCGAGAAGTCGTCCTGGGCTGAAGCGCTGGGTCTTACAGAGATCATCGACCGCATGCGGGAGAGGGGGGAAATCTAGCGTGCCTGACGTAAACCTCACCATCGACGGGGTGCAGGTTACCGTTCCCGCGGGTACCACCGTGCTGGAGGCGGCCCGGACGGCCGGTATTTTTATCCCCACCCTGTGCCACGATCCCGAGTTATCCAGCCCGGGCGCCTGCCGCCTGTGCATCGTCGAAATACCGGGTATGCGCAACCTGCCGGCTTCCTGTGTGACCACGGTTTCCGAGGGAATGGAGGTCAAGACGGCTTCCGACGCCGTGACCGAGGCCCGGCAAACCATCCTGGAACTGCTGTTGGCCAACCACCCCGTGGATTGCCTGACCTGCCAAAAGAACGGCGACTGCCGGCTGCAGGACTACGCCTATCTCTACAGTGTCCGTACCAACCGCTTTGGCGGCGAAAAGCATGCTTATTCCGTCGAGGAAGACAACCCCTTCATCGTGCGGGACATGAACAAATGCATCCTGTGCGGTAAGTGTGTGCGCATGTGCGCCGAGATCCAGGGCAACAACGTGGTCGATTTCGCCTTCCGCGGCTTCGACACCAAGGTGGCCCCGGCCCTGAACACCGGCCTGGGCGGACCCGATTCCAATTGTGTTTTCTGCGGCAACTGCGTTTCCGTATGCCCGGTGGGGGCGCTGGCCGAGCGGGATATGCTGGGCCAGGGGCGCTATTGGGAAATCGACCGGGTGCGCACCACCTGTCCTTACTGCGGTACCGGCTGTACCCTGGGCCTGAACGTGAAGGACGGCCGGGTGATCGGCGTTACCTCGGTCCCGGACGGCGACGTCAACGGGCGGGCCCTGTGTGTCAAGGGACGCTTCGGCTACGGCTTCATCCACCACGCCGACCGGCTCAAGACCCCGTTGATCAAGCGGGACGGTCGCTTCGAGGAAGCTACCTGGCCTGAGGCCCTGGCGCTGATTGCCGACAAGATGGGAACAGTTAAACAGGAGTACGGCGCCGATGCCATCGGGGTATTCAGCTCGGCCCGGTGTACCAACGAGGAAAACTATCTCATGATGAAACTGGCTCGCGCGGTGTTCGGTACCAACAATATCGACCACTGCGCGCGCCTCTGACACGCCCCTACCGTCGCCGGTCTGGCGGCAGCGTTTGGCAGCGGGGCGATGACCAATTCCATCAGCGAGATCCGGGATGCCAAGTTTATCCTGGCTATCGGCACCAATACCACGGAAAACCACCCGGTGATCGGGACCAAGGTCAAGCAGGCCCTGGCCAGGGGGGCCACTCTGGTGGTCGTCGACCCGCGGGCCACCGAACTGGGCCGTCTGGCCCACTGGCACCTGCAGATCAAGGCGGGCACCGACATCGCTCTTTTGAACGGCCTGGCCCACGTCATTCTGGCAGAGGGACTGTGGGACAAGGAATTTGTAGAAAACCGCACCGAGGAGTTTGCCGCCTTCCGGGAAGCCGTGGCCGGCTACACACCGGAGAAGGTGGCGGAAATAACCGGGGTGGCGGCGGAAGCTATACGGGAAGTAGCCCGGGGGTACGCCGGGGCTGAAAGTGCCACCATCCTCTACACCATGGGAGTTACGCAGCACATCTGCGGCACCCACAACGTCATGGCGGTGGCTAACCTGGCCATGCTCTGCGGTCAGATCGGCAAGCCCTCTTCCGGGGTCAACCCGCTGCGTGGCCAGAACAACGTCCAGGGCGCCTGCGACATGGGAGCCCTGCCCAACGTTTTCTCCGGCTACCAGCCGGTGGCGAGCGACCCGGCGCGGGCCAAGTTCGAGGCGGCCTGGGGCGTGCAATTGCCGCCGATGGCCGGGTTGACCGTGGGCGAGATGCTGGCGGCGGCCGGAACCGGTATCAAAGCCTTGTATGTCCTGGGGGAAAACCCGGTCCTTTCCGACCCGGACTCCACCCATGTGATCAAGTCGCTGGAGAAACTGGACTTATTGGTGGTCCAGGATATCTTCCTCACGGAAACGGCCGCCCTGGCCGACGTGGTGCTTCCGGCGTCCAGCTTCGCCGAGAAGGACGGCACCTTTTCCAACACCGAGCGGCGGGTCCAGCGGGTCCGCAAGGCCATTGACCCGCCGGGACAGGCAAAAGCGGACTGGGAGATCATTGCGGCTGTATCTGCGGCCATGGGTTATCCCATGTCCTACACTTCGGCGGAAGAGATCTTCGACGAGATGCGGGGCCTGACCCCGTCTTATGCCGGGATCAGCTACACCCGGTTGGAGCGGGGCGGCTTGCAGTGGCCGTGTCCCAATGAGGAGCACCCGGGTACCCAGTACCTGCACGCCGGCCAGTTTTCGCGGGGTTTGGGCAAGTTCCACATGGTGGAGCACGTGCCGCCCGCCGAACTTCCGGACGCCGACTACCCGCTGGTACTCAGTACCGGCCGGCGTCTGGCCCATTACCATACCGGTACCATGACCCGGCGCAGCCCGCTCCTGGAAGCCCATTACGGACAGGAACACCTGGAGATAAGCTACGAGGACGCGGCGGCCCTCCATATCGCGGACGGGGAGGTCGTGCGGGTGACTTCCCGGCGGGGCGAGATCGAGATCAAGGCCAGGGTGACCGACATAGTTGCCCCCGGTCTGGTGTTTACCAGCTTCCATTTCCGGGAGTCGTCCGCCAACATGCTGACCAACCCGGTCTATGACCCGGTGTCCAAGATACCGGAGTTCAAGGTTTGCGCGGTCAGGGTTGAGAAAATAGCCTGAGAAGAACGACTTATAGAGAAGGGGAGAGGAAGATGGCTGAGAAGAAACCGGTGGTAATCAAGATCGGCGGTGTGGAGTTGACCATCCCGCCGGAGGCGAAGGTGAAGGATGTCACCGCGGCGGCCGGGGTGACCATTCCCAAGCTGACCATAGACGCCACGACCTGCAAGGGGTGCCAGCTGTGCCTCAAGGGCTGTGAAAGCGGGGCCATCAGCGGGGAAAAGAAAGTCGCCCACGTCATAGACCAGGAGAAGTGCGTGCAGTGCGGCGAGTGCCTGGCCAAGTGCAAGACGGGTTCGGTGGTACCGGCGTAAAGCGCTGGGAACAAGGAAGGGGAGCCTGCGGGCTCCCCTTTTTCATGCCCGCGGCTAGCCTAAAGGTGTCTGGAAGGAAGGATTCCGAACCGGGGTGGGGCAGAAAGCTTCCGGCCAAGAAAAGGCCGGGTTTTGGCAAGACATTTTCCTAAAACCGGGCATAGGCTCATTATTCCCGTCATATACTTAATGTACATAATGTACACTAAGTGCTATGCTGGGGGTGCAAAGGGGAGATGGGTATGCTCACCGAAATCCAGTTTACGATGGCCCGAAAATCTACCACCGAATGGTTCGACAATGTCTGGCACCGTTACCTGCCTGCTCTGATCAAGCGGCGTCAGGCTCAAGAGATTCTGGTTATACGCCGGGACTTGCAGCAGGATATACTGGCGGCCTACAAGTTCAGACCAGAGGTGTCGCCGGAAGAAGACGGTTCAGTAACCCTGTCCCTGGATGAACTTGATTTGGCCGTCAATGCGCCGACTATCGAAGAGGCCGCTGATCAACTGACGCAGGAGATAAAGATCTACGCCCAGGATTACTTGGACCGGCTGCAGTTGTTCATTAACTCTACCAACAGGAAGGCTCATTTCCCCTACATGCTACGCACCTGGCTTTGCAATACCGATGAGGAAATCAAATCTCTTTTGGAGCTGCAGGTATAACGATGCCACCGACCTTCGGACAGCTCAAACGATATTGCGAAAACACCGGTTGGTATCAGACGAGGAATACCGACCACTGGTACTTCGAAAAAGTTCGTCCTGATGGTGAATTATTGCGAACCAGGGTGAGTCATGCTACAGCTACAGAAATTCCCGGTAACCTGTGGAGAAAAATCCTCAAACATCAGTTGCGGACTACGGAAGAAGAATTTTGGCAGGCTTTGTAGGGTAGCACGAAAGCGTTCATCGTAATTGGCCGGTGACGGCGAAAATGATGGTACAGGTAGTTTTGGATCTGCCGGATGAGGTGGCATCTCTGTTATATCCCATTGAAGATAACAGAGCCAAAGAATTATTGTTGACGCGTGGTTGGTTGCATCCGGGTGAACACAGGGGAAGCCATGCCTCATCCCGCCATGGATGCAAAGTGAACCGGACTGGGAGTACGGCCGGCAATGGGTGGAGGCGGTTAGCCCTTAACAGCACGGTTCTTTATCCTAAGAATCAGCAAACCGCCGGCTATTAGATCCACTGCCACAAAAGCATATAGAATTGTGTAGCCGAAAGCAATATGCGGTCCCCTAAAGGCGGATATTAAGTATCCTCCGATTTTCGGCCCGATGACCTGGGGTAAGGTTGTCGAGACAGTCCATAAGCCCAAGTCCTTGGATGAACTATTGCTACCAGGGAGAAACTCGGTGATCAGGGCCCATTGAACGCTGGTAAATCCTCCGTATCCTAATCCGAAGATGACGGCCGTGGCCACGATCAATATTAACGGCGGCTGAAACAAGAGAACGACAGCCATGGAAGACATAAACCAAGCTGAAAGAGCGAAGATCTCCTTTCGGCCGATTTTATCGGACAATGCACCTGCCATAACCGATATGACAGCGGCACAGACCAGCACCACGGTGCTTATCAGGCTAATATCCTGGGCGGGATGGGCAGACCTTAAGACATCCTCAAAATAGTACTGTTGAAAATTGAATGCGGAATTGGACCCCAGCATAATCAGAAAGGAACAAACCAGGATCCAAACAAAATTAGGATTTGTCCTGGGATTTACATAAAAGGCCTTCAGGTAAATCTTTGAACTGAAGGCCTCTCTGTTTGTATACTGCTTTTCCCTTATGCCAATTGCCGTAACGGTCATAAAAACTAAAATAACAATTCCTGTAATCAAATAGATAGCATGGTAACTATGATTATCTGCCAGTCTCCCTGAGACGATCACTGCACTTATGCTGCCTAAAATGGTCATGGCTCCCATGAAACTAGAAGCGACCCCCATTTGTTCTTGGGCAACCGTATCAGGTATTAGACCCTGGTACCCGGCCGCGCTTATGTTGATAAACAACTGTAGCAACAGGAACCCCAAAGAATAGAGAAATATGCTTCTGGTTGAGCCCATAATATAAAGGGGAATCATCGAAAGCAAGGCACCGGCGACCATAAACGGCCTTCTTCTGCCGGCCCGGAAAGAAGACCGGTCGCTCAGGGCTCCGAACAAGGGCCGGCAAAGCATGGCCACAAGCGCCCCAACTGAAAGAAGCGTTCCCAAAAAGGCGGATTTCGTGTTGTCACCGACGAGGAACTGGATCTGGGAGGGAAGAACGATGGCCAACATCGCCCCCCAGAGAAAATTGACGGCGAACCAGTAGGCCGAAAGTTTGAAAAGGTAAGAAAGGGAATGCCTGTTCACCCTTATCCCCCCCGCTTCAGACCTTGGAGTCTCTGGTCGCCACTTGTAATATCATTGCGCTTTTCCTCAAGGGTGTCAAGAAGCCGGTCCAGCCCTCTTTGGCTTTTCGCGTAGCGTTGCTGCCGGAATGTCCGCTGGCGACTCGTTGATCGGCGGGCGGGTGGAAGACGTGCCATCCCGATTGATTCTTATCCCTGGAAATATATTGGCTCTTGAGATATACTAGGCGTGTGGGGGTGATACGGATGACCCGGGTAGTTTTAGATTTGCCGGATGGGGTAGCCTCTCTGTTGGAATCCATAGAACCAAACCTGACCAAGGAATTCCTCGTCAGATTTGTCGTTACTTTGTATGGGGAAGGCAAGGTTAGTTTGGGTAAGGCAGTGGAAATATCGGGTTTGCCTTATGTGGATCATGAAACTACTGGGCAGATATGGCCTAGCCATAAATTATACTGCGGAAGATTTTAAAGATGATCTTCGTGTCTTAGGGGAGATGATCCAATGAAAAAAGGGGGGAGACACCCCGCTCTCTCTCCCGGAATAGGGGGGAGTAAATCTATTTGTCTTCCTTGCCACGCCCTCCCAGTCTTGGCCGCTTCATATAATCCAAAAGCTCATCGGAAAGGAAACGCCACTCGCGCCCAAACTTGGCACCGGGTAGTTTTCCGTTCTGTGCCAAATTGTAAACAGTCTGATTGCTCACGCGAAGAAGTCTAGCAGTTTCTTCAACATTCATAATTCTTGGGTAATCTTTGGATGGCAGGGTTTCTTGAATAAACTCCTGCATCATACGAACATCATCCGGCTCATATGCCTCTTCACCGCATCCACTACACACCCAAACTTCTAAGCCTCTAAACGTTACAGTACGTCCCTTCCATGTGGTATCAACATCCTTCCTCACTCGTTCCATGTTGTCATCACAGATA
>DATKUX010000012.1:0-8839 GCA_035530395.1 Spirochaetia bacterium
CCGGCTCAGGGACCGCCTGGTTGAGGACAGTGTTTTGCAACCCCTCGATCTGAAGCTGGATCCCGGGTCGAAGGTAACCGGGGGCGCGGTGGTCCGGGACTGCAAGGAAACCATCGGCTGCTATGAGTGCTCTCACCGGACAGACATCAAGGCGAACCTGGACGCCCGGCGCAGCCATCGTCGTTCCCGTCGGAACCGGAAGAACCGGTACCGTAAGCCGCGGTTCAATAACCGGCATCCAGAGAAGTGTACGGTCTGCGGTGGAAACGCCAAGCACGGCAGCCGGTACTGCCGGCCGTGCCATGCGGCCCGGCGCTTCGTTGATCACGGCCATCGGGAGGCATGGCTGCCGCCGTCGCTCCGGGCCCGGGTGGAGGAAACTATGTCCTGGGTGGCAAAGATGCGTAAGCTCCTGCCCATCACCGGGATCGCGATGGAGTTGGTCCGGTTCGACACCCAATGGATGGAGAACCCGAAGATCTCCGGGGTGGAGTATCAGCAAGGTACCCTGGCCGGCTACGAGGTCCGAGAGTATCTCCTGCAGAAGTTCGGCCACCTATGTGCTTACTGTCGGGGTGCCTCAGGAGACCCGGTTCTGAATGTGGAGCATGTGGTTCCAAGGAACCCGGAACACGGGCCGACGGGTACGGACCGGATCAGCAACCTGGTCATCGCCTGCAAGACGTGCAACGAAGCCAAGGGCAACCTGCAGCCGGAGGAATGGCTGGAAGAGTTGCGGGCGTCCGGGAAGGCACTGGACCGGATCCGGGCGGATAACCTGCCGAAGGCGCTCCAACAGTTGAAGCAGCCTCTGAAGGATGCGGCGATGATGACACCCACACCCGACCAGGTGGGCGCTGTATCACCGGCTTAAAGCGCTCGGCCTTCCTCTGGAAATCGGCAGCGGCGGTCTGACGAAGTACAACCGGACCCGGGTTATGAAGCTACCCAAGACCCACTTCTATGACGCCGTGTGCGTAGGGAAAAGACTCCCGGAAACGGTGGATGTGCCATTCATCGAGGTTTACACGGCCACAGGGAGGGGCAACCGGCAGATGGCCGGGATCGACAAGTACGGGTTTCCGTACCGGTGGCGGGAACGGAAGAAGGCCCACCTTGGCTTCCAGACCGGGGACCTGGCAGCCGCCGACATCCCGAAGGGCAAATACAAAGGCAAGTGGCGCGGCCGGGTGGCCGTCAGAAAGACCGGGTACTTTGATATCAAGGACGGCAACGGGAAACGCAGTTGCCAGGGGATCCGGGCGGAGTATTGCCGACTATTACAAAAGGCCAATGGCTGGCAGTACGAAAAGGTCTCCTTGCGGGCTGACGCCCGTGCCGCGCTTCCTCCCCATGGATAAATTAGGGGCTTCCGCGCGGCGACTTGGTGAAAACGCTGTTCGGTGAGGAGTTCGAGGTCAAAAAATTCGTGGGCCTGATGGCCACCCTTGAGGTGAGAGGCGAGAAGTTATACACCGAACTGGCCGGGCGGCAGAGCGACCCCAGAGTCAAGGCTCTTTTCGAGACTCTGGCGGCGGAGGAAAAGCAACACTTGAACCTCCCATGATTGGAAATCACGGGATTCCTGCTTCACGGGGCCGAGCCTTCCCGAAAGGTCTTACCAGCTCTCCACAGGCTATCCCCGCAGTTCCTGCGGTTGGACGTTGCGCGGATACGGGGGATTAGACTGCCAGAATGCGCAGACCCTCGGCCAAAAGGTTCACAGCAGCGTTTCGATCCCGATTGTGGACCGTCCCGCATAGCGGACATTTCCACTCCCGGTCGGAAAGAGTCAGCATCGCGTTCTTCTCGTGGCACACGTTGCACAGCTTGGACGACGCGAAGAAGCGGTCTACTATTACCACTGTCCGCCCGTACCACACAGCCTTGTACTCGATCATGCGCCGGAATTCGCCCCATCCGGCATCGGAAATGGCTTTTGCGAGACAGCGGTTTTTTACCATGTTCTTCACTGCGAGATCCTCCAGGACGATGACTTGATTCTCGACCACTATCCTCTTGGACTCCTTGTGGAGAACCCTAACCCGGATATTACCGTTCGTAAAGTTTGTCCGGTAGGTCTGTTCCGGCTCCCGCCTCGACTTAAACCGGGGATATTTAGCCCGGCCTTCAAAGAAATTCCTGAAGGCCGCCTCCAGGTCGCGCAGACTGTTCTGCAGCGCAAACTTGTCGGCTTCCGCCAGCCACCCGGTGCAGGGCGAATGCTTGATCAGCGTCAGCATTTCCGATGATTGCCTGTAGCCGAGGTAGCGCTTCTCAGCTGTGTAGATTTCCCGGTGCCACTCCATAAAGTGATTGTATACCCATCGGGTACATCCTATGATCCGGTTGATCATCGCTTCCTGCTTGGGTTTCAGGTAAATCCGAACCTTGTAGGTCCTCTCTACCATCTTTTACTTTCACCTCTCATCTTTTGAGACTCGATGTATTTCCGGACCGTTTCTTCCGTGTTCTCGCCGACTGTCGCCACGAAGTAAGAAGGGTTCCATAGATGCCCTCCCCATATACGTTTCTTCAGAGGCGGATATTCCTTGAACAGAAACCTGGCCGTGTTCCCTTTCACGGTTTTTGCGATATTAGGAATGTAGTGCCGTGGCGCACAATCGATCAGCAAGTGAACATGATCCGGCATTACTTCCAGGGCCACTATACCAAACCCGTGCTCTTTGGCAAGATTCCCTAGCATCTCTTTCAGTCCGCTCTCCACAGCCCCTCTGATAATCGCATGACGGTATTTAACACAGAAGACGATATGGTACCGCAAGTAATATACGTAGCCGCGCCCCTTGTTCACTGGCAGGTCGTCCACCCCTTGCGTGCATTATACCATACACGCATTTCCGAAAGCAAGCCTTATTTGCCATATTTTCTAAAATTAGGCCAAAAAAATGCCGGCCTTACCCACGACTGAAGTCACGGGTGTGCGGCCGGTATTCATCAAGGACTTCTTGCACCTGGGGCAGGTCCTGGAAAAAGAAATCACACCCGGCAAGAGTTGCAGCATGGAAGATCAGGACTTTCTCCAGGGCGTGATCGCCAGCCACCTCTTGTTCCGGAAGTGGTCCGGCGACGAGGTGGTTGTGGGTCCCTCCTTTCTGAGCATCGACCCGTCGGCGCCCCTCTCGGCCCGGGAGGCTCTGGAACTGGCCCTGCGCTTTGAAAGGGATTCCATCATGACCTTTCAGGAGCTGTCTGAATATGTCTGTGAAGCCGGCAAGACCATCCTAAAGGAATTAATTGGCCAGGAGAGAACTCATATAAGCAAGCTGGTCCAGCACTTCAGGGAAGTGTAGTTTAAGCGGGGGGGATGCGTGGCTGGTGAAGAAGTGGGTTTGCAGCATCTGTGGTCGGGTCTACGATCCGGAAAAGGAGCACCCGGCCGGGGAAGCGGAAGGGGCGGCGCGTTGCGGCTGGTTGGATGAGCAGGGAGAACTGGTGGAGGGCTTTACCTGCGGCACCTGCGGGGCTGCCAGGGAATTGTTCCGCGAACACGCGTAGTTAGGACATGGGTAGTTAATTCTGCCAATGGAAAGAGGGGTTGCCATGAACAGCTGGAAATGCTCCAACTGCGGCTATACTTTTGAGGCGGCGGAGGTGCCTTCGAACTGCCCTTCGTGCCACGAGACGTGCTCCTTCCTGAACGTCACCTGCTACATACCGGAGTGCGGCGGACAGGAAACGGGCGGCACCGATGAGCGGCTGGGCGAAAAGGAAAAATAGGGGGGATACGCCTTGTGGTATTTCAACGCGCAGGAGATCGTCAAATTCGCGGTCGGCATCGAGCATAACGGCCAGGCCTTCTACCGGGAGATGGCCGGCCGGGCCGGCGATGACCGGGTCAAGAAAATCTTTGCCTTTATGGCCGGGGAAGAAGAAAAGCACGAGGCCCTGTTCGGGCAAATGCTTTCCCGCCTACCGGCGACCCCCGACCAGGACGAGAGCTATCCGGGCGAATACCAGGAATATATGCGGGAACTGGTGGACTCGCACGTCTTCACCAGCGGTACCGATGTGTCCGCCCTGGGCGGGAAGGTGCAGGGAGAAATCGGCGCTCTGGACATGGCCCTGTCTTTTGAAAAGGATTCCATCTTGTTTTTCCACGAGATGAAGCGCATGGTGCCGGCGGCCGAACGCCATACGGTGGACCAATTGATCGAGGAAGAGCACCGGCACATCAAAACACTCCTGGTCATGAAACGGGAGCTGACCGGCAGCCCGCCCTGCAAGTGCTGATGAAGGCTTGGACGGATTTCGCGTAACTTACCGCGCGCCGAAGGACGTTACCGTTTTTCGGCCGGGAAATATTCTACGTTTTGACCCGTTGACAAAAGGCTCGAGCAGCCCTTAAAATGATGGTAAGCGTTCCAGGTATTTTCCTTTAGCCAACTTTAAATTAAGCGAATGAGGGTGGCTTGACGCTCTGCCGGGGCGGAAAGTTACCGGACGGACCTCTGGAGAGATCCGGGGGCGGCACGGTCCGCCTGCCGGACACCGAAGGGGCAAGTCTGCCGCCTATCGCGGTAAGACGAATCTCTCAGGTAATCAGGACAGAGGAGATGCGCACATGGCATCTCCTCTGTCTTTGTTTTTTTCCGGCCGGAAAGCGGCACAATTCTATGGGGATGGGAGGGTTTTAGTCATGGACTTGCAAAGGACGCCGCTCTATGACGTGCACCGCCGGTTAGGTGCCAAGATGGTCGGCTTCGGCGGCTGGGAGATGCCGGTCCAGTACACCGGTATCGCGGCCGAACATCAGGCCGTACGAGAGCGGGCGGGTCTGTTCGACGCGTCGCACATGGGAGAGATACTCGTGAGCGGGGCGGGCGCCGCAGCCTTCGTCCAGTGGGCTGTCACGGCGGACGCCGGGCGGGCGGCCGTCGGCCAGGTCATTTACAGCCCGGTGTGCCTGGCCTCGGGCGGGGTGCTGGATGACATCCTGGTCTACCGCCTGGCGGAGGAAGACTACCTCTTGGTGGTCAACGCAGGCAACAAAGACAAGGATCTGGCCTGGCTATTGGAAGAAGCCCGGGGGCGGGCCAACCTGACCGTGGCGGACCAATCGGCCGACTGGGCCCTTTTAGCCCTGCAGGGGCCGCTCGCCGCGACCATCCTGGCCCGGCTCACGCGCCTGGACGATCTGCGTTATTACTGGTCCCGGCGAGGGGTCGTGGCCGGGGTGCCCTGTCTGGTATCACGTACCGGCTACACCGGGGAAGACGGCTTCGAACTGTATTGTCCCCCGGATAAGGCGGCCCGCCTCTGCGAGGAACTGTTGGCCGCGGGGAAAGCCGACGGCCTCGTACCGGCCGGGCTGGGGGCCCGGGACACCTTGCGCCTGGAAGCGGCCTTGCCCCTGTACGGCAACGAACTGAACGAGGAAACCTCTCCGCTCGAAGCCGGTCTGGACCGCTTCGTCAGCTTTGCGAAGGGGGATTTCAGCGGGCGGGAGGCCTTGTGGCGGCAGAAGGAGGTTGCAAGGAAACTGGCCGGCTTTGAGCTGACCGTCCCGGGCATTGCCCGGCACGGTTATACCCTGGCCCTGGAGAGCCGGGCGATCGGGACGGTCACCTCGGGGACCTTGAGCCCCACCCTGGGCAGAGCCATAGGGTTGGGTTACGTGGCCCCCGAATTGGCTACGCCGGGCACGGACCTGGCGGTTGTCATCCGCGGCCGGGAGTGTGCGGCGCGCGTTGTGGCCACGCCTTTTTACCGGCGGGGCGGAAAAAAATAGGGGGTGAATGTAATTGTATCCTGAAAACCTGCGGTATTCCAGTGAACACGAGTGGATTCGCGTGGAGGGCGGGGCACCCGCCAAAGGTGGGTCCGGCATCGTCGGCATCACCCATTTTGCCCAGGAGGCCCTGGGGGACGTAGTCTATGTGGACCTGCCCGAGGAGGGACGCGTCCTGAAGGCCGGGGAGGCTTTCGGGGCGGTAGAGTCGGTTAAGTCGGTCTCCGACCTGTATGCTCCCGTGAGCGGCACCGTCGTAGCGGTCAACCTTGAGCTGACCGGGCACCCCGAACTGGTGAACCAGGACCCTTACGGCGAAGGTTGGATGATCACTATGGAAATAGCCGATCCGGCGGAACTGGACCGCTTGTTGACCGCCGGGGCCTACCAGGGCATGCTGAAAGAGGGTTGATCTGTGGTGAAGTACATCCCGAATACGGAGGCTGACCGGCAAAAAATGCTGGCGGACCTCGGTGCGGCCTCTGTGGCAGAGCTTTTTGCCGATATCCCGGCCGCGGTGCGCCTGAACAGGGACCTGGACCTGCCGCCGGAGCTCTCCGAGATGGAACTGGCCGCTCACCTCGGTGCCCTGGCGGAGAAAAACGCCGCCCTGACCTGTTTTCTCGGCGGCGGCTACTACGATCACTTCATTCCCGCCGTCGTGGACGCCCTGGTGGGCCGCTCCGAGTTTTATACCGCGTATACCCCCTACCAGCCCGAAATCAGCCAGGGCACCCTGGCAGCCATCTACGAGTTTCAAACGATGATCGCGGAACTGACCGGTCTGGACGTAGCCAACGCCTCGATGTACGACGGGGCCAGCGCCCTGGCCGAGGCGGCGGTGATAGCAGTGCGCAAGACCGGGCGGACGAAGGTGGCGGTGGCCCGCAGTGTGCACCCGGAGTACCGGCAGGTGCTGGCCACTTATCTGGCGCCCCGGCAGGTGGAACTGGTCGAACTGCCGCATGAAGACGGGAGCACCGTTGCCGACCTGATCGGGCCCCAGACGGCGGCTGTTGTGGTGCAGCAGCCCAATTTCTTTGGTTGTCTGGAGGACGTCCTGCAGTTGGAACGCCTGGCTCATGCGGCGGGGGCCCTCTTCATCGTCAGCGTCGATCCGGTCTCCCTGGCCGTCTTGCGGCCTCCCGGTGCCTACGGGGCGGACATTGCCACCGGCGAAGGCCAGTCCCTCGGCCTGCCGATGAGTTTCGGCGGTCCGGGCCTGGGCTTTATGGCGGCGCGGGAAAACCTGGTACGCCACCTTCCCGGCCGGATGGTTGGGGCGACCAACGACACCAGGGGGCAGCGGGCCTTCGTGCTGACCCTGCAGGCGAGAGAGCAGCACATCCGCAGGGAAAAGGCCACTTCCAACATCTGTTCCAACCACGCGCTGTGCGCCCTGGCCGCCACGGTCCACCTGTCGGCTCTGGGACCGGCGGGACTTTCCGGCGTGGCTTCTTTGTGCGCGGCCAAGGCGGCTTACACCCGGGACTCCCTGAATGCCGTGCCCGGCTTTACCGCGGCTTTTGCGGCCCCTTTCTTCAAGGAGTTCGTGGTCAAAAGCAGCTATCCCTGGGATAAGGTAAAGGCCCGCCTTTTGGAACACAAGCTGGTTGCGGGGCCCGAACTGGGCCGTTTCTACCCCGAGTTGACGGGCCATTTCCTGGTGGCGGTAACGGAAAAGCGCACCCGGGCGGAGATAGACCGGTTAAAGGCGGCCTTAGAGGAGGTGGCGGCATGTTGAAGAAGGGCGATGTTCCGCTGATTTTCGAAATGGGCGCTCCCGGCCGGCAGGCCTTTTCCCTACCGGCCAACGACGTACCCGCAAAGGAACCGTCCTGGCCGGCGGAGCTGCGGCGTCAAGCTCCCCCTCGCCTGCCCGAGGTGAGTGAAGTGGAACTGGTCCGGCACTTTACTGCCCTATCCAACCTCAACTTCGGGGTGGATACCGGCTTTTATCCCTTGGGGTCTTGCACCATGAAATACAACCCGAAGGTAAATGAAGTCCTTTCCCGTCTGCCCGGGCTGGCCCAGATCCATCCGTACGTACCTGATGAACTGGTGCAGGGCGCCCTGCAAATCATTTACGAACTGGAACAGTACCTGGCCGAAATCGCCGGTCTGGCCCGGGTCACCATGCAACCGGCCGCCGGCGCCCACGGCGAACTGGTCGGCGTCTTTCTGATCCGCGCCTACCACGAAAGGCGGGGCAACCCCCGGCAAAAGATCCTGGTACCGGATTCCGCCCACGGCACCAACCCGGCCACGGCGGCCATGGCCGGCTACGAGGTGGTGTCGGTGCCTTCGGCGGCCAGGGGCGGCATCGACGTCCAGGCCCTGGAAAAGGTGCTGGACGATTCCGTGGCCGGCCTCATGTTGACCAATCCCAACACCCTGGGCCTCTTTGATGAAAACATTCACGTCATCACCGACCTGGTGCACCAGGCGGGCGGCCTCCTGTATTACGACGGGGCCAACGCCAATGCCATCATGGGTTACAGCCGGCCCGGGGACATGGGTTTCGACGTGGTGCATTTCAACCTCCACAAGACCTTTGCCACGCCGCACGGCGGCGGTGGCCCCGGCGCGGGTCCGGTGGCGGTAAGCGCTGCCCTGGTGCCGTATTTGCCGGTGCCCCTGGTGGACTTTGCTTCGGGGTGTTACCGCCTCAACTACGACCTGCCTTATTCCATCGGCCGGGTGCGTTCCTTTTACGGTAATTTCGGGGTGCTGGTCAAAGCCTACGCCTACATCCGCTCCCTGGGTGCCGCCGGCCTGAAACAGGTCTCCAGCGACGCCGTGCTAAACGCCAATTACGTCATGCACCATCTGAAGCAGTACTTTGACTTACCCTTTGAGCGCGCCTGTAAGCACGAGTTCGTCCTTTCCGGGAAGCGGCAGAAGGAGAAAAACGGCATACGCACCCTGGACATGGCCAAACGCCTAATGGACTATGGCTTCCATCCCCCCACCGTCTACTTCCCCCTCAACGTGGAGGAGGCCATGATGATCGAGCCGACCGAGACGGAGAGCAAGGAGACCCTGGACCTGTTCATCGGGGCTTGTGCTGCCATCGCCCGCGAGGCC
>DATKUX010000013.1:0-5064 GCA_035530395.1 Spirochaetia bacterium
GTGGCGAAATAGACGGTGGATTTCATCGTGATCCCTCCTAAAGGATTGAGTTCGGCTGGGCGAAGGGAGCCGCTACCCCCTGTCGCAGTACCGGTAACGAACCACTGTCTCGGAAGCCGGTTCGGCCCGGGAAGCGCCAGCCCGGGCTACAACGTTTACCCCGTCATCCCCGCGCCGGTAAATAGCCGACGCTCCGTCGAAGTGCAGGTCGAGAAAACGGGCCAGCAGGTGAGCGGCCACCACGGCCTCCACCGACCGGCAACCGGCCAGGGCGCCGGCCGCCCCCTCGGCATCCCACTGTTGCCTTCGGAGGGGAATGCTTTCCCCCGAACCGAAGACCCAGGGTTCATCCCACCACCAGGGATTGGCCGAAGGCTGAACCACCACCTTTACCCCCCTGACGTCCGCCTCCTGAAGCAGACTGCAAAACCCCGGCTCATTGGCCGTGTGCGGAACCCGGAACGCGTCATAGCAGATGCAGTTGGCAAACGGAATGCCTTCCACCGTAAAAGCGGCCCAATCCGCCAAATGAGCGGGGCTCAGGCCCAGGACATCCTCCTGGGTGGGTACCAGGTTGACTTTGCGGGTGACGTTGGCCACCCGGCCTGCGGGATCGAATGTGATACTAAGGTTGTAAATGTGATGGTCCACAGCACGAAAGAAAGGGGTGTCGTACCCCAGGGCGTTTTCAGGCAAAAGCGCGGACCCGGCGACAATCCATACCCGGTGTGAGCGGGCCAGGGCCCTGAAAGTTTCGTACCAGACCTGCCAGACCGAGGGAGCCTGCAGCAGGAAAAAGGCCTGTTGCAAAGAGGTGGTACGGTACCGGACCATCCGGCCGAGCACGGGCAGGAAAAGCCGGCGCCCGATATTCGCAAATGCCTCGTCCAGGGTTGCGGCCCCGGCCACAACGTGTTCCTTGCCGAGCAGGGCTAGAAAAGTCGCCAGTTCCTCGGGAAAGACCAGGACCGCCGGCACATCGTCCCCTGGCCGGCAGGCTGCGGCCTTCTGACAGAGGCTGTCCATCTTCCGGAAAAAAGCATCGGGTGATATGTAGTCGGAGAGCGTCATGTAAGGTTGGACGGCCACCAGATCGATACAGGACATCTAAACCATCTCCCGGCAGGCGGCCCGGCCCGGCCATAATTCCCCTCAAACATTTCTCCGTCCGCAGCGACCATCCTTCCTGATGAGAAAGGTTTCTTGCGGTCACCGTCACGTTATTAGCGTAGGGAAGGCAACCGACCGACGTGCAGCCCGGTGAGCCCGTAAAAATTCCGGACTGCGGTTACAAACGATTTGAAAATCGCGTGTTTACGCAGTGCAGAGAAATATGAGAAAAACTTGACATGGTATTGTACCGCTGGTAGTATCCTCCTATGTTGTTGCCGTTCTGACAGGCAAACAATCCTCCGAAAACGACTCTCCCCGCATACCGCGATATCTTCTCACAGAAAACCATGCTCCCGGTGGAGTCTCTATGCTTATTTGAACATCCCTGAGTAATGCCGGAGGAAAGACAGTCGGTGTACGAAGGCCGCTTAACCGGCTTAGGTGTTGTCTTCTTTTCGCCTACCGGTTACAGGCTTCAACCCACCGCCAGGAGAAAGCGACAGGTAAACACAAATGTTTAGTAGAATTAGAAGCTTATACACTCCCGATATATGGGCGAGCTTTCTCGGTCAAGTGATGTCGGCACTCGGCATATTTATGATTTTTCCTTTCCTGACGTTGTATCTGAATAAACATTTGAACATCCCACTGATGACAACCATGGCAGTTGTATCCATCGCACCCGCCACCGGCTTCTTGGCCGGTTTGGCCGCCGGCGCATTTGCGGATCGTTTTGGCCGAAAGCCGGCGATGATGTTGTCCCTGCTTGGACTAGCCATTGCCATGGTGCTTTACGGCTATGCCCGGAATGCAGTGGAATTCGCCGCAATTACGGCCATAGAGGGGATGTTCAGTGCATTGTACCGGCCGGCCCTGAACGCCCGGGTAACCGACGTCGTCACAGAGGAACGGCGCGCTGAAGTGTTTTCCTTTCTGCGCGTCGGCTTTAACATGGGCGCGGCAGTGGGACCGGCGATCGGTGCATTCCTTTTGATGACTGAGCCCAGGTTACTGTTCGATATTGCGGCTACTTGCGTGACACTAACCGCGGCGATTGTCTGGGTGTTAGTGCCCGAGTCAAAGCCGGCCGGGCGGGATACCTCACGGCTGGTCGACCCGCCCGGCCCGGGGCCGGTGGGCAGCGTCGCGCTGCGAGGCCCGCACCGTTGTGGTCCATTGGGCGAATATAGACTAATTATCGTGCTCACGTTACTCAACGTGCCGGTCGCGCTACTCTACGCGCAGGCTGGGACCAGTCTTCCCATTCACCTCTCTCACCATTTCACAAACTACACCCATGTGATTGCGGTTTTGTACCTGTTTGGTGCCGGCATGGTTACTTTCTTTCAGATGATAATATCCCGACTTCTTAAAAATGTCGCAGCCTGGATAGTGATTGCCTTTTCATTTTTAGCCTTCGCCATAGCCAGTTTCGGCTATGGCTGGGCCCCGTCGGTCGGGATCCTGTTGGCAAACGAATTTGTGTTCACAATAGGGGAGATGATCGGTGTCCCCCAACTTAGCCACATTGTTTCCTTGATTGCGCCGGAAGACAAAAGAGCATCATATTTCGCCATCTTCGGCTTGCGCATGAGTCTTGGTGAAATTATAGGGCCATTGTTGGGCGGCTGGTTGATGACAACCGTAGGAGGAGGAAATTTGTTTCGGATCACCGGCCTACTCATTCTTGCAGGCGGAGTCGGAACGATATTGGTCGTCCGAAGGCCGCAATTGGCAAAACCTGCCAGGTTGGAAACGAACCTCAGGCCTTGAAGACGGACCATTGGACGCGGAACGGGAACGGCCCTTTGGGACAAGGACTTCACTGATCTGACCAGATCCACGCCCGGTTCCGGTCAGAGTTCATCCGTTGTACCGCAAGTCAAGGTAATCGCGTGGCGTGCAGATATGCACACCTTGGACGGTCTGCCCCCTGTAGGCACCAAAATGCCCCAAATCGCCGGTAATAAGATGGGTAGCGCGAGCGTGAACGGCCGCCAGGAGTACCGGTCGGTCCTTGGCCGGCAGAACTATGGGACACGGTAAGCCAAGATCCACCTCCGTCGTGATCGTTAAAGCCGCGGAGAATTGGTCGAGTCTTTCCACTTCTTCGCGGCGGGAAAGGTTACGCCTGGCTTCCTCCAATACGTAATCGGAAGCGATGAGTGAACAGGCACCCTGACGGGCCAGGTCCCGGAATACCCCCAGGCTGCGGCTTCCGTAAGCGATGGAGAACAGCACATTGGCGTCGAGGAACAGATAGTCCATTATTTCTTGCCGGGCCTTTCATGCGGAATATTTGCCGGATCTAAGCCAAGCTTTCTTACCTCATTTACAGCCCAAACATAATCCTCGTCGTTAACCGCGTTGTTCAGCAAGAACTCAGCCTTGCGCTCAGGAGTATATATCTCCACCGAAAAAACAGCTGCCGGCCGAAAGAGTATTCCTTCCGCTACAGACTCGGCTATTAGAAGGGAACCTTCTTCGATACCATATTCCTTGCGAAGATCAACTGGGATCACTACGGTTCCCCGCTGCCCGACTTTTACCGTTGCCGTGGCCATGATCAGCACCTCCGACAATCAGAATATCAGATCCGCCATGATCTGTCAAACCTGCTCATTTCCTATTTGCAGCCCCTCCCCGGCGCGCCGGGTCCCCGGAGCGAGGAAGGCGGCACCTTCCGGTGCCGCCTTCTGCTTAGACTTCCATGATGATCGGTAGTATCATTGGCCTTCTCCTGGTTCTCTCGTAAAGGAACTTACCCAGCACATCGCGCACCTGGGACTTGATGGCCGCCCACTCGGAAATACCCCGGTTGTTGCATTTCTCCAGAGCATCCCGGACCTTTAACCGGGCGTCCTCCATGAGCTGTTCCGACTCCCGGACGTAGACGAACCCCCTTGAAACGATATCGGGACCGGCCATCATGGTTCCGGATTCCCGGTTGACCGTAATGACCACGATCAGGATACCGTCCTGGGAAAGTTGCCGGCGGTCCCGCAGGACCACATTGCCCACGTCGCCGACACCAAGCCCGTCCACCAGCACCCGCCCCGCCGTCACCCGACCGGCAATGCGCCCCGAGCGCCGGTCAAACTCCAGCACCATCCCGTTTTCCGCCACGAAGATCCGTTCCGCCGGGATACCCATTTCCTTGGCCAGGTCAGCGTGCTTTTTCAGCATCCGGTACTCACCGTGCACCGGAATGAAGAACTTGGGCCGCACCAGGTTGATCATGAGTTTCAGATCTTCCTGGCTGGGGTGTCCGGATACATGGATCCCGGAAATCTTCTCGTAGATCACCCTGGCCCCGTGCTTGACCAATTGGTCGATAATCCGGGCCACCAGCTTTTCATTGCCCGGTATCGGCGTGGCCGAGATGAGGATCGTATCGCCGGGAACTATCTCCACCTGGCGATGCTCGCCCATGGCCATGCGGGTCAGGGCGGACATCGGCTCCCCCTGGGAACCGGTGGTTAACAGGGCCACTTGGTGTTTGGGCAGCCGGTTGATCTCGTCCAGTTCGATGAACACGCCGTCCGGCGCATCCAGGTAGCCGAGTTCGCGAGCGATGCCGACGACGTTGACCATGCTCCGGCCCACTACCGCCACCTTACGGTTGAAGCGCCTGGCACTGTAGATAGCCTGCTGCAGCCTGTGCACGTTGGAAGCAAACGTGGCGATGATGATGCGCTCCTTGGCCTCCCGGAAAGCGTCGTCGAAGGTTTGTCCAACACAACTTTCCGACAGGGTATAGCCCGGGCGCTCGACGTTGGTGCTATCCGACAGTAGAACCAGTACTCCCCGCTCGCCATAATGGGCCAAACGGTGAAAGTCGGTGATCTGTCCGTCCACCGGCGTCTGGTCGATTTTGAAGTCCCCCGTGTGCAGGACAACCCCCACGGGAGTATGGACAGCTATCGCCACCGCGTCGGGAATACTGTGCGA
>DATKUX010000014.1:0-15704 GCA_035530395.1 Spirochaetia bacterium
TCTCGTCCAGTGCGGCAACTACCATAGCGTAACGTTTCAGAGCGACATCTCTGGGGTCATTTTCCTTTTCCACTGGTGCCAACTCCCTTCATTGTTGTTGGCTACCAGTCTATCAAACAAGCCCCCGGTCAACGAGAGCAAGCTATGTGGTAAATGCTATGGTAAACCATTGGAACACTTTTCCAAGAACTAGCCCACAGGAGAGGATTTCAGGAAGGAATCGCAGACTATCCCTCAGCTGCGATAGTACGCCGGAAGCTCCCGGCGGTGGAAGGGCGTAAACGGGTTGGTTGAAAATAGTAGAGGCAATATGCCGCAGCCGGACGGAGAACCCACCGACCTTGTTCCGAAACTCGCGGCACCACCGACGGACGGTGGATACATCGGCAATGGTATCTATCTTCTCCCCCGCAACACCGGCATCAGCCTCATCCAGAACCCGTTCCACCTCGGCCGTTCCGTAATGCTTATACGGCAGGATAAAGTCGGGCAGCACAGCGTGCGTCTTACCACACTTCTTACAAACCACCCGCTGGATTGGCATCTCTTCACGTACTCCATTCAAGATGGGACGCCGATCATACTGGCAGAGCAACCCCAGCGGGCCCCCACAATTCGGGCACAACAACCCCATCCTCAGGATGTGAAATATCGCCACGAAATACTCTTCCAAAGTACCCCCAAGATGTGCTATGATCATGATGAGTGGTTGGAGGCTCGCCTCCTACCGGGGGTCTTGCCAAAAACGACCCGGTGGACGGCGTGCCTCCTGTCCTTTTTTGCTTAAGTATACCACCACTTCTCTCACAGCGGCAAAGCCATTCGCGCCCCCGGGACCTCTTTCTCCCACTTGATCCACTTTATACCGATAGATTGTACCTCTAAAAAAGATTAGTCCCTTCTATGAGCGACATAAACATCTACAACCATTATCCCAAACGGACAAAAAGCTTGACCCTACCTCAGTCATATAGCTGGGGTAGAAACACTTGAAATCACCAGGCGTTCATCTAGTTCATCCCCTTAATCGAAAATCCATCGAGCCCAGAACATATTTTCTATTGATCTACAGGGATATTTTGTTGGCTGTAATACCTTTTCAGGCACGATTGGACATAGATGAGGATATTGGAGGTGTAGTGGCCAGGATTTCCCTTAATTTCTCTCAATTATAGTATCCTGGGAACACAACGTCAACCATTTTTTGCACGTTTTGCAAAAAATCGCCCTACAGGCGATGCCGCTTTCATCCCACCCCACCAGGAGGTGGGTTTTCAGCGACTACCTTCTATAAATTGGGGCGGGGATCGGCGAAAGGAAGTGTCCCACGACCGCCGAGTCTGCCCGAGCGTCGGTGCCGAGTTTTCACTACCTGGTGCTCGCCTCTACCTGGTCGTTACTCTCAGCGTCCCGCCGACTTAGGGGGTGCCCATGGGAGCGTAGATCCGCCGGGGAAAAGGGAGCCGACCGACAATCCCATCTCTTAGATGTAAGGTTACACCCATCAGAAAATGGGAGTCGCCGATACTTGGGTACTGCCGAAGAGCCACGGTCACTTCGCATGCCGGAAACCCGGCTACGGTTACCCGACCAAGCATTACCATGAGATAGTCCGGGAAGGAGATTTCGATAATCCTCGGCGAATCGGCTAAGTCACTGGCTGACCCAGGGATGCCAGAATATATCAAAAAGGTCTGGAAAATCGGAAGGAAAAAAAGATGAACGGTGATTCTTGTGTGGATCCACTCTTTATCCTCCTACATAAATGAGTCATGTCGCGAATAACAATTTCGGGGAGTGTTATGCTTTTAGCTACAGCTTCCACTTGTCGTAATAATAGACTTTCTTAACACTCATTGCTTTTTCTTTTGCCCATGATTCCAATCCCATTTTCTTTATTAAACATAGATTGAAAACTTTCGTATTATGTGGCAGCTCGGAGGCTCGGTCAGCATATGGATGAAGATAATCACAAGGAAAATCTGAACAATCACAACAAAATGTAACCCCTTTTTTTTCTGCGCATGGATAAACGTTACATTGCATTGGTGCATTAGCACACTTTCCATTTTCGTTGCGGCATCCCTTACAAATAGACAAAGGAATGCCAGCCTCTCTTATAACCAAAGCTTGCCGATCCTTATCCTCATAACCTGAATACATAATACAATTCAAACAATCTAGCCCACAAGGTGCTGTCATCTGTTTATAATCCATTTGTTTCTCCTTTCAATAGGACATTCTGGAATACTATTTCGGGGAGAATCTGGCAAATCCTTCTACGGTTTCAAGAAGTATTTCGCTATAAAGGAATTGCTAGCCATTCATCAAGATGAATTGGCCTTAGTGAAACAATGCGGGAAGCCAGTAAAATCAGGGTCCTCTTCCAGACTGACGGAAAAGACAATCTGACGCAGTTCACCTATGCCCCGGCCAACGACAGAACCATCATACCGCACCTCCAGTACTACCTACCCGGGTAACCTTGAGCCAGGGCGATGGCCAAGGGCCTGCCGGAAATGGAAGAGCAATTAAACGGTATGGCCATGCGGGTGCCGACACCCAACGGGTGAATGTGACCTTGGAGGAAGCAGCGTCTGGTCGTGTTGAGGGGAATTAGGGAATGCCGGGTAGCGCTGGTCGCGGGACTCCAACGGGAATCCGGGTTCTCGCCTTGTGGAAGGGCTTTCTACAATGGTGCTCGGGGAAAACATGTTTAAAGTGATTGACTGGAAGGATAAGGAGTGGGGGCATTGAAACCTCCCGGCGGATCTGTCGATTATGAAGCGAGAAATTCTTGTGCAACGTCAAGTGGGGGTTGGCTGTGTCGGAGAAACTTGCCCTCTGGAACGGGTGGCTGGAGCAACGGATGTTTGTCTGCGTGGTATCGGCCTTGTTGCCCGGGTTATTGGTGCCCATACCCTTTGTCCCGGCCCTGAGGACGGTGGCAGTCTTTCTATTTGCCTATATGACTTTCGTTACCGCTCTCAAGACCAATTTTAAGGAGTTTTGTGATGTACTGGCAAGACCATGGCCTGTTCTATGGATGCTCCTTTTGATCCACGTCATCGTTCCCCTGGTTACATTCGGAACCGGATGGTTGTTTTACCCGTTCAGCCCTTTGACGCGGCTGGGATTTTTGATTGGAGCATTCATCCCCATCGGAGTAACTTCCATTATCTGGACATCAGTTGTGCGCGGGGATGTGGCTCTGGCCGTGGTGGCGGTTACGCTGGATACGCTGGTTAGCCCCTTCTTATTACCCGCCTTTATTTCGCTATTTGCCGGACGGGTGGTCCATATAGATTACACGCATATGCTGGTGGGGCTGATATGGATGGTAACCGTACCTAGTTTGGCGGGAATGGCCACGAATGACCTGACCCGCTGCCGCCTGGCGGGTTTCACCCGTTCGGTGGGCGGAGTTACTTCTAAAGCGGCCTTGTTTTTGGTGGTCTTCATCAACGCCGAAGCCATAGGGCCGGAAATCACATGGAACCTGTCCCTGGTTAGACTGCTGCTGGTTATTCTGGTGCTGGTGATACTGGGCTATTCTCTGGGCTATGCCGGATCACTGGTCCTGAAGGATCGCCGGCGGGATACGGTGGCGGCCATGCTCTTCAATGTGGGTATGCGCAACATCAGTTTTGGCTCGGTGCTGGCAGTGACCTATTTCCCGGCCGCCGTGGCCGTACCAGTTACCCTGGCCATGCTCTACCAGCAGCCGCTGGCGGCGGTCGTCTCTTACTTGTTCAACCGCTCTGACCGGCGCACGGTACCCAGACCATTAGAAAGGAACCAATGCAAATGAGTACCTTCAGCTCAGAAATATCCGGTAGGGGTGTACAAGGGCAGGCAGAGATAAATTGGCTTTCGCTTAATGATAGCCGGAAAGTACCGGGCCGTCTGACCAAAGATCAGACGGCCCGTGTAACTTGTAGATACTATGCCTTAGGGCCGAAAAAACGGAAGCTAACTATTCATGGTTACGCATCTTCATGACGGCTTCCCGGATCTCGTTCACCGAGGCTTCTTCCTCGATGGTGGAGAGGTCGCCGAGGTCCTTGTCCGTCATAAGGGTGCGCATGACGCGCCGCATGATCTTGCCGCTGCGGGTCTTGGGCAGCATGTTGACGAACTCGACGTCTTTCATGACCACGATGGCGCCCATGGTGCTGCGCACATGCGCGATGAGTTCCTTGGCCAGCTCGGGCGACGGCGTAAAGCCTTTCTTGAGCACCACGAAGGCGCTCGCCACTTCGCCCCGCAGTTCGTCGGGCACACCGGAAACGCCCGCTTCCACCACGGCCGGGTGGCCGATGAGGGCGCTTTCGATTTCCACCGTGCCGATACGGTGGGCGGCAATCTTGATGACTTCGTCGGAGCGGCCGGCGAACCACATATAGCCGTCCTCGTCAATCGCCGCGGCGTCGCCGCAGTAGTACGTGCCTTTAGTGGTCGGATATTTCTCCCAGTATTCGCTCTGGTAGATGTCCTCGGTCTTCCAGAGAGTGGAGGTCAGACCCGGGAAGGGCTTCTTGATCACGACCACGCCTTTTTCGTTGGGACCGACCGGCTGTCCGGTGGCCTGGTCGATAACCTCGGCGATAACACCGGGAACCGGGATAGCCGCAGAACCGGGCTTGATCGGAACCATGCCCAGACCCCACGGGTTGGCGAAAATAGGACCGGCGGTCTCGGTCTGCCACATGTGGTCGATGACCGGAATGCGGTTGTGGAATACATCTTCCTGCAGCCACTTCCAGGCCGGGGGATTGAGCACCTCGCCAGCGCAGAAGATCCGCTTGACCGAACTTAAATCGTGCTTCTGGGCATGTTCGATGCCTAGCCGCATCATGCCGCGCACGCCGGTGGGCGAGAGCCACAGGGCGCTGGGACGGTGGCGTTCGACGATGTCCCACCACATATCCTGGTTCGGGTAGTCCGGTGTCCCGTCGTACATGACGGAGGTGCAGCCGGCCAGCAGGGGCCCGTAAACGTTGTAACTGTGACCAACGATCCAGCCGATGTCGGAGGTGCAGAACCAGATGTCGCTGGGCTGCAGGCCGTAGATCCACTTGCCCATGGAGTTTACCCACATCTGGTACCCGCCGTGCTTCTGCACCGTCACCTTGGGACGGGCCGTGGTGCCGGAGGTGGGTAGCAGGAACAGGGGTTCGTTGGACTCCATGATTTCAACTTCGGTGCTCTGGCCGGCGCCGCCGGCGAGGAAGTCTTCCCATGTGATGTCCCGCCCGCTCGTCAGAGCGGTGTTGGGGTTTTTACACAGTACGGCAACCTTTTCGATCTGCCCGGGCGGGCACTTGTCGATGCCGTCGTCCACGATCTTCTTAAGGTCGATGGCCTTGCCGCGCCGCGAACTCTCGTCCTGTACCAGCATGTAGCGGGCGCCGGAGATCTGGAGCCTGTCCGCCACCGCTCCGGCCGAGAATCCGGCAAAGATGACCACGTGCACCGCGCCGATGCGGGCGCAGGCCAGCATTGCGGAAACCGACTGAACGCTGGTGGGCATGTAGATGGAAACCCGGTCTCCCTTTTGGACGCCCATGCCGCGCAAGGCAGCCGCGTATTTCTTCACCAGACCCAGGAGTTGGGCGTAGGTGACCACTTCCGTCGTGCCGTCTTCGCCGTTCTCGCAAACCAGAGCGGCCCTGCCCCCGTGGCCCTGGAGGACCTTGTAGTCGACGCAGTTGTAACATATGTTTGTCTGGCCGCCGATAAACCACTGAAAGGTGGGGTATTCCCAGTTAAAGACCTTGTCCCATTTCTTGAACCAGTGGATGTCACCGGCGGCCTTTTCGGCGGCGTTCTCCCAGAAGCCGTCGAGGTCCTCATTGGCCCAATTAATAAAAGTTTTTACGTAAGGCGGAATCAATCCGGTGCCCTGTTTGGTTGCTTCCATAAGCCCGCGTTACATCCCCTTTCCTGCTCGTCGTTACCGCATCCCACTAAAGTGCTGCAGGCCTTAAACCGGCGGGTGAGAATGCGGGGTAAGCGCTGTTACGGACATCACCTCCAAAAGGAGTAAATTCAGTCTTCGCCCCGTAACGGAGCTAATTATAGGTTTAGGATTTCAGCTACTCAATCATCACCCGCTGAACGGTCGGAAACGCACCCCCAGCGGTCGCTGGAGATCGGTTGACGGCGAGCATTAGGACTTCCCTATGAAAATCACTTCATTATATAAACATATCCAGCGCCATTCCCATTCTTTCCAGCCCGTTGCCAAGGGGCGGATCATGTCTCTAATTATAATCTCCCGGCAAGTCATTGACAAACCGGGATTCCCCATGCTAGACTCATTACCAACAGAATAAGGAAACAGGTGCCTCCGCAGGGAGGAGAATAGGGAAGTCCGTACGGCGAACGAGAGAAGTGGTTCGCCCAAGGCGCGGTCCCGCCACTGTAAGCGGTCAGTCTGCCGCAGGGTGCCACTGGAGTGATCCGGGAAGGCGCGGCCGGATGATGACCCGCGAGCCAGGAGACCTGCCTGTTTCGTTTTTGGCGTATCTTCGAGGAAAAGGACATGGTTTCAGTCTGAGGGTGATGGTAAAGTCCTCGGCCGGTATTGTACTGGCTGAGGACTTTTTTCTATTTGAAAAGGAGGCTGGTCCGTTGACACTGCTGGAAAAGGCCCGCGCGGGCTTGGTGACGCCGGAAATGAGGCAGGTGGCTGCGCAGGAGGGGTTGCCGCCGGAGGAGATCGCGGCCAGGGTGGCCAGGGGTACGGTCGTCATACTGCGCAACAGGGTGAGGGTCAGTGAACCGGTTGCCGTAGGCGAGGGTCTCCGGGTGAAAGTGAGTGCCAGCGTCGGTACCGCCGGCGAAGCCGACGATCCGGAAGAAGAGGTGGCCAAGGCGCTTTGCGCCGCGTCCGCGGGTACTGATGCCGTTATGGATCTCAGTATTGCCGCCGACATCGATTACGTCCGGCGCCGGATTTTGCACGTGTGACCCGGCCGGTCGGCACGCTGCCCCTGTACCAGGCGCTGACCGAGGCCCGCAGACGGTCCGGCGCGGCAGTCCGGATGACGGTGGATGACCTTTTTGCCGTCATCGAAAAACAGGCCGCCGACGGGGTGGATTTCCTCGCCCTGCATTGCGCCACCAACCGGCAGACCGTGGAATCGGCCCGCCGGAGCGGGCGTACCGATCACCTGGTAAGCTATGGAGGCTCCCATCTGGTGGGCTGGATGGTTTACCACGAGCGGGAAAACCCTCTGTATGAGTATTTTGACCGGCTGCTGGCCATCTGCCGGCAATACGACGTGACTTTGAGTCTTGCCGACGGGTGGCGTCCCGGTTGCATGGCCGATTCCCTCGACGTCCCGCAGATCCAGGAAATGGTCATTCTGGGCGAACTGGTACAGCAGGCCAGGGCGGCTGGTGTGCAGGTGATGGTCAAGGGTCCGGGGCACGTTCCGCTGACGCAAATAAGGAGTACCGTTACGCTGCAGAAGAGGCTGTGCACCGGTGCCCCTTACTTTGTCTTCGGCCCCCTGGTTACCGACCTCGCTCCCGGTTACGACCATGTCAATGCGGCTATCGGCGGGGCGGTCAGCGCCTGGGCGGGGGCAGATTTTCTGTGTTACGTCACGGCGGTGGAACACCTGCGTCTGCCGGACCGGCAGGAAGTCCGCGAAGGGGTGGTAGCGGCCCGCATCGCGGCCCATGCGGCCGATTTGACCAGGAACCCCGCGGCCTGGCAATGGGATTACGATATGTCTTGCGCCCGCAAGGCCCTCGATTGGCAAAAGCAGTTGGCCCTGGCCATCGACCCGGAGCGGGCGACCAGCCTGAGACAGGCCCGCAGTGCGGACTCCGGCGATACCTGCGCCATGTGTGGTAAATTCTGCGCCATGAAGGTAGTGGCCCAGTACCTGGGTAAGGAAGCGGCCGTTTGCTGATTAATAAGCAGTTATACATTGATAGGGGGGGTACTGATGACCCAGCTTCTTAAAGCGCGGGCGGGCCACATCACCGTCGACATGGAGAAAACGGCGCTGGCCGAAGGGCTGAGCCCCGAGTCCGTACGGGCGGCCGTTGCGGCCGGTACCGTGGTCATTCCCAGGAACAAGGTACGGGGAGAAATCGATTCCTGCGCTATCGGTAAAGATCTCAGGACCAAGGTCAATGCGCTGATCGGAACCTCCGGCGACCGGGACGACCAGGACATGGAGGTGCGCAAGCTGCGCATCGCGGTTGCCGCCGGCGCCGACGGCATCATGGATCTGAGCACCGGCGGGGACATCGACGGCATGCGCCGGCGGAGCCTCTCTACGGTCAGCGTGCCGGTGGGCAGCGTGCCCGTGTACCAGGCCGCCACCCGGGCCATGGAGAGGGACGGCGGCATAGTGGCCATGACGCCGGAGGATATGTTTGCCGCCATAGAAGCCCAGGCCGCCGACGGGGTGGACTTCATGGCCATCCACTGCGCCCTCAATTTCGGGGTGCTGGACCGGCTGCGGAAAACCGGGCGGGTTACCGACATCGTCAGCCGGGGCGGTGCCCTGCTCACCGGCTGGATGCTGCACAATCAGCGGGAGAACCCTCTTTTCGAACAGTTTGACCGGGTCTTGGCGATCTTGAAAGACTATGATGTCACATTGAGCCTGGGCGACGCCATCCGGCCGGGCTGTATAGCCGACTCGCTGGACGGGGCACAGGTGCAGGGGCTTTTGGTGGCCGGAGACCTGGTCCGGCGCGCCCGCGCGGCGGGGGTCCAGGTCATGGTGGAAGGGCCCGGCCACGTGCCCATGCATCATGTGGAGGCCACCATCCAGTTGCAGAAGAGTCTCTGCCACGACGCCCCCTACTTTGTCCTGGGCACCCTGGCGACAGATGTGGCTCCCGGCTACGACCACCTGACATCCGCCGTGGGCGGGGCCCTGGCGGGGGCGGCCGGAGCCGATTTTATCTGCTATGTTACACCGGCTGAGCACCTCGGCCTGCCCACCGAAGAGGATGTTCACGCCGGGGTTATCGCCGCCCGCGTGGCGGCCCACGCCGCCGATCTGGCCAAGGGAGTGCGGGGCAGTTGGGAGAAAGACCGGCGCATGGCCCAGGCCCGGGCGGACCATGACTGGGCGGCCCAGGTGGAACTGGCGCTGGATCCGGAAAAAATCCGTGACCACCTCCGCTGTCAAGGCGAAGGTGGGGCCTGCCGTCTTTGCGGTGCGGATTGCGCCGTTAACATAGGCCTGGCTTACCTGGCGGGCGGCCCAAGCGTCTAGATGGGAGATACAAGATGCTGCAGCTTTTGTTGGCCTGCCAGTTCCTGACCGTGGTACCCGTGACCGTCCGCGGACCGGTCGGGGAAAAGGACCTGGCGGCGGCTATGGCCTGGTTCCCCCTGGTAGGTTTGCTGCTCGGAGCGGCGGCCGCCGGTGCGTATATGGTCACCCGGCTGGTTTCCGCTTCCCTGCTGAGCGCCTTTGTCCCGCTCGCCTTTCTGGTGGTGATTACCGGCAACATGCACGGTGACGGCCTGATGGACGCGGCGGACGGTTTGGGCAGTGGCCGGCCGGCGGACCAGGCCCTGTCCATCATGAAAGACAGCCATGTTGGAGCGCACGGCGTGATGGCCGGCATCCTGGGCTTTTTAGCCAAACTCCTGCTGCTGGGCGCCCTGACTCCGACGGGCAAGATCGCCGCGCTGGCGCTGGTGCCGGCCCTCGGCCGCTGGGCCCAGGTTTATGCGGCCGGGACCAACCCGTATGTCCGGCCCGGCGGCGGAAAGGGGGGGTTCACCAAATACGTGGGGAGCCGGGAGTTGGTCCTGGCTTCGGCGACCGTCCTGGCCGCCGCAGGGCTGGTCCTGGGTCCGAAGGGTGCCGTGCTGGCGGGAGTTGTCCTTGCGGCTACCTGGTTGGCCGGTCACTATGTCCGGAAAAGGATCGGCGGTGTAACCGGGGATACCCTGGGTGCCCTGAGCGAACTGATGGAGATTGTGGGTTTTGCGGTCATGCTGGTGTTGGGGAAGTTTTGACCAGAAGTAACGGCGTATCCCACTAAGGAGATGATTTATTTGAGTTTGCTGGAAACCACCATCGCCGGCATTGAACCGGTCAGTGGGCAGTGGCGGCAAAAGGCCCGGAAACATTTGGACAACCTGGCGATTCCCCGGGGTAGTCTGGGGGAACTTCTCAACCTGGCTGAACAACTGGCCGGTATCAGGCAGGATTTAAAACCGCGCGTGGAAAGAAAAGTCGTTGTAACCATGGCCGGCGACCACGGTGTGGTCGCCGCAGGGGTGAGTGCCTTTCCCCAGGAGGTTACTCCCCAGATGGTCTACAATTTCGTGGCCGGCGGCGCCGCCATCAATGTCATAGCCCGCGTGGCCGGGGCTCGGGTGGTAGTGGTGGATATGGGTGTGGCCGGAGACCTGAGCGGCCTGGTGGAACGGGGGCAAATCCTGTCCTACAGGATAGCGCCGGGTACGCGGAACATGGCCGAAGGCCCGGCTATGAGCCGGGAGCAGGCCAACAAAGCCCTGGAAGCCGGCATAGACCTGGTAGGCAAACTCGTGGCGGAAGGTCTCGACCTTTTGGCCACCGGCGATATGGGAATCGGCAATACCACTCCCAGCGCCGCCATCCTGGCAGCGTTGGCGGGATTGCCGGCCCGGGAAGTGACGGGCAGGGGAACGGGCATCAGCGATGAAGCCCTGGAAAACAAGATCCGGGTTATCGATGCCGCGCTGGCCGTGAACAGGCCCGACGCTCATGATCCGGTGGACGTCCTGGCCAAAGTGGGCGGCTTTGAGATCGGGGGTATTGCCGGGCTTATCCTGGGGGCGGCCTACTACAAAATACCGGTGGTGGTGGACGGCTTCATTTCCTCGGCCGGGGCTCTCCTGGCTAAAGCGCTGGCTCCCGCCTCCCTGGATTACATGATTGCCGGCCACCGCTCCCTGGAATACGGTCACCGGCTCATGTTGGAGGTTTTGGATCTGCGGCCTCTTTTGGACCTCAATATGCGCCTGGGTGAGGGAAGCGGGGCGGCCCTGGCCATGAAGGTGGTGGAAGCCGCCGCCGCGGTGATCAGCGACATGCTCACCTTTGACGACGCCGGTGTGACTCCGGACGAAGCCCGGGAATGAGCGGTTTGGATCCTTCGCTGTCAATTACCCCAGGCTAAAGCCGGGGGCTTGAGGGAGAAATCCTGACAGTCTTCCGCTTTAGTCAGGAACGAAAGTTCCATAAGCGACAGCCTAAGTCCTAATCGACTACGTTCTTTCGAATATCAGACAGCCGGATGAAACGCGGCCCTTCTCCGGGTCAGCTAGTCCGGCACAACTTTCTGGAGGCTCTGTAAAGTCCTTTTGGGGATGGGGCGGTCAACCTCGGGACGACCTGTCGTTACAGGCAACTCGGAAGAACATTGGCTGGGAAATGAACGGGCGAAAGCCTGTATTATTCCCCGCGAGGGGAACCATGGAGATGTATTTGCAGTGACACAGGCCGAAAGAAGGCCCGAACAAGAACCGATCTTCGTTATATCGAAGTAGGGGAAGCCTTTGGCGGCAACCCGGCGTTCCGGTAGAGTGCGGCACCTTCTCAAAGAAGGAAAAGCCCGCATTTTCTGCTACGAACCGTTTACTATCCAATTAACTTACGAGAACACGGAATTTGTGCCGGTAGAAATGACGTTGGGGATTGATCCTGGTTCCAGCGATACTCCAGTAGCAGTCGAGGTGCATGAGCCTGACGCGGAAATGTGCAGTATCGTTTATGCGAAAGAGATTCTGCTTCGCACAGACATCTCTGCACAGTTGAAGCGCAGATCCGATGCCCGGGGTAATCGCAGAAACCGGACTACCCGTTATCGTAAGTGTCGTTTTCAGAACCGCGTTAAATCTGTATGTTCGGTGTGCGGCAAAAATCACACGCCGAAGTCTTGGAAGAAAGAGAAACGCAAAAACAGTAAGGGCCACAAAAACGTTTCTAATGGTCGTGCAGCGGTTTGCAGGAAATGTCAGCATGAACGTCCGAGCGAAAAGGGTAATCATGATACCGACAAGATCCTTAACCCCACGCTGCAGAACAAAGTTGATACCATCGTAGCTGAGGTCAAGAAATTGGTCGAGATAATGCCTGTGACGAAGATCCGAGTGGAGTTGACCGCCTTTGACACTCAGAAAATGGCCAAACCCGAGATTCAGGGTATGGAGTATCAACAGGGGACCCTGTTCGGTTATGAAGTAAAAGAATATTTGCTTCATAAATATGGTCATAATTGTGTGTACTGCAAAGGGAAAAGCAAGGACCTTGTTTTGGAGATCGAGCATGTTATACCGAAGTCCCGGGGTGGCACTGATAAGATATCAAACTTGGTGATCTCCTGCGAGACGTGCAACCGGGAGAAGGGATCCCGGACTGCCGAGGAATACGGGTTCCCCAATATTCAGAAAGAGGCGGCGAAGTTCAGGGCTTTTCGCTACAGCGCTCTTACTCAAGCTATAAATGGGCGTTATGGCAGGAGTTAAAGAAGTTTGGTCTGCCGATTGAAGCAACGTTTGGTTATCGAACAAAGTTTTATCGTTTAAAAATGAAGTTACCAAAAGCTCAGGTAGTTGACGCGATGGTGATAGCGGCTGGTGATCGCAGTTTCAATCTACCGGCGGAATGCGTTGTCGAGAGACGACTAAAGGGTCGGAAACCTTTCCGCCGATTCTCGAACGAAAACAAAAAAGGTAAAACGTGCGAGAAAACGCCAGCAATAAGAGCGGTTAACGGTTTTCAGTTATATGATACGGTTTCTTTCGTCGACCGCAACGGCGTGAAAACTTATGGATACATTACAGGTTTACGGACTCGGGGAACATTTGAGGTGTCTCATCTTGAAGGGAATATTATCTCGGATAAAGACTGGAAGAAGCTCAAATTAGAAGGAGGTGTATATCGGAACAAATTGACAGAGAAACGCTCAATTATCGGTACGCTTGTCAAATCTTTGACGGGAAGAGGTCTCCCGAAATGGATCCAAATCAGCAGATATGCCGGCGCTCCTCCCCATGCCTAAAGTCAGGGGCTCCCGCGCCGGCTTTTCTTGGGTGGGAAGACGGCCGACGAGAGGCCGGTCCTCAATACCTGGCCGACCTGGCATCGGGCTCCTGGTTGTCGGAAGTACTTTTCACGGCGGTGGAGACGGGCCTTTTTACCCTGCTGGATCCCACCGGCAAGAGTGCCGCAGTGTTGGCCGAAGAGACCGGTTGGGCGGCTGAGGGGACGGTAAGGTTCTTGAACGCCCTGTGTGCCATGGGTCTTCTGAGGTCTGCCGGACTGCTCTTTGAAAACTCCCCGGTGGCCCGGGACTACCTGGTCAAGGACAGGGACCAGTACCTGGGTGACCTGATTCTCTGGCGCCGGTATCTCGCCGGGTACTGGCAAACCTTGCAGGACTGCTTGAAGGCCGGCGGCCGGGTCCATTATCCTTCCGACGACGGGCACGCCGATTTTGTCGGGCGGCTCTCCCGTTACATCGGCGCCATGGATGCCGTAGCCAGGCTGAAGGCCCGGGAGATCCTGGCCATCTTTGGCGACGCCGTTAC
Organism: Spirochaetia bacterium; assembly: GCA_035530395.1. Taxonomy (GTDB): domain Bacteria; phylum Bacillota; class Desulfotomaculia; order Desulfotomaculales; family JAJYZD01; genus JAJYZD01. The sequence goes on from DATKUX010000014.1 coordinate 13,574, forward strand.
CGGGGGGAGGGTTCTGGATGTGGGTGCGGGCTCCGGAGCCATAGCGGCGGAATTCCTGTCCCGGTTCCCGGGGCTTTCAGCCACCCTGGTGGATCTGCCTGAGGTTTTGGATATAGCCGGCGGGTTGATGAAGGAAAGAGGCCTGGCCGCCCGGGTGGCTTATTGCCCGGCCAATATCCTGGAGCCCTGGCCCGTGGCGCCGGGAAGGTTCCAACTGGTCATCCTGTCAAACGTGATTCATGTCTACGCGGCGGAAGAGGCCGGGTACATCCTGGGCGCCGCCGCCGGATGCCTGGCGGCCGACGGCCTTTTGCTCATCCATGATTTTTTCCCGGAACACTTTCCGCTTGCGGCGGCTCTCTACGACCTCAACATGTTCATAAATACGTACAACGGCCGGCTCTTTGCCAGCGGGTGGGTGCAGGACGCCCTGAGGCGCCTGAATCTTTTCCCCAGCGCTCTAATCCCCCTGCCGACGGATACCGGCCTGGTCATCGCATCCCGGACGGCAGCGGGACTGGCCCGGTTATCCCCGGACGAAAGCCGCTGAGACCGCCATTGCCATGGACAAGGCCGCTGTGCTCACAGCGGCCTTTCTTCCACCGTTATGTTCCCGTCATCCAGTAGCAGGCGTACCACCGGCTGCACCACGGGTGCCTGTCCGCTGGTAAAAAAGGACCAATGTCCTTCTTCCCGGCCCGGTACCTCGCTGGCGGTAAGAACTCTGCGGGTCTGGCAGACCACGGCCCGGGCGGTGTCGATGACCAGCACGTCCGGTCCGGTCAGTTTTTGTACCGTGTCGCGCAGGAAATGGTAGTGGGTGCAGCCGAGAACCACCGTATCCACCTGCCTGCTGATCATAGGCACCAGACACCTGGTCAACAGTTCCTCCACCGCGGGACCGGCCGTCAGACCGGCCTCGACCATTTCCACCAGCCCCGGGCAGGGTACGGAGACCACCTCGGCGTTGGGAGCGAATTTCTCCTTCAGGTTGTTATACCGGTCGCCGGCCAGGGTCACCTGGGTGGCCAGCACGCCGATGTGCCCGTTTCTGGTGCCTTCGGCGGCCGGTTTCACCGCCGGCTCCATGCCCACCACGGGCACTTCCAGCTGTTCGCGCAGATAGTCCAGGGCGGCTATCGAGGCTGTATTGCAGGCTACCACGATGAGGCCGGCGCCCTGAGTAATCAGAAAGCGGGCGATGGCCAGGGAGCGGGAACGGATCTGGGCCGGGTTCCTGGTACCGTACGGACAGTAAGCCGAGTCGGCGTAATAAAGGAGATCATGGTAGGGCAAAAGGCGTCTTATCTCCCGCAGAACCGAAAGACCACCCACGCCCGAGTCGAATATGCCGATGGGCAAGGTTTAACCCCACCTCCTACCGCTCTATTCTCTCACCTTTGGGCCCTTATGGCAATGCCGCCGCGCTGGAAAAACGAGCCGTCTGTGACCGGGCGGTAATCCGGATCATAGGATAATGCAGAAAACTTATCTGGATAGGAGGGGTATGACGATGGGTGGCTATGGGGGGCAACCGTTTTTGTGGCTTTTCATAATCATCATCCTACTGTTCTTCGTTTTAGGAACAGCGGTGAACTAGCCTGTGCATCTCTTATGAGGTGACCCGCCTTCGGGCGGGCCTTTTGTTTTTAGGGGAAGATCCTTGTTCCTGATCTTTCCTTATTCGCCACATGCCTAAAGGATTTTTCCGCTTCGGGCGAGAATACTAAAAGCGCTGTCAAACCTTGCGGACGCTGTCGAAAGGAGTACAATTTTGTCGTTCAAGATTGCAGTCATCGGGGGGACCGGAGTATACGACCCCAACATTTTGGATGACGTGCGGGTTGAAAAAGTGGATACGCCGTACGGAGAGGTGTCTGTCAACCTCGGCCGGTATAAAGGTAAGAACGTTGCTTTTCTGGCCCGGCACGGCGCCGACCACTCCGTGCCGCCGCACCGGGTTAACTACCGCGCCAACATAGCCGCTTTGAAGAAACTGGGCGTGTGCTGGGTCCTGGCCACCGCGGCCGTCGGCTCCCTCAACCCGGCCATGCAACCGGGCCACTTTGTGGCCGTGGACCAGTTCATCGATTTGACCAAGGCCCGGCCGCAGACTTATTTCGAGGGCGGC
>DATKUX010000015.1:0-3884 GCA_035530395.1 Spirochaetia bacterium
CCCCCCCCCCCCCCCCCGACTCCTTCTGAGGGGGATTCGATATGCCGGCTGGTATCGGAGTCTACCTCTGCCGGTGTGACGGCAGAATCAATGAGGTAATAGATCTGGAGGGGCTCAGAAGCAAAATAGGCAAGTGGAAGGGCGTAAGCGAAGTGCGCGTGCTTACGGCCCTTTGCCGCCCCGGCGACCTGGCTTCCGTCGTGGAGGACATCCAAGCCGGGCGGGTGGACCGGTTGGTAATCGGCGCCTGTTCACCCGCCGTCCACCAGGAGAGCTTTGAACGCCTGGCTGCGGAGGATCTGGCCCCAAACCTGCTGGAGCGCTGCAATTTGCGCGAGCAGTGCGCCCTGGCCCACCCCGGCGATCCGGCCGGAGCTACCACCCAAGCCCTGGCCCTGCTCAAAATGGGGGTGGCCAGGCTTAAGGCGGCTCCCGGCCCCGTCATTCCGGAGACAACGACGGGGAACCGCCGGGTGCTGGTAGTGGGCGGCGGCATAGCCGGCCTCGCTGCAGCCGGGAATCTGGCCCGGGGCGGTGTGGAAGTGACAGTGGTTGAAAAGCGGGCCTGGCTGGGCGGTCGCGTGGCCCAACTACACCGCTATTACCCCCGCGGCTGTGCACCCCGGTGCGGGCTGGCCGTTCAGACCGAGCGGCTGCTGCAAAGCGGGCGGGTATCCGTCCACACGCTGGCGGAGGTGGCAGGCGTCCACGGGACGGCCGGGAACTTCCAGGTCAACATCAGGCAGCATCCGCGTTTCATCGGGCAAGAGTGTACCGGCTGCGGCCGGTGCGAAGCGGTGTGCCCGGTGGTGACGGATACCTCAAGAGGGTTGCCCGCCTGGCGCAAGGCCGTCCTCTCCCCCGCCGGGTCAGTCTACCCCCTGGCTTATGCCATAGACAGACAGGCGTGCCTGGGCCCGGCCTGCGGCAAGTGTGCCGCGGTTTGTCCGGCCGGGGCCGTCTGCATGGAAGAAGACGAGCAAAGTTTCAGCGTCAACGTGTCGGCAATCGTTATGGCTACCGGTTCGGCCCTCTACGATGTCGCGGCCGTAGAAAACTACGGCTACGGCCGCTTACCCGGTGTCTTGACGAGCATGGACCTGGAGTTCCTGGCCAGTCCGGATGGTCCGACCGGCGGACGCCTGATGCGGCCGGCCGACGAACGGCCGGCCCGCCGGGTGGCATTCATCCAGTGCGCCGGCAGCCGGGACTGCAAGCATCTTCCTTACTGTTCCGCCATTTGTTGCGCGGTTACCCTGAAACAAACCCGCTATGTACGCGATGCCTACCCCGACGCCGAGGTCACCGTGTTTTACATGGATATGCGGGTTACCGGACACCTGGAAGAAATGTACCGGCAGGCCATGGATGAAGGCACCGTCTTTATCCGGGGCAATCCCTTGGCGGTGGTCCGCGCTGCGGATACCGGCGACCTGGAGGTGGTGGCGGCCGATAGCCTGAGCGGACGGCGCGTGCTGGTAGGGGCCGATCTGGTGGTTCTGGCGGCCGGTTTGGTACCGGAACACATTGCCGACAGTTACCATCTGGCGAAGGATGGAGCCGGATTCGTACCCGGGCATTTGCCCTGTTCGCCGACGGAAGGCCGCAGGGCCGGTATTTTTGCAGCCGGTACCGCCCAGGGACCCATGGACGCAAGCGGCGCCGTACAAAGCGGCCTGGCGGCAAGCGCCGAATGCCTGGCCCTCCTCGACCAGGGACCGGCCTTGGTTTTGCCCTTGCTGGACAAAACAAAATGTGATGGCTGCAAGCGTTGCGTAGAGGAGTGTCCTTACGGAGCCATTACCCTGGACCGGGACGGCTATCCCCTGCCAAGTGCAACCGGTTGCCGCAGTTGCGGCATCTGCCAGGGTGGATGTCCCTTGCGGTGCATCCACCTGCCGGGCTTCAGCACCCGGGAAATGGCTGCCCGCCTGGCGGCTCCGGCCGTTGGCGGTGAAGAAGTGCGGGTAATAGCTTTCCTGTGCGGTAACGATGCATACCGGGCCCTGGACGGCACGGTCTATCCGGTCAACGTCCTGCCGGTGGCCGTTTCCTGTGCCGGTGCGGTCAACATGGGTTGGATCAACGATGCGCTTTTGAACGGGTGGGACGGAGTCATTGTGGCAGGTTGCAGGGCCGACGAGTGCCATTACGGACACGGCCCTGACCTCGCCGACTCCCGGGTAGCCAAATTACAGGAAACCCTCCGGAGTGTGATGGTGGAAGCGGAGCGCGTACAGGTTCTCACCTGTGGTATCGGGGAGGGCGGGTCTCTAGCCGCGGCCCTGGAGAATTTCGTCCGCCGGTTGACGGAAATGGGACCGAGTCCCTTCAAAGAATGCTGACGCGGGAGGATGCAGGTCCTTTGGAAACGAACCTGGCTGTCGACAGACTATGTTTTGATGATTTGCGGCTTTTATATCCGGTCATAACGGAAATTGCCGGCAATTGCAACCAGTGCGGCCGCTGTGCGGCCGCTTGTCTGGCTCCCCTGGACGGTTCCGGACCGGCCGGTGTTCTGCGGCTGCTGCAACTCTCCCTGGTGAGGGAGGCTTTGGAGGAGCGCCTGCTCTGGGCGTGTATCGGTTGCCGGCGTTGCAGCGACAACTGTCCGAAGGGACTCGACGTACAGTTGGTCCTGTTGCGCCTGCGGCGCCTAGCCCCCTGCCGGCCGGAGCGGTGGCTGCCGGCGGGCTTGGCCAGGTGGCTTAACCTGGCCAAATAAATGACCGGCGGCGGCCCTCAATCCCGCCGCCGGGGCAAGAACAACAGCCTCTTATGGAACATTTTGCACAGTTGGTAAATACCGTATCGGTTTTCAACCCCGGCACTTCAGTTCAAAACCCAATTCGTCATGCAAGAACGAGGCAAATTTGTCTTTCTGGCCGGTCTGGTAAGCCACCATGATTGAACATGAGCCACAGTAAGGTCCGCAATAGGAATCGTAGTTGAAATTAGGCATAATATCTCTCCTTATGGGACAATACGCCCGTCTTCCGTGAACCGTGAACGGCTGAGGGTGTGTGATGTGCTCGGTATGGCCCGTGCCACCAACGCCAGGGCGGTCGCCTGGTCGGGGCACGCGGCGGCACGCGCCGGATCCAGCGACTGGAGAATGCGCGCCGCACCCTGTTCGGCGACTGCGCGCGCTTCGTCCGGGACAAAGTGATGGGCCAGGAAATCATCGAAGATCCCGGGGGAATCGTGGCTGGCGTGGTAGGCGCGAACCTAGGCCATGATCAATGCGGTCCGGCTGACTTGGTTCTCCTGCATCGAAGACCCTCCTCTCAGGTTATGCCAAAATCGTAACCTTGATCGAGGCTAAAATCTTGAGGTTTTTTACAGTAGTCAATTAGAAATAGCCTACGTATAAGTAGAAGTTTCCGGTTCGTTATAAGCTGGTATTTTTACTGGGCTTTAGTGTGAGCGCAACCACAGCATGGCTATGCAGTAACAAGGAAATTGCAGCTGATGGAATCATCTGCAATTACGGCTCCAGAATAAGGGGCTACCAAAATGTGACCCCTAAATCTCCAACCTTACTATTTTTCGCAAACCAGGAGACATCGGTTGATGTTATTGAACTTGAAGCCACCTTCAAAGAAAAAGACAATGTTACTATTTATGTATTGGATGGAAAGCATGGCTTTAGCCATCCATTTTCGAATAAATGCAACGCACAATCGTCCAAAGTGGCAAAGAATATAGTGGACGAGTTCCTGATTCGAATAAGGAAGGATTCCCCCAATCAGACTCCCGACCGGCCGGCAGGCTGACCGCCCCTTGGGAACGACCGGGAACCCCGGCTAAAACTTGTAGGTCTTAAGGCTTTCTTCTGATTTAGCCATTGCGTCAAGCAGCTTCTCCGGATCTTGTTCAATTAC
>DATKUX010000016.1:0-34713 GCA_035530395.1 Spirochaetia bacterium
CACCCACCGCAGGTGGGTCATCTCTCCTCGCCGATGTTATCCCGGCTTTGCGCCGGCGGCACTGCTCGCATTAAGTACGGGGATTACCACGAATGTGGTACGTGCACTGTTACATCCACCCCTGCTCGCTTTTTAACCGGGGCGACCCACCTACGGTGGGTCGCCCCGGCTCCTGGGACTGGAGAAGCATCCCAGTGTGCCCTAACCGGAATAACGTAGCCTGCTCGCTCGGAGATCCCGGCAGACTTGGGCTGGTCATAGCGCCCTTGCGGGCTTTCTCGCCTAAATCCAGAGACTGTCGGAGGAGGGCCTCCTCAAGCCCCGGCTTTAGCCGTGGGGTCTATGACGTCTAATTCCCCGCTCATACTGCCCCCCCCGATAATATGCAGCCCAAAAGAGCATCCCAAACCTGGCCCCATTATGGCACAACCCCAGGCAATTGTCCATTGAAATGGTGTAATATTATTCCCTCTTACTGCAGGCAGGCCCTCCCCGCCTTCCTGCCTCCGGGCCCGGTCAGCCTCTATCTTGCCCCTCCTCCCATATCGAATATTTGACCATTGTAACCACTATTTTTACGTCCCGGGCCAAACCTCTTGACAGACCAGCAGGCCGTCCTTAGAATGGGTTTCAGCAGGAGATGTAATTTTCAAAATATTCACTCTGCCAACTTAATTTTCGCGGATGATGACGCTCTTGACGTCCCGGCAGGGCGGAAAGGCGCCGAACGTACCTCTGGAGAGACCCGGGAGCGGACACAAGCCGCCCGCGGGCACCGAAGGGGCAAGTCCCGGCTCCGATTTGGGGCAAAGGGACGAAACTCTCAGGTAACCAGGACAGAGGCGATGCACAAAACAGCATCTCCTCTGTTTTTGTTTTCTCCGGCAGGACCTGAACATTCGGACAGCGCAGCGAACCGGCTACCGGACCTTCCAACAAGAACGGAAGGTCCGGCGGAATGACGGGAGGGCCCGGGAAGATCCCTGGAAGGGAGGTGAAACGCCCTTAGGGTTATTTGTTCAACGCGGACAGGCAGGGAAAACGCTTTTTCTGTTGAACAAATAATCAAGTAGCGAACGACGTCCAATTAACTTTTGCCAAAGGGAAAAGTAGGCCAAGGAGGTGGGGAAAGGCCGCGAACCCGCTTTGGTTAAGTGGCTCCGGAAAAGCGGAGGTCACGGCCGGTGCGGGATCCTTGCGGGCTAAAGCGTGGAGCGTTCGAATTTTTTTGTCTAAATCTTTAAAAAAAGGAAGTGACCACAGCACTATGAAAGGATTAAAGCGCGAACTATCCTTACTCGACATGACCATGCTCGGTTTGGGTGCCATCATCGGCTCGGGCTGGCTCTTCGCCTCTCAGAAGGCGGCCAACCTGGCCGGACCGGCGTCCATCCTGTCCTGGGTCGTCGGCGGCATCTGCATTATCTTCATAGCCCTGGTTTATGCGGAAATGGGCGCCATGCTTCCCGAAGCGGGCGGACTGGTCCGCTATCCCCAGTACTCACACGGCAGCTTTGTTGGATACATCATGGGCTTCGCCTGCATCGTGGCCTATTCCACGGTGATAGCCATCGAGGCCGAAGCGGTGGTACAGTATATGAGCGCCTATGTGCCATCGCTGTACGTTAACAACAGCATGACGGGTATCGGCTGGTTCCTGACCATTGTCTTTATCCTCGTGTTCTTCCTGTTGAATTACTTCAGTGTCAAAATCTTCGCCAAGGTCAATACTATCGTTACCCTGCTCAAATTCATCACTCCCGCTCTCGTCGTACTCGTCTTAATTACCCAGTTCCATCCGAGCAACCTGAGTTTTGGCGGCAACTTTGCCCCCTTCGGCTTGCCCGGCATTCTGACGGCGGTTTCCTCGGGCGGCATCGTGTTCGCCTACCTGGGCTTCCGGCAAGCGGTGGACATGGCCGGCGAGGCTAAGAACCCCGGACGCAACGTTCCGCTGGCCATCATCATAGCGGTCGTCGTCGGCATAATTCTCTACGCCCTGTTGGAGACCACCTTCGTCGGCGCCCTCAGACCCGATACCCTTTCCGCGGGCTGGGGCCACCTCAGTCTCAAGGCTCCCTTCTATGATGTGGCCATGATCCTCGGTTTCAACTGGCTGGCCTTCATCCTGGCGGGCGATGCCCTGCTTTCACCGGCCGGCACCGGCAACATCTACACCGCCTCCACTTCCAGGGTAGTTCTGGCCCAGGCCAACAACGGCTTCTGGTGGCGGATATTCAAGGGAGTGGACGCCAAATCGGGTGTTCCCCGTGCGGCCCTGTGGCTCACCCTGATTCTGGCCGTTGTCTGGACGGCACCGTTCCCGACCTGGAGCAGACTGGTCGGCGTGGTCTCCGGCGCCGTGGTATTCACCTACATGATCGGACCGGTCTCCGCCCTGGCCTTCCGGCGTACCTGCCCCGAAATGAAGCGGCCCCTGTACCTGAAGGGCCTGTCGGTGATCGCCCTGATCGCCTTTATCGTCGGCACTCTGCTCATCTATTGGAACGGCTGGGCCAACAACTGGTTGGTGGTCGTGGTAGACCTGTGCAGCCTGATCCTTTACGCCGGCTTCATCCTGTTCCGGGAGGATTTGCGCCAGGACGTCGCTAAGAACGTCAAGGCCGGCATTTGGCTGGTGGTGTACATGTTCTTCCTGCTGGCCTTATCGTACGCCGGCTCCAAGCAGTTCGGCGGCTACGGCCTGATCACGTACCCGATGGACCTCGTAGTGGCCACAATCGGCGCCATCGTCTTCTTCTACTGGGGCCTCGCCAGTGCCTTCCTGACCCCGGATATGGAAGCGGCAGTGGAAAGACAGGTTAAAGGCGAGGAATACCTGGAGGAGGAACTGCACGAAATCTAACCCGTGTGATACCCACCTCATTGAACTCAATAGAAGCCCTGAACGCGCCGGGAGGCGTTGTTCAGGGCTTCCTTCGTCCCCGGCTCCCCCGGCATAACAGCCGGGGCATGTGATTAAACTAAACCCTGAAAAGTAGCGAGGAGGAGTTCAGTCGTGCCTTCCACACCCGTTTTGGAATTGTCGGCGGAAAGCAGTTGGCAGGGCGGCATGCGCACCAGGATCCAGGTGCGGGAGTTTCCCGCCTTCTTTATGGACGAGCCCAAGGAATTCGGTGGTAAGGATTCGGGGCCCAATCCCATGGAATACCTGTTGGGCTCCCTCTTGGGCTGCAGTACGGTGATGACGGCCATGATCGCCCGGGAGTTGCATATCGACTTTGAGAGCATCGGCATGCAGGCCCGGGGAACCCTGGACACCCGCGGCCTGGGCGGTGAGCAAGGCGTCTCCCCCTATTTTCAAAAGATCACCCAGACCATCGACATGGCGACCTCAGCCCCCAAAGAGCAGCTCGACCACCTCGCCGGCGAGGTGGCCAGAAGGTGTCCGGCCTATAACCTTCTTCAGAACGCCGGGGTGGTCATGGAGGTGGCCTGGGCAAGGAAGACAGGCCCCGCGCAACGCGACGAGGTGGACCTCCGTGTGGACATCGACCATCCCGTCCCTCCCAAACGGATTTCCGTAAACCGCACCTGGTCCTGAGGCCTATTCGTAGCCGAAGATCCGCAGATAGTCCTCGCGGTTGCGCCAGTCCTCCTTGACCTTGACCCACAGGTCCAGGTAGACCTTGGTACCGAAAATCTTCTCCATTTCCTCCCGGGCCAGCGTGCCCACTTTCTTCAGCATCGTCCCCCCGTGCCCCACCAGGATGGCTTTCTGGCTGTCCTTTTCGGTGTAGATGATAGCCCGCACGTACAGGGTGCCGTCGGGGCGGGCCGTGTTTTCCTCGATGACCACGGCCACGCTGTGCGGCACCTCCTGACCGGTTAACAGAAGCACTTTCTCCCGCACCAGTTCCCCCATCAGAAACTGCTCCGGCCGGTCCGAAACCATATCTGCCGGGTAATAAGCCGGGCCGGGCGGCAGGTACTGCACCACCAGGTCAACGAGGCGGTCCGTGTTTTCTCCCGTCTTGGCCGATACCGGCACAATCTCGGCAAACTCCCCCTCCTGCCGCCAGACGTCGATATCGGCCAGGAGGGCGGTCTTCTTTAAAAGATCCACCTTGTTGATAACCAGAAACACCGGGGTGGTAAGGGGCTTCAGACGCTCCAGGACGAAGCGGTCACCGGCGCCGGGAGGGCCGGCCTCCACCAGGAACAGGATCAGGTCCACTTCCCGCAGGGAGGCCAGAGCGCTTTTGACCATGCGGTCGCTCAAACGATGCCTGGGCCGGTGCACCCCGGGCGTATCCAGGAAGACGGCTTGGGCCCGGTCCATGGTGAGCACCGCCGAAATGGTGATGCGGGTCGTCTGGGGTTTGTCGGAAACGATGGCCACTTTGCGGCCCACGAGGGTATTCAAAAGGGTGGATTTGCCCACGTTGGGACGACCGACCACGGCTACGAAACCGGACTTGAATTCCCGCTCTTTACCATCCATTACTCCCGCCTCCGCCATTCTTCAACGTGTGACCGGCCCTACCGGCCGGATCCGTTTCCCCCGGTGAGTGCCCCGTCAACCGGAAGGCACAGGGCAACAGCTCCTCCAGGGTGGTTTCCCGGTAGCCTCCGGGAGAAGGCAAAACCAACTTGAGGCGGGGAGCGAACTCGGCCAGCACCTGCAGACAGGCCCCGCAGGGACAGATATCGTCACTGGTGGCTACGAGCGCCAGCACCGCAAAATCCCGTTCCCCCGCAGACACCGCCTTAAAAAGCGCCACCCGCTCGGCGCATACAGTCAGGCCAAAGGAAGCGTTTTCCACGTTGCAGCCGGAGTAGACCCGGCCCTCGGTGGTCGCCAGGGCAGCCCCTACTTTAAACCCGGAGTAGGGGGCATACGCCCGCTCCCGGGCGCCCTCGGCTGCATTAATTAGTTTTTCCAGCGCTAGAGTCAAACAAACACCCCTTAAAACCGGAAATAGGCCCCCAGCAGACCAACCAGCACACCCAGAGCCATTCCTCCCAGAAAGGACCCAAGCCGGAAAGGACCTCTGCCGTAGGCCAAAACCAGGCCGGCCAGCAGCAGCAACAGGGCCGGACCGGGCAATCCGGCCATGAGCCAGGTGCCCAGGGCGAACGAGGCGGCCACACCCCAACCGGGCGCCGTGGAGCGCATCACTGACCGGACGGTCAGGCTTAGACCCGCGGCCACCAGGACCACCGGCCACGCTCGCACCACAGCGAGAAAGAGAGGCACCAGGCCGGCCAGACGCGGCAAAAACAAAAAAAGACCCGTAGCCAGGGCGTTGGCCGCCGTGACCAGCACGGCGGCGGCACTAACATCCTTGGCTACCCTGGCCAGCGGCCGAAAGGTGGTGCCGTACAGGTCCACGGCCGCCTCCAGCGCGGTGTTAAACATTTCGGCCGCCAGCACCATGGTGACGGCCAGGCTTAGAACCAGGAAAAGGTCCGGGGCCAGATGGAGAAACAGTGCGACCGCCAGAGCCACAAAGGCGAGGAAAAGATGGATGCGCATGTTGCGCTGGGTGCGCACGGCATAAGCCAGCCCCGCAAAGGCGTAGCCGAAGCTCCTGACCAGTCCCCGCCCGGAGACGATTACCCTAGGCATCCCGCGTCAGGCCCAGGCTCGCCAGGGCGGCCTCCTCGTGATTCCGCATCCGCTGTTTGTCCTCCGGCTGGTGGTGATCAAAACCGAGCAGGTGCAACACGCCGTGCACGGTAAGATAGGCTACCTCGCGGCGCAGGCTGTGCCCGTATTCCCGGGCCTGCCGGTCGGCTACCGGCAGGGCTATAACCACGTCCCCCAGTACGGTTTCAGGTCCGTCCGGCGCATCGTCGGGATCGTCCAGGGGGAAGGAAAGCACGTCGGTGGGCGCGTCTACACCCCGGTAACGGTGATTAAGTTCCCGGATCCGCTCACTGTCGACCAGGGCGACGCTGACCTCGACCCCTGCTGGAACCTTCTCTCCCGCCAGGACCGAGTCCGCTGCGTGGATGATGGTGGTCACAAGACCGTCCTCAACCGGCACTTCTCCTTGCAGATTGCTTACGAGCACCGGCATTGCCGGTTCGCCTCCTTTCTGTTAACTGGCTGGTGAGATCGGGGTACTCGACCCGGGTGTGGAAAATGCCCGACAACACATGCAAAAAGGCAGCGGCTATGGAGTCGAGATCCTTGAAAGTGAGATCGCACTCGTCCAGTTGTCCGTCCAGAAACTTATCTTTGATCACCTTCCGGACCAGCCCCTCCACCCGCCCGGGGGTGGGGTTCGACAGCGACCGGACGGCCGCCTCAACGATATCCGCCAGCATGACTATGGCGGCTTCCCTGGTCTTGGGGCGCGGCCCCTCGTAGCGGAACTCCTCTTCGGTTAGAGTTTCCGTGCGGTTGTTTTCCAGGGCCTTGTGATAGAAATAGGTTATTAAACTGGTGCCGTGATGCTGTTCGATGATGTCGACAACGCTCTGGGGCACCTTCTGCTCCCTGGCCATTTCCACGCCCTCCCGGACGTGGGCGGTCAGGATCAGCGTGGAGAGGCTGGGAGAAATCTTGTCATGGGGATTTTCCCCGTTCATTTGATTTTCTATAAAGAAATAGGGGCGTTTTACTTTGCCGATGTCGTGAAAATAGGCCCCGGCCCGGACCAGGGGGCCGTCGCCTCCCACCGCGTTGGCCGCCGCCTCCGCCATATTGCCCACGATGATGCTGTGATGGTAGGTACCCGGCGACTCGGTCAAGAGACGCCTGAGCAATACATTGTTGGGGTTGGCCAGTTCCAGAAGGCGTACCGGCGAGGTGATGCCGAAGGTACTCTCCAAAAAAGGCAGCGCGCCGTTGGTAAGCACGGAGGACAGGACCCCGTTGATGGCGCCCAGAATAAGGCTGGCCGTTGCCAAAAGGGCCACGGGCGTGGCGGCGGTGAGACCCACCGTAAAGGTGGCCAGGGCACTGGCCGCGCCAACGAAAATACCGGCCCGGACCAGATCGGTACGCTGGGAGAGGCGCGATACGCCAACGACACCGGTTATCCCGCCGATAAAGCCCACGATGCCGAAACGCAGCTGGTAGTCGGCCATTACGGCTACCAGCACGGCCAAAACGGTCGCGACCAGCACGGCCACCCGCGAGTCCAGGAGAACCGTCACCAGCATGCCCGCCGCGGCCACCGGCACGGCGTAACCCACCATGGCGCCGAAGCCCGCCTGGCTCAGGTTGATGGCCAGGATGGCCTTGCCCACGGCCAGAACCAGGACCACCACGATGCCCAACAGGTAAAGGTGGGCAGAGTTGCGGAACAGGAGGCGGTTCTGCTGGTAGAGATAGAATAGGATTACAGCCATCAGGAGGGCCACCAGCAACGCCGTGCCGGCTAAACCCGCGTCGGCGGTGCCGGGGCGGGAAAGACCCAGGGCCTGCAGTTCGACCACCTCGGCCGGCGTGACGATTTCCCCTTCGCCCACTATTTTCTCGCCGCTTTTGACGCTCACCATGACCGGGGCTAAGGCGCGGGCAGCGGCGGCCTGAGCGGCCTGGGTGCGTACGGGATCGTAAATTTCGTTTGGTTTGAGGTAATTGTTGATAAGCATGCCGGCCAAAGACTCGTAACTGTGGTCGAGGTAGAGGGAAGACAGGCTGCTGACGAGGCTCTGGCCGGCTGCCACCAGTTTGTCGTCGGCCACTCCCCCCGGCGCCTCCATGGCTTGGCGGATCAGATCAGTCACGCCCCGGTGCATGCGGTCCAATTCACTGGCGTTGGGGTCAATCAGCCCGGACAGTAAATACCCGGGCACCGAAAAGGGCAAGGCGGCCTGCACCTGGGTTTCCCGGGCCGCCGAACCGGCACCGGAGTTTTGTGCCGCAGCCAGGGCCGTTACCGCCCGGTCGATTTCGACGGTAACCTGGCCCTCCACCTGGGGATCAAAGTCGTATTGCCTGGGAACCTGCGCCATGGCCTTGTCCCGGGCATTTTGCGTGTCGGCCGTATCCTCGTACGCCAGGCTGTAGGGAGCCTTGATGGTAGCCGGAGCGACCTGCCCGGCTTTGAGGTCGTAGGTCCTGGAGAGGAAATCGACAGAAACTACCATCGTGATCAACCCAAAAAACAACATGCCGAAAAAGACCCGTTGAACGGCTTTTTGCCGAACCAGAAACGGGACTACATGCCAGGCAGCCAAAATATATTTTTTTATGGGAAACATGGTCCACCCCAACCATCGCCTGGTGCTCGATTTTGTCGCTTTGCGCACCCCCGGATCTACTGCCCCTGTTCGTACGCCATGATGATGTCCTGCACCAGGGGATGACGCACGACGTCCCCACCGGTCATGTGGTGGAAAACGAGACCCTTGACCTGCGCCAACACCCTTTCGGCGTGTACCAGACCGGAAACCTGCCCGCGAGGCAGGTCAACCTGGGTTATGTCGCCTGTAATCACCGCCTTGGAGTCGAAGCCAATGCGGGTCAAAAACATCTTCATCTGTTCCGGCGTGGTGTTTTGCGCCTCGTCCAGGATAATGAAGGAATCGTCCAAAGTCCGCCCCCGCATATAGGCGAGCGGGGCTACCTCGATGGTTCCCTTTTCCAAATAACGCTGCGTGTTTTCCTCTCCCAGCGCATCGTACAGCCCGTCGTAGAGCGGCCGCAGGTAAGGGTCGATCTTCTCCTGTAAATCACCGGGTAAAAACCCCAGCTTCTCACCGGCCTCCACCGCCGGCCTCGTCAGCACCAGCCGGTGCACCTGCTTGGCGCGGAGGGCCCGGATGGCCATTACCACGGCCAGGTAGGTCTTGCCCGTTCCGGCCGGACCGATGGCGAACACCAGGTCGTGGCTTTCCATGGCGCCAATATATTTCTGCTGGCCGGCCGTTTTGGGTTTGATCTGCTTACCGCGCGGTGTTACCAGGGTTACGTCCCTGGCCAGGGCCGACAAAGCGTCCATCTGGCCGGAAAGAGCAGACTTGACGGCGTAATTGACCTCCTGCAGGGTCAAACGGTTGCCGGCCCGGTAGAAATCCTGCAACTGGGTTAAAACCGCACCGGCCACGGCTACCTTGTCAGGCTGGCCGGTCACCACCAACTCCGACCCCCTGGCCACCAGGCGGACACCCAGGGACTGTTCCACAAGAGTGACGTGTTCATCGTGACGCCCAAAGATCTCGGCTGCGGCCCCGGTGTCGTCCAGAACCACCCGCAACTCCGCCTGTTCCGTCAATCCATTCTCCCCTAAGAGGTAATTTGCTTTCCCGGTGTTACCCGGCCGCCCTCAGGGCGCCAGCGGTCTTTCAACCCCTATGTCCTCCAGAGCCTCCACCAGCATTCGCTCCCGCACCAGATTGTCCTGACCGGCCACGCCGGTCTGCTCCATACGGCGGTCCACCACCGTACCGGGGAGATAGCGCTTGGACTCCAGATCAAAGAGAGCTCTTTCGGCCGCCAGCCGCCGGGCCGTGTCCGGATCCCGCACTTCCCGGAAAGTCTCGTATTCTACATATCTCGTTATAACCAATTCGACGGGTAGATCAATATTCCTCCATACGGCAAACGTTTTACTCACGGTCTCCGTCCTGAATAACGGAAAAGGACTCCTGGAGGGTCCTATGGAGATTATTTCCCTGCCCCCGATTTTAATACTGTAGCTGTTTCTTTCAGGACCGGCCGGCCGCTGGCCGGTGACAACGACCTGCGCCTCACCATAGCCCTCGTACCAGACTCTGGCCCGCACCAGGCCGCGGGCCGCCACAAACTGCGGCTCCTGCGGCGTTTCCGTCTCCTGCCCCGCCTGAATGACTCCGCTGATCAGCACCTGCCCCTGCCGGACGGTTTCTCCCGGTTTAACGACAGCCCGGCCTTTCTGCACCAGAATCTCCTTGATCAAGCCGGACTGGGCAGCCACAATATCGGCAGGACGGGTGGAGACCGGCTCGGGCAGGGCCTTCTCCACCACCTCCAGCCGCACGCCGGTACCGTTTAAATGAATGCTGACCCAGGCAATTTCGGGCACTTCATCCAGCACGGCCTTTCCCACCCGACCGGCAACCACGCTGCCCCGCGGTACGCCCCAGGTCAGCCCCCCCCTGGCTGCCGCCTGCAGTATGATGCCGGCCGGCACCCGCCGGTTGCCCTCCACCTGGATTGACCAGACAAAGCCGGATAAGAGATAGAGGGCCACGAGGGCCAAGACGAAGCCGGCGGCCAGAAACCGCCGTTTGGACAGACGCTGCCACCAGAAAGCGGGGCCCAGCTTCTCCTGAATGGCAAAGCGGCAACCGGTGGCCGCGGCCACATGCCTGAGGTCCCTGACCCGGCCGGCCTGGACCCGGGCGTAAAGCAGGTCTTCCCCGCTCCTCTTGATATCCCATAATAATATGCCTCGCTCCAGGGCCGTGTTCACAAAGTCGGTCAGCCGGCTTCCCTTCACCAGGATAACAACATGTCCGTCCAGTCCCCACGAAATCCCTTTAAACACGGTCAGCCCCCCCAGCCGGCCCGCCTCAGGAAAGGAAGGAGAGTTCCCTGATTTGCCCCTCGACGGTGATCTCTTCCGGAAGAATATTTTTCACCACCAGGTCCCTGCCCCTTACCAGGAGGTCCCCGCAACTGGTACTTATGCGGACGCTGTCGGCCTGGTAGACCCCTATACCCCGGTGGTTTTCCACCAGTAGCCGGGTATCGCCGATCAGGATGACGCGGGGCAGATCCGGCAGGATATCCCCGGGTATCTCCAGGGTATCCGATAACTGTTCCATGATCTTTTGCCTGATATCGCGCCAGGACAAGGCCATCACCCCCTTGTCCCTAATTCTATGCCGTGCAGCGGGACAAGATGACCGGACCGTCAGCGACAAAGTTTGTGCTGGTTGCCACATCATGCATGCGATTAAATGGGAACCCAAACCAACAGGGGAAGGATGGCAAGTTAGCAAACACAAACCACACCGTGCAACCAGCGCTATGCGCCGGCATGATATCGAACCGGCTAATGCAGATCTGTTATTGACAACCAACCTTTCTTAGTCCAGCTTAAGCACGGGAAAATAGTGACATTGCAACTAATATCACAATTATTTGTTCCATTATTCACAGCCACTTTTTTCATTTTCTCTATTGCATTTTCGAGGTAATGGCTCTATAATATACAATTAACAATAGGGATTGGCCGATACCGTATCATGGCGCAACCTATACAGCGTTTTCCCGGCGATGTAAAAAATGACAACGGTAAACGGGGCCCGCCAGAAATTCCAGTGACGCATGGAGGATGAGCTGCTTGATAGGTAATGGCAAAGCTATGGACACAGATAAACCCTTTTTCGGGATTGCTCTGTGGTCGAGAAAATTACCCCTATCCTGGTCTTTGAAAACCCAGACCAAGGAAAGGGGGCGCAGCGTCATGGCAGACCCGGAAAGGACCGCATTTATCCGTACGCTGGAGTCTATGACTACTTTTATTGAAACCATGGAAGATGACTTAAGAATGGACAGCCTGGCCCACCTTGGGCAGGGGAATAGGGTTAACAGCTGTTTTCAAAAAATACTGAGCTCAGCCGACAATGCGGGAGATGTGGGACTGATGATCAGCCACAGAACCCGTGGTCTGCAAGACTCCCTCTTTGATCTTAGTGCCGCCGTGCGGGAAAAGATTGAGGAGCATATTGCCTTTAGTGACCAGGCGACTAACGAAGTCGAGTTACTATGCAGGCAATCCAAGACCTTTCTAAAAGCCTCCATTGATTTTTTGCTCACGGACAACCCGGTACTTCTGACATGGCTGGACACTAAACAGAAGGAATGCAAGAAGAGTTGCGAAGAATGCGCGACTGGTCACGAAGAGCGATTAATCGAGGGTATTTGCACGCAGACAGCGGCAATGATTTATCTTGACATACTTGATGGTTTTAAAGGTATCTATTCGCAGACAACCAATATCATTTGGCTATTGGCTGGATTGTGCGGGATTTATGAAGCTAAATACGGCATCAACTGAACAAAACCGTCAGGCATCAACCAAAGGCCAAATTTTTCCCCAAAACCCCATTCCCTTTCCATGATCTTAGCATGTACATGCGGCGGTTGAAATTAATATCACAACCGCCTTGTTACCACCTTCACTATGTTAGTCAAAATTTTTGCAATTTTCCTATTGCATTTTGTGGCCGTCAGCCTTATAATATACAACTACGAGAGGATGTGGTTGATGTGTGCTTCTAAATTACTACGTATGGTATTTCCCCGGCGATGTAAAAACCGGTAGCCGGTGATGCGCGACCATGCATCGTTGAGGGTTCCTCCGTTTGAGAGGCAGTATACCTCTGGATATTAATAAGTCTATGCTTGCCACTGAGAAACAAGAAGGAACGGGGGTAAAGACTATGGCCGACCAAATGAGAAACACCGTTATCTGTACCCTGGATGCGGCGACCCTTTTTCTGGAATCGATCCAACGCGATTTCCAGAAAAACAAACTCCGGCACCGTGACCAGGTCAGCAACCTTAACATTTGTTTTCAGAATTTACTGAATTTATCGACTACTCCGGGCGGTGAATTCGACCCGAGAATCCGCAGCCTGCAAGGATCCCTGCTGGTTATCAGTTCGGCGGTAGGGAAAAAGGTTGAGGAGCATATTCTTTTCAGTAACCGGGCGGTTGAAGAAATTAGATGTCTCTTTACAGAGTCTCTGGGGTTTTTAAAAACTGCCATGGATTTTCTGAAAACAGATAATTCAATACTGCTCAGGTGGCTGGAAAACAAGCAGACGGAATGCAGAAATTACTGCGACAGTTGTTCGAACAGCCATGAGGAACGTTTGATCGAGGGAAGCTGTGTCCCCGCCGCATCACTGCTTTATCTCGACATGCTGCGCGGCTTTAACGATACCCACTGGCAGGTAATCAACGTCATCGGGCTATTGGCTGGGTTGGGTGAAGAACGTAAAATCGTTTGCAGTGCCAACTGAGATCAGGAAGGACCAGCGATACAACGGTCAGTGACCCTGGCCCCCGTTCCCGCCGGATACACTGGAGGCTCCGGAGCCGGTTCAACCACCGGACCCGGGGTCTCCAACCATGTTCAGGAACGCTTCAACCTTCTGCAGGTAGGCATCGCCGGCCACGGCAAAGGACTGGACGTGGCCGGCCCCGGACACCCGCCATAACCGGGCTTGGGGATAAGCCTTTTGCAGGGATTCACTGTTCCCGATCGGAACATCGGTGTCAGCTTCCCCATGAATGAGCAACAGGGGCCTGCCGTCAAGGTTCTTAATCTCCCTTACGGGGCTCACTTTCCCGGGATCCAGGCCGGTCAAAGGCGGGACAACCAGCATGAAAGCCTGGTTGAACGGAAAGGAGGGCAAGTTCGTCCAATCGGACAGGTTTTTCAGGAGGTAGGTCTTAAGGTCGGCAAAGGGGGAATCCGCGATAACCGCCGTAACCGCCGGGTCTCGCGCAGCGGCCAGGATGGCCGTCGACGCCCCCATGGAAAACCCGTAAAGCACAATTCTCCGGCTCAATGGCGGCCTGGATTGTACGAAATCCACCGCCCCGAGCAAATCCAGGACCTCGAATTGCCCCACGGAAGTCATCGTTCCGTCCGATTCACCGCTATCCCGGAAGTCAAACATAAGAACGTTATAGCCGTGCTGTACCAGGTCGCGCGCTATCGGCAGGACAGGTACGTCTTCCTGCAGCCGGTTCTTCCCGTAGCCATGGGCAAAGATCACCGTTGCCCGGTTTCCCGGCGCCCTGATCAACCAACCCCTCAAAACAAGGCTGTCGACCCGGCTTCTAAAGCTGACGTTTTCGAAAGGTAGGCCTACCGGTGACGAATCGATTTTTTCCCGCTCCGGGTGCGTCAGGTTCCAGCCCACATAGGCCGAGACCCCGAAAACAGCAATAACCGCCAGCATCACCAGCAAGGCCGCCGCCTGGAACCAGACCCTTTTCCTTCTAAAAACAACTGCTACGTTTGTCCGCCAGCGCCCCGTTTTACTCTCCAGCGTCACTCACCCCGAGAACCAGTCCGTCGTTCCAGTTACGCATTTCCGGTCTTCGCCCTATTTGACGAACCGGATAGTTAGCGGGTAGCGGTAATACTCTCCGTTACTGGCCCGGATCGCCGCGATTATAATAAACACCACATGAATGACAAAGACGGCTGCCAGCAGCACAAAGCCTATTAAAACCAGAACCAGCAAGCCCGCAATGATATAATAGATGGCAATGCTGATATTGAAATTCAGCGCCTCTTTGCCGTGATAGTCCACGAATGGGGATTGATCCTTCTTGATCAGCCACAGGATAAGAGGAACGATAATATTACCGCCGAGGGGCATGAGGTAGCCGCCGAATCCCCCGATGTGGCAGAACATGGCCCAATTTTTCTCCTGAATATCTCCCAGCACAGCGACCATCTCTCTTCCCGGCCCAAAGGGCCCGTTATCCAGGAAGGGCGATCAAAGTCCCCGCCCTGCTCAATGAACTCCTATGTGAGCCTGATACATCTTATCACCACGCAAGCCAAAACTCTACACTTTTGTCACGGCGAAAACCAGGGCCCGGAAACTCTTTCCAGACAGCTGGGACCGAACCCCTAGCTGTTGCGAGCAGTCAGAGGTTCAACAATATCAGCCGCGGATCAGCTGTCTCTCGTGATTGATTGCATTTCTTCCTCTCCGGGCACCTACGAGCCCAAAACCAACCAGCCACCCAGGTCCCGGGCCGGGCCCGGTGCGTGCGGATTCTCCAGGTTCCTGGACCCCGACCATCACTGGATCCGGCCGTCATCCAGCCTCGACCGCATATAAAAAAGTGCTGTTTTCAATCACGTTTATTGGCCGACGGGCCCGTATCTTCCGGAAAATAGGACGGCCAACCACGCGGGCGCTGCGGCGTCCACGAACCATGAGGCAAAGAACAGTGGCCGTGTGCCACCCCTGACCGCAGCCTACCCAAAATAGATTCACCTTATCGTGCCATACTATCAATATCGAGTACGGGCCACTCGCCTCCATGGGGACCGCTGCTGCGACAAAAGACGCTATTGCCCTGCCCGCTAATTTCAAGTAAAATACGGATAATAGCTTGGAACATCCTGGGTGGAGGACTGCTTTGAACATATGTTTTTCTGCCCATGCCCGCAGCCAGTTAGTAGAAAGAAACATAACAGAGGAGCAGGTGGCCGAAACTATCCTCAATCCTGGGCAATCACCCGACTTACAAGGTGATCTATTTGTTTTTCAAAAGCTCTTTATAGTCGAACTAAGCAATACCTGTTTCGCGTGGTGACCAGAAAGGATCCCACCGGTTGGTTCGTCGTTACCGCATACAAGACATCAAAAATTTCGAAGTACTGGAGGGGAAACTCTTGAGGCTTAGATATGATCCCACGGTTGATGTCATATATATTCGCTTTAGAGAAGAAAAAATCGCCGAGACGGACGAAATTAGTCCGGGTGTCATGTTAGACATGGCCGAAGATGGTAGTCCCGTCGCCCTGGAAATCCTCAATGCGTCCAAAGTGATGGGGAGAAACGACTTCATTGTTGAGGTTGAAATGGCCAGGGCACTAGAAGGGAAAGCTGTTTAACGAAAAAAACATAAAGGCCCGCGACGACACGTAGTCATGGCCCTTGGGGCAGTAATGGCAGGCCTGCCGGGGAACGCTACCCACCTTTCCGCACTGGATCGCGGGTCTTCTAAATGCCTCACGTAAAATCGCTCCGGCGTCTTGGCGCCGGTATTCGTAGCTAGTCAGTCTTTCCGGCATTTGCTATTCTTTGTTTCTTTCCCGGATCTTGATCAATTATCCCGCCGCAAAAAGCTCCCCTCCGCGTTAGCCTGGTTCAAATCCGGCTTTCGTTTTATTCCTGCAACAGGGAACCCTGCGTGGATATCTCCAAACCCCGAGGGGTTAAGTGGGGGTAGTTGACAATTCTCCGGTTTCAAACTCGAGCTGAACTTCTTCCCCGCCGACAATCCGGTTGCGGCCTAGTTGCTTGGCCCGGTACAATCTGGTATCCGCCTTCTTGATCAACTCCCCCACATCGCGGCCGTCGGCGGGATACTCCACCAATCCGGCGCTGAAAGTGATCCCGTGGGCCTTGAAGACGGGGTTCAAAGTCCCCTGGCAAAACTGGTGGTTGACGCGCTCCACCACGCCGCGGCAGGCGGCCAGGCCGGTCTGAGGCAGGAGGAAGAGGAACTCCTCCCCCCCGTACCTGGCGGCCACATCGGCCTTGCGCAGGCTCTGGCGGGTCGTTTCGGCCAGAAAGATGAGCACCCGGTCACCCTCGTCGTGGCCGAATTGGTCGTTGATCCTCTTGAAGTGGTCGATATCCACCATGGCTAGGGTAAAGCCGCTGCCGTAACGGCCCGCCCGGTCAATTTCCCTCTGAACTGCCTCGATCAGGAAGCGCCGGTTGGGAAGACCGGTCAACTGGTCGGTGAGGGAGTCCTTTTTGACCATCCTCATCAGACGGTTGTTCCAGATGGCCAGGGCAATATGGGCGGCGAAGAGCCCTATCAGCTCCTGATCCTCGCGGTCGAAAGGCGCCTCAGGCCCCGGGAAAAACAGGCTGACATTGCCGAAGATGGTGCCTTCGGCCATCAGGGGCACACATACATGCCCGGCCACTTCCTTGAGGCTGGTCAGTTCACCACAAATAAATTTATCTTTGGCCAGGCGGCGTTCCACAATTTTGCCCATTTTGATGGCCATGCACTCCAGCGGTGTCATGGTACAGGTACGATCGGAAAAGGCCAGACCCTCCGAGCAGGCCATCACCTTCATCCTGGTCCGGCTGCTCGCCGCAGAGATGAGCCGCACCGTGGCAAACGGGTAGATCCGGTGCAGGAAACTCACCACGGCGGCGCCTATCTGCTCCTCCGTGCTCAAACTGAAAATGAGCTCCAGCATCGCTGCAAATTCTTGAAAACGCTGGACCAGCGTCCGTTCCCGGCTGCACTCCCGTGACAGGATCTGACCCTTTTCCTCCAACTCCCGTATTTGCGCGTAAAGCACCTGTTCCCGCTCGGCTATACGCGCCAGAATGCTGTTCAGGGAACGGTAAAGATGGGCTACCACCCCCCGCAGGTCCGGTTCCTGTTCCACCAAGTCGAGGGGAACAATTCCGTTGGGCTCTACCATTAGCCATCCTCCCGGGCAGAATTTCCTTTCCTGGATTATTCTACGGCCAGCCCTTTTTTTCCTGTATTTTCTTTACCTTCCCCAGGCAAAAAAAGAGAACCCAACGTCGTGGGCTCTCTTACCATAAAAACATCTTCCAACCAACTCATACAGGATAATTAACTAAAACGCCTTTTCCTAGCTGCGTCTTGTTTCTTCTTCCTTTTGACGCTTGGTTTTTCATAATGTTCGTGGCGCCTGGCTTCGGCCAGCACACCTGACTTCTGGCAGGAGCGCTTAAACCGCCGGAGGGCACTGTCAAGTGTTTCGTTCTTACCAACTTTGATTTCCAAAAAAGTCCACCCCCTCCGCCGGACGGTCCGAAGGCCAGTCCGTTTTCAAAGCCAATCAATTATACAATACCTCTTCCCAAACCGTCAACTACCCTGGGGGCCATTGCAGCGACCGACCACCCAGCAAGTGGTAATGGACGTGATCGACCAGTTGTCCGGCATCCTTGCCACAGTTGGCCACCAGCCTGAATCCGCGCCCCCCCACACCCGCCTTGGCAGCGGAAATAACTGCTGCCCGGTGCAAGTGCCCTATCAACCGAGCATCTTCATCGTTGTCGATGCCCGCCAGCGATGGTATGTGCTTCTTGGTAATGAGCAGGATGTGTACCGGAGCCACCGGCCGAATATCCTTGAAAGCCAGGACGAACTCATCCTCGTAAACCAGATCGGCCGGAATGTGACCCTGTACTATCTGGCAGAATATGCAATCTTGCAAACTTTCCACTCCTTCCACTCCAGATCCCGCTGCCCACACCACCACACCACGTACGCTAATTTATTCAACGATGACCCGGGGAAATCCTGCCCGGCGGGCCGCGGGTACCAAAATAGCGGGGCGAACGGTCAAATTAGACGCCTTTTTCGTTTTTCAGTCTTCCTCCGGAGCCGGTAGAATGATGCGGCCACTCAGACCATGGTCTCGAAAACCCTCGACTGCCGCCCTCACCACCTGGCCGCGGTCAGCCGGCCCGGCCGGGAAAAAGACCCGCACGTAGGTATCGGCAAAACCGGTATAAAGGCCGTCCGACACAGCTTCTTCCACCAGTACATCCACCACCTGTCCGGTCAGGGAGGACGCAAACCGGTGCGCCAGCTTACGGCTCAGGGCAAGCAACTCCCGGCTGCGCTCATCCTTTACGCGGGCATCCACCTGGTCGCCAAGCGCGAAGGCGGCGGTGCCCCGGCGGCGCGAGTATTTAAAAACGTGCAGCCCGGCCAGTTCCTCCTCTTCGACTAGCAGGCAGGTGTTACGGTGGGCCTCCCGGGTCTCGCCGGGAAAGCCGGTCAACACGTCGGCCGTGACCGCCAGGCCGGGAATGGCTGTTTTCAGGGAGCGGATCAGTCCGCGGAACCCGTCAGCGGTGTAGCGCCTGCCCATGGCCTTTAGGACGGCATCGTCGCCGCTTTGCATGGGCAGGTGCAGGTGGCGGCAAAACTTCCTGTCGCCCGCAAGGACCGCCACAAGGCGGTCCGTTACCTCCTCCGGCTCCACCGAACTAAGCCTGATCCTTGAGAGCCCTTCCAGGCGGGCCATGGAATCGAGCAACCCGGCCAAGTCGATGTCCCCCAGGTCCCGGCCGTAAGCCCCGGTATTGGTCCCCGTCACTACGATCTCCCGGTGACCGTCCGCCACCAGCGCCCGCGCCTGGGCCAGCACCCGGTCCGGCGCCAGGCTGCGTTCCCGCCCCCGGGCCAGAGGCACGATGCAGTAGGTGCAAAACCGGTTACAGCCTTCCTGTACCTTTAAAAAGGCACGGGTGCGGCCGGCCCGTGCGGGGACGGGCAATTCGCAAAAAACGGTCTGTCCGACCACACCGGTAAGTACTTGTGGTGCGTCGGACGTTTCCACCAGATCGACGAGCCCCGCGCGGTCGGTGTGGCCGACCACCAGTTTCACCCCGGGCAAGCCGGCTATCTCCTCCGGCGCCACCTCGGCGAGGCAGCCGGTCACCACCACCACGGCCGCCGGGTTTTTGCGTACTGCCTGCCGCACGGCCTGGCGGGATTTTTTATCCCCGGTCCCAGTGACGGTGCAGGTATTGATCACGTAAACCCCCGCCGTCTCATCCCAGTCCACTACCCGGTAGCCGCGGGCGGTAAAGAGCGCCGCCAGGGAAGCCGTCTCGCTCTGGTTGACCCGGCAGCCCAGGGTATGGAAAGCTACGGTCTTTTCCACAGGGCTCATCCCCCGCTCTCCTTCGTCGCCCAGCCGAGGTCACCCCACTTGAACAGCACCAGGGCAAGCGTCACGATGCCGGCCGTCTCGCTACGCAGAATGCGCCGCCCCAAGGAAACCGGCCTTACCCCCCGGGACTGCGCCAGGGCCACCTCCGCGGCGGCAAAGCCGCCTTCCGGGCCGATAAGGATGAACACTTCCCCGGGCGGTTCCCCGGCGAGCACCTCGCCCAGGCCCTCGCCACTTTCTTGTTCCCAGGGGACAAGCGCCACACCGTCCGGTTTCAGGAGGTCCAACACTTCCTCCATGGTCCGGGGATGGTCAACCTCGGGCACAACTCCCCGGCGGCTCTGTTTGGCCGCTTCCAGAGCGATGCGCCGCCAGCGCAGGAGTTTTTGTTCACCCTGCGGCCGCGCCACCGTCCGCAGGGAAAGCAGCGGCACGATGCGGGAAACGCCGATTTCCACGGCTTTTTGCACCACCAGGTCCATCTTGTCGCCCTTCGGTATACCCTGCACCAGAGTGGTCTTGAGCGGCATCTCCTCCCGGCCGGCCGGCCCGAGCAAGCGGCAGTCGACCGCGTCGCGGGAAAGGCCGGCGATTTGGGCGGCGTAAATACGGCCGCTGCCGTCGGCTAAAGTGATTTGGGCCCCAGGAAAAAGCCGGAGTACTTTAATTATATGGAAAGCATCCGGACCGGTGACGACGGCGGTGCCGCCAGTTTCATCCAAGTCATGGGGAGCGACGAAAAAATGGGCCATCAGAAACTCCCCCGGCCGGCCAAAAAGGCCACCCACTCGCCCCGGAATATTTCCTGCAATACTAAAAACCCCTCCCGGCTGAGGACATCCCTTACCCCGGCGGCCCGGCCGCCGATGATCCCGCCGGCGATAAGGAGGCCCCCGTCCTTGAGCCTTGCGCCCACTGCCGGCGCCAGCAGGCTCAGGAGGTCGGCGGTAAGGTTGGCCGTGACCAGGTGGAAGGTCTCTGCTCCAACGGGGGTCAAAAAACCACCCTCATAAAACTCTACGCCCCCGGTAACGCAGTTCAAGGCGGCATTCTTCGCCGCCCAGCGCAGGGCCGTTTCGTCCACGTCGACGGCCGCCACCCGGGCGGCTCCCAAAAGCACGGCGGCAATGGCCAGGATACCGGAACCGGTGCCCACGTCGGCGACCACCGCACCGGTAAGATTTAGATCCTCCAGGAGTTCCAAACACAGTTCGGTGGAGGGATGGGTACCGGTGCCGAAAGCCGGACCTGGATCCATGCGGATAGGCGTTTCCCCGGGAGCCGGAACATAGGTCTCCCAGGCCGGCACGACGACCAGGCGGCGGCCCACCCGGTGGACGTGGTAGTATTTCTGCCAGGCACTATCCCAGTCCTCGCTGCGGCAAAAGCCCGTCACCACCCTCGGCCGGGGCTCGAGACGGGCCAAGCCGGCCAGGAGCCGGCGGCGCCGCCCTACCGAACGTTTCCCGGGTGGCAGATAGCCTTGCACCACCGGCCGGGACGGCCGGTCCAGGTCCGGGGCGGCGTCCTCCCCCCCACAGCTGATCACGCGATCAATTAAGGCGGGGTCCTGCACGGCCGCCCCGCCGGTATGCTCCACAAACACGTCCGCCACTTCGTCCACCAGGCATGGAACGGGGTAGGCGGTGATCCGCCACCAGGCCATGCCCGCTCCCAACCCATGAACACGTCCATCCTTTTCAGGCTCTTTGACTCTTAGCGTCAATATCGATCCCCCTGCGGGCCTCAAGGGCCGCTATATAGCCAACAACTTCAGTATTTCCGCGATTCCAGGGAATAGTACACTGGCACAGCACGGGCCGGATCCCGTCCGCCAGTTGATATCCAGTGAAATAGGTTCGCCCTGTCGCGCTCTTTTCCCTCTACCGGGCAAGTGGTTATCAGACACGTTCGACCTTAAAAGAGCCTTCTGGCGATGGTCAGTTTTTCGGCTTCCTTCGCCCCTTCGTATATCTCCAGTATTTTGGCATCCCGGTAAAACCGCTGGACATCGTATTCATCTATGTAGCCGTAGCCGCCGTGCAGTTGCACGGCCTTGTCCGCCACCCAGACCGCCGTTTCCCCGGCATAGTACTTGGCCATGGCGTTGAGCGAGGGGTCCACCTCGCCCTGGTCCACCTGCCAGGCCGCCTTATAGGTGATGGTGCGGGCCAGTTCCACCCTGGTGGCCATCTCGGCCAACTGAAACTGCACTCCCTGGTTAGTAGCCAGGGGTTTGCCGAAAACGTGCCGTTCCTGTACGTACCGGACGGTTTTGTCCAAAGCCCCCTGGGCCAGACCGACGCCCTGGGCGGCCACCATGGTCCGGGTGCAGTCGAAGAAGTGCATCAGTTGGTAAAACCCCTTGCCCTCCGCCCCGATCAGGTTCTCCCGGGGCACGCGGACATTCTCAAAGGTTAGCGAAGCCGTGTCGGTAGCGCGGATGCCCATCTTGCCGTTGATCTTGGTTCTGGTGATACCCGGCCGGTCTGCCTCAACCAGGATCAGGCTGTACCTGCGGTGTTTGGCCTCCTCATCCGGGTTGGTCAGGCAAAAGACCACCATGAAGTCGCAGACGGTGCCGTTGGTGATAAACATCTTGCTCCCGTTGATAACCCAGTCCCCGCCGTCTTTTACGGCCCTGGTTTTAGCACCGGTGACGTCGGTGCCCGCATCCGGTTCGGTAAAGGCCCCGGCGCAAATGGCCCGGCCATCCACCAGCGGCGGCAGGTATTTTTGCTTTTGCTCCGCGGTACCAAAAAACAGAATGTTTTCCGCTCCGAAGGCGGCGCCCACCACCACCAGCCCCAGCCCCAGGTCTACTCTGGAAAACTGCTCGGTGATCAGGGCCAGCTCAAAAAAGCCCGCTCCCGGGCCGCCGAACTCCTCCGGAATGATCACCCCCACCAGCCCGGTCTCGCAGCCCTTGCGCCAGATTTCCCGGGGGTACTTTTCTTCCCGGTCGCATTCCCTGGCCACGGGCTCGAATTCCTTCCGGGCAAACTTATAGGCCGTGTCCTGCAAGAGCTTGTGTTCGTCGGTCAGTTTAAAATCCACGATTTACCCCCCCCCCCTGAAATACGATTAAACCGGCTTTTTGTCGACAGGAAATCTAACTGTCTAAATATTTCATCTAGTATTATTTTGGTCTTAAATGGTATTAGGCTAAAATCATAATATTTGTCTATTAAATCAAAAACTTTTTCGCTCGATTTGAGCCCTAAGCTATTTATTAGAATAATTATGTCATCTATATCAGAATCCCTTGCCGCATAGCACTTCATTGCTAACATAAATTCAGGACTAGCACAACTGACCACTAAACCAGGAAGGGTTAAATACAGCGATATGTCATTAAGCTTACTTTCCTTTACATACTTAATAACTGCATTATTTAGCCAGTCTTTTCTTAACGAGTACTTATCAGACATATCCAAAGATTCAGCATAAATTATATCTGTTGGCTCAAAAACACTATCAATATCATTAGTTATCTCTTTTGCTTTTAAAGTTAAAGCCATACAAGCTCCATCATAAATATATAGGTGTCCTACCAAGCCTTTGCTTGATAGTCTGTCTGATAATTCGGTTAAATACTTGATTATTTCCTGCCTGTTCATTACACATCATACCCTCTTCATTATAGACCCATCGGTGAATATATTCCTCATCAAAAAAGGCGGTGGACTGCCTAATAACTGAATAAATCTTAGTCCCTTCATGTTTGGATAAAAATATGGCTCCTTTAAGAAATACTTTTCATAATATACCCATTTTGGCACCTTTACTGAGCTCTCGTAACATAAATAGTCTACTATTGCAGATAACAAAGCACTCATCTTTATATCGCCTATATCTACAATTTCTTCATCAATTAAATTATATTTTTTGCTATTATCCTCGTATCTAAAATCATCCATAAATTGACAGATTTCATTTCTGCAGTACTTTCCTTTTTCTATATTGATTGATGCTTGTTTAATTGTCAAACATTTATATGACATTAATATCACCTGAAAATGTGGTTATACTTAGCAAATAAAGAGGTTTATTATAGACTGAAAGCCCTAGACCAGGTGATTTGAAAAGACCGTTCCACTTTACCCTGTACCTTGAAACACTTAAAGCCAGTCTTTCCACAACATCGCTCATCCATCTTCCGCACAACAAGTATGTCATGATTGTACTCAGGGGAGCCGGGGCCGTCAAGTACCAGGAAACGAAAAAACCAGGAAAGGCGGCGACATACCGGGTAAAGAAAGGCCTGTTGCCTGGTTCCCCAGGATAGATTACCGGCCGCAGCCGGGGCATCGCCAGGTTGTCCCGGCTTTTTGCGCCGGTTTCCCTGCGCTTACCCTGCCCGCCAGGCTAACTACCGGGACCCACCTGGGTTTCAAGGCTCACAAGCCTCAGCCTTCGGTGGTGAATAAGTAGCAAAGGCAGGTGCGAAGGCTGCAAGAGTGAGGCAAGGATGAAAGCCGGTTGTCCTTTTATCACATGCGCGGTGAAAGGAAAGGGGGTTGAATTCTGCTGGGGAAAAAGTAATTGCGAGAGGTGGCAAACCCGAAGGACAAGGGCCGGAAAGTCCGGCTCAAATCCATTCATCAAAATGGATTTAGGGAGTGTACACAGCACCAAACAAAAGGGATATTCTTTACGCCTTCGGCCATCGCACGCCCGGCTAGGTCCGGGGTACGGTTGGGGCGGGATGGCGGGCCCGTAACCAGGCGGTAAGGAGCAGGAGCAGGGGAATGCCCAGGCCGACCGTAAAAGTTATATAGCGGGAGTAGCTTTCCACAAAGATGTAGGCCTGGCCGGGATTGCTCCAGAGAAGCAGGGTCAGCAGCAATGTCGCCGCGCCGGCCGGGATGAGGAAACGCCGCGTGGTGGTGCCGGCCGTTTCGGCCAAGGCCGTGGCCAGGAGCCAGTAGGCGATCGCCAGCTTGAGCATCAGCCCCAGCATCCAGAAGGACACGGTCAGGTTGAAAACGACCGGGCTACGCCCGAAAACACTGTCGCTTAGCAGTTGCAGGGATGGTATGAAGCTCGCCGCGGTTGCGCCGGGACCGTTGAGGACGACGGACAGGGTACCCACGGCCATCAACATCCCGACTACCAGCAGCGTCCCCATGGCAAGGACCATAGTGCGTCCAGCGTCTCTGGTGCGGGGCAGGAGAAGGAGCAACACGTACCCGGCGATGGAAAACCGCGAGAGCAGGACCAGGGCGCCCCGCCACGCGGGACCCCAGTCTGTGGTCGGAAAAGTGTAATTGGCCCAGTTCACTTTGCCCAGTACCGTCACACCGACAACCAGGACGAGGACTATAGCCAGCGGTGCCGCATACTCACAGACGGACCCTATGGTTTTTAGGCCCCGCCGGGTCAGCAGGGCCGCAGCGACAACCAACAGCACGATCAGCGGCACAGCCACGGCGGCACCCCAGCCAAAAACGGCCGCGCCGATCAGGCCCACCTTGGACGACGGGCGGGCCGCCCCTAAGACCAGGATGAAAAGATACAGCGCTCCGGCGGCTTGCCCCAGGGGCGAACCCAGCACCGATAGGCTGTACTGAATGACGTCTGCTTGCGGAAACCGGCGGGCCAGGGCAAACCAGATGACGGGCAGCAACAGGGCCAGCAGGGTGGCCAGGCCAACGGAGACCAGGGCGTCACCCCCTGCTTTCGACGCTACTATTCGGGGTTCGAAGACGTCAAAGTTAGCTACCAGGTAAACAAAAACAAGGGCATTGAGCTGGCGTACAGAAATACTCTCCTGCAAAAAGTCCGCCCCTTTTTGTTTACCATTATGCCACCTCGCGCGAGGCACCTATGCACTCTCCCTGCCGGCCGGCTGCAAGAGGCGGCCAAAGCGCTGTCCGGTTCGCGCAAAAGAACCGGGAACGCACGGTCCCCGGTTCCACCATATTATCCGGAATTCCTACGCCCGTCCCAAATCCTGTGGGAGCTCCGGGGTCAGGTGCCCCCGCTCAACCCATGAACACATCCTTTACCCGCTCAAAAAAACCCTTCTCGTTACCCTGCACCTTGTCGCCGCCCAGGCTGGCGAATTCCCGTAAAAGCTCCTTCTGGCGGTCAGTCAACTTGGTGGGCGTGACCACCTGGACCCGGACCAACTGGTCGCCGCGGCCGAAGCCGTTCACGTCGGGAATTCCCTTGCCCTTCAGCCGGAAAATGGTCTCCGGCTGGGTCCCTTCGGGAATCTTGATCTTTATCTGGCTCTCCAGCGTGGGTACTTCGATCTCGTCACCCATGGCAGCCTGGGGAAAACTGATGGCCATCTCGCAAATGATGTCGTTACCCTCCCGCTTGAAAACGCGGTGCGGCTTGACATGGATGTAAACATACAGGTCCCCCGGCGGCCCGTTGTGTGCCCCGACCTCGCCCTCGCCGGCCAGGCGCAGCCGGGACCCGTTGTCGACACCAGCCGGCACCTTGACGTGCATAGTACGTGTCTTCTTCAAATGGCCGCTGCCGTGACAGGTCGGACAAGCCTTCTCGATCACCCGTCCGGCGCCGCGGCACCGCTCGCAGGTACGCGTATGCAGAATGCGTCCGAAAGGCGTGCTTTGGGCCATCTGCACCTGCCCGCTGCCCCCGCAGGCGTTGCAAACCTCGGGCTTGTGGCCCGGCGCCGAACCGTTGCCACCGCAGGTACTGCAGGTTTCCTGCCTGGGCACCCGGATATCCCGCTCCAGGCCGAGAGCCGCCTCCCGCAGGCTGATCTCAACGTCGACCCTAAGATCGGCTCCCCGTTCCGGTCCGCGGCGTTGGCGCTGACTGCTGCCGAAAAACATGTCGAAGATGTCGCCCAGGCCGCCGAGGTCCTGAAAGCCGCCAAACCCACCAAAGCCCTGGCCGTCCGCACCGGCGTGGCCAAAGGAGTCGTATTGCCGGCGCTTCTCCGAATCGCTCAAGACCTCGTAAGCCTCGGCCACTTCCTTGAAGCGGGCCTCGGCATCGGCCCGGTCGGGATTGGCGTCTGGATGAAACTTACGGGCGAGCCGCCGGAAAGCCTGCTTTATGTCTTCCTGGCTCGCGGTGCGACTGCACTCGAGTACTTCATAGTAGTCCCGTTTGGGCAAAAACCTCACCCCCCGGTACCCCTATCAGGGTCCACATACTAGTTTAGGCCAAGAGCGGCTCAAAGGCAAGTGCCAGTTAAGCCCTTTCCGGGGCAAAGGGAAGTATGCCGTCCCGCCGGGACGGCATACTTCTTTTCCTGGTCCCTTATTTGTCGTCTTGTACCTCGTAATCAGCGTCGACCACGTCGTCCTTGCCGCCCGTCCGTCCCGTCGAGGGCCCCTCCTGGCCGGGGGGAGGCCCGCCCTGGGCGCCCTGCTGCTGGTACATGCTGGCAGTCAGTTCGTAGAGCGGTTTTTGCAGTTCCTCCAGTTGGGAGCGCATGGCAGCCAGGTCGTTTTCCTTTGCGGCCTCCTTGGCCGATTCGAGTGCTTTCTGCAGACGGTCCGCCGCGGCGGGGTCGGCCTTTTCCCGGTTCTCGCGAAGGAGTTTCTCCGCTTGGTAGATCATGCCGTCCAGGTTGTTTTTGACCTCGACCTCTTCCTTGCGCTTGGTGTCCTCGGCGGCAAAGCGCTCGGCATCCTTGACCATACGGTGGATCTCCGTATCGTTCAAACCGCTGGAGGCGGTGATGGTGATGCTCTGCGTCTTGCCGGTGCCCATGTCCTTGGCCGATACACTCACAATGCCGTTGGCGTCGATGTCGAACTTGACCTCGATCTGCGGCACACCCCGGGGCGCCGGCGGGATATCGGTCAGGTGGAAGCGCCCCAAGGTCTTGTTATCCGCGGCCATAGGCCGCTCGCCCTGCAGGACGTGAATCTCCACCTGGGTCTGGCCGTCCGCCGCGGTGGTAAAGATCTGGCTCTTCGAGGTAGGAATGGTGGTATTGCGCTCAATGAGCTTGGTGTCCACCCCGCCCATGGTCTCGATACCCAGAGACAGCGGCGTTACGTCCAAAAGCAGGATGTCCTTGACCTCGCCCGAGAGCACACCGGCCTGGATGGCCGCCCCGACGGCGACGCACTCGTCCGGATTGATGCCCTTGTGCGACTCCTTGCCCATCAGCTTGCGCACCATCTCCTGGACCGAGGGCGTACGGGTGGCGCCTCCCACCAGAAGCACCTTGTTGATGTTCTCCGGCTTCAAGCCGGAATCGGACAGGGCCTGGCGGGCCGGGCCCAGGGTCTTCTCAACCAGGTCGGACGTCAGTTCGTCGAACTTGGCCCGGGTAAGGTTAATGTCCAGGTGCATGGGCCCGCTGGCGTTGGCCGAGATGAACGGCAGGTTGATGTTGGTCTGCATCACGCCGGACAACTCCACCTTGGCCTTTTCCGCCGCTTCCTTCAGTCTTTGCATGGCCATGCGGTCGTTGCGCAGGTCCACGCCGGTATCCTTTTTAAACTGGTCGGCCAGGTAATCCATAACGCGCTGGTCGAAGTCGTCGCCGCCCAGGCGGTTGTTGCCGCTGGTGGCCTTGACCTCGAATACACCGTCACCCAGTTCCAGAATAGAGACGTCGAAGGTGCCGCCGCCCAGATCATAAACCAGGACGGTCTGGTTTTCCTCCTTGTCCAGGCCGTAAGCCAGGGCCGCTGCTGTGGGCTCGTTGATGATGCGCAGCACCTCCAGGCCGGCAATCTTGCCGGCGTCCTTGGTGGCCTGCCGCTGCGCATCGGTGAAGTAGGCCGGCGTGGTAATGACAGCCTTTTCCACCTTCTCGCCCAGGTAGGCCTCGGCATCAGTCTTGAGCTTGGTGAGGATCATGGCCGATATTTCCTGCGGCGAATAGCGCTTGCCGTCGATGTCCACCTTGTGGTCAGAACCCATGTGCCGCTTGATCGACGTAATGGTCCGGTCGGGGTTCGAGACCGCCTGGCGTTTGGCCACCTGGCCGACCAGGCGTTCACCGCTCTTGGAAAACCCAACCACCGAAGGGGTTGTGCGCCCCCCTTCCGCGTTGGGTATAACGACCGCCTCGCCGCCTTCCATAACAGCCACGCAGGAGTTGGTGGTACCAAGGTCAATACCGATCACTTTTGCCATTTTTACGCAATACCTCCCATGGAAATTATTTGTAAATTTACAGTCCTATCCTAACAATTCCGGCAAACCTTGACCATGGCCGGCCGGATAACCTTGCCCTTCAAATAGTAGCCGCGCCGCAATTCTTCCACGACTTGGTTATCCGTTTTCGCGGTATCGGCCTCGTGGGCCACCGCGTCGTGGATGGCGGGATCGAACTGCTCACCCACC
The DNA here is from genome assembly GCA_035530395.1 of Spirochaetia bacterium. Classification (GTDB taxonomy): domain Bacteria; phylum Bacillota; class Desulfotomaculia; order Desulfotomaculales; family JAJYZD01; genus JAJYZD01. Next base: position 28,662 of record DATKUX010000016.1, read on the forward strand.
GCCGATACCGGGGCCAGGCCCTCCCGGGCTAAAAACTCCATGATCTGTCGCTGAATCATTTCCACCCCGGTCAGAATGGACCCCTCCTGCTCGCCCCGGGCGGCCAGGGCCCGCTCCAGGTTATCCATGGCCGGCAAAATGCCCAGGATGAACTGCTCGGCCGCAAAACGGCGTTCCTCTTCCCGTTCCTTCTGGACGCGCTTCCGGTAGTTATCGAAATCGGCCTGCAGACGCAGGAGCCGGTTGTAATAGTCATTGACGAGTTCAGTTTTCCTGGCAAGTTCTTCCCTTATTTCCCCTGTCTCATCGCCGGCGTTGTCTTCCCCGGAGAGCTCCGCCGTCTGTCCACCCTTCTCCATGTTTTCTTCCACTTAAGGTTCACCCCTCCCCAAAACTGTTGGAATCCCCACCTCAGCGAGCCGTAAAATCCTCGGCCGCTTTCGCGTCACGCATCTTGATGATCGTATCTATGCGCAGGATGGCCTGCGCTATTTCTCCCGCCGCCTGCAGGGCATGAATCTTTACGAGGGCGGGATCAAAAATTCCGAGCACGGTCATGTCGGTTATTTCCCCGGTGCCGCAGTCCACCCCCAAAGCCTCGTTGCCGCTTACCGCCTGGGCGGCCAGGCAGTCCCCCACCTTCTCCAGGGGGTTGAAACCTGCGTTAGCCACTATCTGGCTCATAGGCTTCTTCAAAGCCTCCACAACACAGTCCACGCCGAACGCAGTCATGCCGCGCAAACCGTCCCGCACCTTCTCTACCACCGGCACACAGGACAGTTCCAGGGCCCCCCCGCCCGGCACGATGCCGCCCTTTACGGCCGCCTGCAGGGCCGCCGCGGCATCTCTGGCTATGCGCTCCCGCTCGCCCACCACTTCCGCAGTGGCCGCTCCCACCAGGACGGTGGCCATGGGCTTGCCCTTCCCGTCCTGGATCCAGACCTGCCCGAGCTTCTCGTCGTCGAACACCCGGCCGGCTTCTCCCAGGTAGGTGGCCAGCTCAACCGGTGGTTTTTTCAAGCCGGTCCGCTTGATCATCCTGGCCCCGCTATGTTCGGCCGCCCGCCTCAGCTCCCGGGAATTCACCCTCTGGATAGCCATGATTCCCGCATCGGTTAAAAACTCTTCGGCCGACTCATCGATGGAGCGGTCGACCAGCACCAGGCCCACGCCCAACGCCCGGATCTTCGCCAGATTCTGGAGAAACTCCTCCTTCAGGCTCATGTATCTGGCAAACCCCGCTTCGGTCCTTAAAGCCGCTTCGCCGATATCCTCCGGTTCGAGTGCATCGTCCACCACCAGGACCCGCGTGTTGGTAACGACCTCGGGCATTTGCCGGGTAATCCTCTCCTTCCGGATGATGACTCCGGAAAAGACGGCGCTCTCGGTGCCCTCTTCGGCCAGCACGATGTCGGCAAACTTGAACGCCGGGTCCCTGAGCTTATCCAGTCCGGTCAGACGGGCCGCGTCAGCCACCAGCCGGGCTATGTCCGAGTGCTCCCGCCCGGCCACCAGGGCGACCCGGGCCAGCCGCGGATCGCTTAAGCCGTCCACCGTCCGCGCCCTAGCCCGCATAGCCGCCAAGGCCTCCTGCAGGCCGGCCAGCATGCCTTCGATGACCCGGGAGACGGGCACTCCTTTGACGACGTGCTCCAAACCCTGGCTAACCATAGTGCCGGCCATTACCGTGGCGGTAGTGGTCCCGTCACCCACCTCTTCCTGCTGGGCCCGGGCAATGTTGATAAGCATCCGGGCCGCGGGGTGGGTCGCTTCCATCATGGTCAGGATGGTCACCCCGTCATTGGTGATGACTACCTCGCCAAACCGGTCGACCAGCATGGTGTCCAGGCCCTTCGGACCCAGGGTGCCTTCGACGGCCGAAGCCGTGGCGCGGATGGCGGCCGCGTTATTCACCAGGGCGGCCAGCTTTTCGTCCACTTCGGCTCCGCCGGAAGCCTGTTGCTTGAGACTCAAAGTAATCCTCCTACCAATCCTCGCGGCCCTGTACCAGGCGGTTCAGGTACAAAGAAAGGTTCCTTGTAGCAAATTCAATCAGCGAGACCACCCGGGCATACTCCATTCTGGTCGGACCCAGCACGGCCAGGATACCCACGTCCTGTCCTCCCATCCGGAAGGTGGCCGACACCATGCTGCATTCCTCCACAAACCGGCAGCTCATCTCGCTGCCGATGCGTACAGTAACGCTACCCGCAGGTACGGTCCCGGACAGCAGCCCCTTCAACACATCCTCCTGTTCCAGCAGGGTCAGAAGCGTCTTAACTTTCTCCACGTTGTGGAACTCGGGTTGGTTCAGGATGTTAAACATACCATCCAAATGTATTTTACCCGCTTCGACGGTTCCCCTATCGTCCGACAGGGCTTCCATGGCCCGGTTTAAGACATCCCGGTACCGTGAGAGTTCGAGGTTTATCTCGCTCAGTACCGTTCGCCGGATCCCGGCCACGGTCATACCCCTCAACTTCGCGTTCAACACAGTGGAGATCACCGAAAGGTCGTCTTCCCCGATGTCCTCCTCTACTTCAAAAACGTGATTTTTGATGGTACCGCTGTCCATAACCACCACCAGGGTAACGCGTGGCAGTACCAGGGGCACCAGTTGAATATGCCTGATGTGCCCCCCGAAAAGTCCCGGCATCATGACCAAGGCAGCGTAAGAAGTCAGTTTGGCCAGCAACTGGCCGGTGTAGTGCATGATTTCACCGACATCCCTGACCTTGCGCTCCAATCCCTCCCGGATTATCTTTTCCAGGTCGGGCGGAACGATTTCCTTCTTCATCAGGGAATCCACGTAATAGCGGTAGCCCACGATGGAAGGTACCCGCCCCGCCGAGGTATGCGGTTGTTCGATGTACCCCATCTCCTCCAGGTCGGCCATCTCGTTTCGGATGGTCGCCGGACTGACTCCCAGTTGATACTTTCGGGCGATGGTCCTGGAACCGACCGGTTCGGCGGTAGCCACGTAATCCTGTATGATGGCCAGCAGCACTTTTTGTTTCCGGTCGTCCATGGTAACCCTCCTCCCTTGTTAGCACTCCTTTGAGGCGAGTGCTAAATATAATTAAAATAGCATGCTTCCATAATTTTGTCAAGGGGCAGACGCAAAAACGGTTGCTCAAGGCGATGTTTCAATCGCGCAAGGCCGGCGCGTTCCCGCGGCCCCGGCTTAGGGGGAGGGCTCTTCTATTCCGAAACATATATCCACCGGCCGCCCCTTTGGTCCTGGGTGAACTACCGGGACGAATGGCTCCTGCCTGCATATAACTGTACAGGTAATTTTTAGTCTGGTAAAGAATCAGCGGACGATGCTTTTAGAAAAACATTCCATGCTAGTTATTTATTGTAACAAGGAACAATGCACCCCAATATATTGTTACCCAACCAATCATAGAGCTGTCGGCAATTGAAGCAGGGTTGTCATCGCTTCCGTTGCAACTGGTACGCCGAAGCGGTCGACCGTCCTGCCTACTTCCGCATGAACGTATTCAATACAAGGGGGAATAACACATATCATTCCAATGAAAGAGTCTCCCGTTGTGCAGGCAACTGATAAATGTCCTTAAGAACCAGACTTTGCGGATGATTAAAGAACAAACAGCCGAACACGATCCTGGTAATAGTTTGCAGTTCATTACAAAGGCAAATTTCTTACTAAGGGCATCGTTATCGATGCATTTGTAAGGGTTGCGCTTGTCGGCATAGAGCTCCTGGCAATTGAAGCCAGAATTATCATCGCTTCCGTTGAGACATGGCTCATGTACGCCGAAGCAGTCGGATTGACCGCCCTGTCGACCTCCGCCTAAAAAGGTGTGCCGGGGCCAGTTGGCCCCGGCACTCATTATCTACCCAAAAAGGAGGGGCCATAAATGTCATTGGTAACAACTATGGAGTCCTGGTGCCATAACTTCAAAAATACGACCTCAGAAATAGCTACCATAGTAAAACACGTCGAAAAATATAGCCACACAGTTGTTAGACATTACACCATCTGCCGCCATAAACTAAATAGGGAATTAAGGGCAAAACTCAAGGCTCAACGCCTTGACATCGAAAAGAAAGTTACTAATATGCTTGATAGTTACGCCAGGGACCGGTCCGCAGCAAGTGCAATTCTTGCCGAAATGAGAAACAATTGGAAGGCTTAAGTGAGGAGTAAGGCCATGCTTATGAAAGTGATCCAGGTTGTTCAAAGGTTCTTCTCGGAAACGCTAGATCGATCCGGAAGGATTATCGGCGTAAGCCCGGATTCAGATATTTGGAAGGTCAAAATAGAAGTCCCCGAAGAAGTTGAATACATGAGGAAAAAGGCCCTTGATGACTTAATGGCTATATACGAGGTATTTGTCGACAGCAAATTGCAGATTGTTTCTTTTGAACGAGTCGCTCTTCGGGAGCGCGACTCCCTAACAAGCTATCCTGTAAATGAAGATACTGGTGACAATTAAATGCCTTCTAGCACAAAGGCCTTTTGGGGCAGGCAGGAGTTTAACCATGACAGATAAGCCAAATGTCGAGAAAAGTGAACAATTTGTTCAAACAAAATATCTCCGGGATGTAGCACACCGCGCACTCCAATACCTCGATTCAGGTCTCTGCGTCCATTTCAGTGGGCCTTCCGGTGTGGGGAAGACGTCGATGGCAATGCTGGTCGCCAAGAATCTGGAACGACCCTATAGTGTGATTTATGGCAACAATGATTATACTACTTCGGACTTGATTGGTGGCAATTTCGGTTACCGCCGGAAGAAAAAGGTCGATAATTTTATTCACAACGTCTACACCATGGAGGAAGACTTCCAACTGAAATGGCTTGATAAACAACTGACTACAGCATGCCGGGAGGGCCATGTCCTGATCTATGATGAGTTTTCCCGTACAAGACCTGAGATTAACAATATCTTCTTGTCGGTCCTTGAAGAAGGGACCTTATTCCTCCCCAGTTTCGAATCGACTGATCCGTATGTTAAGGTTCATCCCGACTTCCGGCTGATTTTTACCAGCAATCCTGCCGAGTATGCCGGTGTTCACAAGACCCAGGTTGCCCTCGAAGACCGTATGGTAACGATTCAACTGAGTGGAATGGACCGGGAGACAGAGATCGCAGTGACAGTAGCGCATTCCGGAATAGATGACGAACGTGCTCGCAAAATTGTTGGGCTTGTTTGGGATTTTCGGGATACCCTTGCAAACGACTCCTGTTCCGTGAGGACATGTATAAAGATCGGCAAGGTACTTTCCCTAACCAGCAACAGACCTGCGTCAGATATTCCCATTGATGATATTTTCCTTGATATTTTGCTCTCTGAATTCAGGCATAAAGAAGTGAATAAAGAATATATGGAGCAAAAAATCAAATCACTGGTTAATAGTTATTTTCCACAAAAGGTGTGATTCTCTTTATGGAGATAGATCTGATAAAAGGACTTGAATGGCTCCTTGATGTTGCCCAAAGAGCGGAGGAATCGCCTGACAACACCTATTATGAAAGCGCAACCCACACTTTGTGTGGCAAATCTGTCGGAGAGTATTCATTCCGAGTCCGGGTGGGGTTACCCACCCAAATTCCTAAGAATAAAAAGAGGATCATCCACCTGGCATAAATGATGTATTTGTGGGGGCACCACGTAAAGATTGACAGAGTGCCCCCCACAATCTATTTATGTTTCCTTTAGTATTTCTGGAAGGTGAAAAGAAATGAAGCTAACCAAGGGCCTGTATGCTTACTGTATTATTGATAGAGAATCTTCCACTGATAATAGCTCGGTACTGCCGGATCAGACTTTTCTTATACAATACCACGAGATAGCCGCCCTCCTCAGCAGCGTTTCCGAGTCGAGCTGGCAACCAACGAAAAAGAATATCATGAGGCACCAAAAAGTAATTGCCAGGATGCAGGCTCCTCGATAGAACGAATGGTAAGCAGGTAGTCAACCTCTAAATACGGCCGGGTTCCTGGGCATAAGCCTGGTATAGTCGAGACAATCAAATTAACCCGTGCTTACCTACGCCTGATCCCTCTGGTACTCGTATAGAT
>DATKUX010000017.1:0-2165 GCA_035530395.1 Spirochaetia bacterium
CTATACGAGTACCAGAGGGATCAGGCGTAGGTAAGCACGGGTTAATTTGATTGTCTCGACTATACCAGGCTTATGCCCAGGAACCCGGCCGTATTTAGAGGTTGACTACCTGCTTACCATTCGTTCTATCGAGGAGCCAAAATCCTGATTTGAAGGTCACCTTGCTGGAAAAAGCGCATATCGACCGCAGCGGCTGTCTCGCCGGCGGTATGGATGCTATCAATACGTATATCAAACCCAACGAAAGCGCGGAGAGCCTGGTACGCTGGAGCCGGGCCCAGGCGGGCGGCATTCTGCGGGAGGACCTCACCCTTTCCATGGCCGCGTTGCTGAACCAGGCCGTGGAGGAATGGGAGACCTGGGGGCTGCCGGTCAAGAAGGACGAGGACGAGGAGTACCTGGCGCGGGGACGCTGGGACATTACCATCCGTGGCTCGGAGATGAAAGTTATCCTGGCCGAGAAGGTGCGTGAATACGGCTGCGAAGTCCTGAACCGGGTAGTGGCCACCAACTATCTTCTCGGTGGCGACCGGGTTACCGGAGCGATGGGGTTTGGTGTACGGGACGGGAAGTTCTACGTTGTCAGGGCCGGGGCCACCATCATTGCCACCGGCGGTGCCGCCGGCCTGTACAAACCGTATACCAACGACGGTGTGGACAGTCACCATCAGCTCTGGTACTCGCCCTTCAACGTCGGTACCGGCTATGCCGTGGGTATCCGGGCGGGCGCGGAAATGACTTCCTTCGAGATGCGCTGGTGCGCCGTACGGACCAAGGATTTCAACGGACCGATCGACACCATCTCGGTGGGTTACAAGACGCCCATGATCAACGCCAAAGGGGAGAAAATCCTCTCCGAACACTATGCCCATCTGGGCGGGGATGCCGCTCCCCGATACATCCGGGCCAATGCCCCCATGGAGGAATGGCTGGCGGGACGGGGACCGGTTTACGTGGACACCCGGCACATGAAGCCGGAGCAGGTCAAGGATCTGAAAACGGACTACCTGAACGAAAGGCCCTCGTTCGTCCTCTTTCTGGCCGCCCGCGGCCAGGATGTCACCGAAGAGCCCATCGAGGTATACGGCAGCGACCCGTATATCGTGGGCGGGCACACCATGAGCGGCTACTGGGTGGATCGCAGCCGGGCCACCACCTTGCCGGGTCTCTTTGCCTGCGGCGATGTTTGCGGCGGCGTGCCCAACAAGTTTGTCGGCGGTTGTGCGGCGGAGGGCTTGCTGGCGGCAAGAGGAGCGGTCAGCTACCTGTCGTCTCCTGAGGAGCGGGATCAGGTGGATGACGGCCAGATCAAAGCCGAAGTCGAACGTGTTTTTGCGGCATTACTCAGGCAGGCCAGGGAGGGAGACGGAGTTACGCCACGGGAAATGGAGGAACGGATGCAGCGGTTGATGGACGAGTACGCGGGCGGCGTGCACCAATTCTACCGCATGAACCGGGAGCGCCTGGAGTATGCCCAAAAGCACCTGTCCATATTGAAGGAACAGACCAAATACCTGATAGCGCGGGATCTCCACGAATTGATGGAAGCGCATGAGGTTATCGACCGGCTCGACGTGGCCGAAGTTTTGGTCCACCACCTGTTGTTCCGGCAAGAGACCCGCTGGCCGGGCTGGCAGAACAGGGTCGATTTCCCCGGGGTCGACGAGAAACTTGACTGCTTCGTCAACTCGCGTCGCGATACCGGGACCGGAGAAGTACAGGTTTTTACCCGCCCCTACGAGCAAATAGTGCCTGGGGACCGGACGAAGCCCTAAATCTGCAAGAGGAGGCGACTGGCGATGCCACCACGGGTAAATACGGAAAAATGTGACGGATGCCGGGCCCAGGACGAGACCTTGTGCGTGCTGATTTGCCCGGGCGACCTTATGGCGCTGGATACCGGCAGTGGGAAGGCATATTGCCGTTCGGAACGAGATTGCTGGGACTGCATGTCCTGTGTCAAGTCGTGTCCACACGGCGCGATCGAAACGCGGCTGCCCTACCAGTTGGGCTATTACCCCGCCAAATTGATTCCCCTGGTCGGTAGCAACAAAATTAGCTGGACAGTTGTGGATATTCACGGCAAGGTAGAACGTTTTACTTTCAAAACCAGAAATGACGACTAAGGGCGGGGGCCGGCTCAACGCCGGCCCCCGACACCTTAT
>DATKUX010000018.1:0-13351 GCA_035530395.1 Spirochaetia bacterium
CCCGCCCCCGTCTGCTCCGGGGTTTTTCCCAACCCCGTTTTTTTCCATACCAGAAAGATTATTGTTGCTTTTGGCCCCTCTTAAGGCTATACTGGAATCAGAAACCGGGGTGAATATAATGGAAAATAAGGCGACACTATACCTCGAAACCACCATTCCCAGCTATTTGGCGGCCAAGCCCAGCCGTGACCTGATTACGGCCGCCCATCAACAAGAGACCCATGACTGGTGGGACAAGGAAAGAGACCTCTTTAATATTTACATATCGCAAGCGGTATTAGACGAAGTAAGATCTGGTGACCCCAATGCCGCCCTGCTGAGAAGCAAGTTTTTAGAAGGGATTGATATATTACCCGCCGCAAAGATGGTTGACGAATTTGCAGAGGAATATGCTTCTCTACTTGGGTTACCCGACAAGGCAGCAACAGATGGTCTGCATCTGGCATACGCGGTGTTCTATAAACTCGACTACCTTATGACCTGGAATTGCAAACATCTCGCTCACGGCGAGGTAAGGAGAAGAGTTAAAAGACATAACAGTTTTCATGGTTTGTACACTCCGGAAATTGTTACGCCGTTGGAGTTGAGGGGAGGGATTTAATATGCCTTACGATGATCCCATCGTCGAAGAAGTACGCAAAACACGCCAGATTATCTTTGAAAAATTTGATTACGACCTTCGCAAGTATATGGATTACCTCCGCGAAGAAGAGCAAAAACATCCGGAAAGACTCGCCAATATTCCCTCGATTAAGGTTAAGATTCCCGGCAAAACCGGCGGGTAGGCTCCACCCAACATTACCCTCTGCCAAAAGTGAAAGCCGGGGGGGGGTTCCCCCGGCTTTCACTTTTCCCCGCCGTCAGTCCTTTTCCTCGAATACTTCCTTCCCCGCACCGCATACCGGGCAAACCCAGTCCTCGGGTAGTTTTTCAAAAGGTGTGCCGGGTTCCACCCCGTGTTCGGGGTCGCCTTCGGCCGGGTCGTAGACATACCCGCAGATCGTGCATTCCCACTTCTTCATTCTCATTCTCCTTTCGCTACTCCAATAGGGCCACAGCGTAAGTAGCCATGCCCTCCCCACGCCCGCAAAACCCCAGCCCCTCGGTGGTCGTTGCCTTGACGTTGACCTGACCGGAGGATATCCCCAGGATCCGGGCGATTGTTTGCCGCATCCGCGGTATGTATTCCGCCAACACAGGTTCTTCGGCGACCACCGTAGCATCGATGTTCCCTATACTGTACCCTTTGCGGGCCAGCAGGTTGCCTACCCGGTACAGAAGATCCGTGCTGGCAATCCCCTTGTACTCCGGATCGCTATTCGGAAAGTGCATCCCGATGTCCCCTTCCCCCATCGCACCAAGCAGTGCATCCATAATGGCGTGAATCAAAACATCGGCATCGGAATGGCCCTTCAGCCCCAGATGGAAGGGAACGCCCACCCCACCCAGCACCAGGGGTAGTCCCTCCTCCAGACGGTGCACGTCGTAACCGAAACCTATCCTCATTCATTTCCCTCCCATGAGAATCCCGGCTACCAGCAAGTCTTCGGGTGTCGTTACCTTAATATTATCGTATGATCCCGACACCAACTTTACTGGCTTGCCGTCCATCTCCAGGAGGGCGGCATCGTCATGCGCCACCACCCCTTCCCGGCGTGCCCGCCGGTGGGCGGCGAGAAGCCAGTCGTAACGAAACGCCTGCGGGGTTTGCACCGACCACAGGTTTTCCCGGGGCAGGGTTTCCCTCACCAGTCCGTCGGCCCCGGCCGTCTTGACCGTTTCCTTGACCGGCACGGCCAGAGTGGCGGCGCCAAGGGATCTGGCCGCCGCACACACGGCCAAAAGATCCTTTTCCGCCAGGAGAGGCCGGGCGGCGTCGTGAACCACCACCCAGTCCGTGTCGGCAGGCAGGGCCGACAGGCCCAGCCAGACGGATTCCTGCCGCGAGCAGCCGCCGGCCATCACTTGCAGATCCGAAACATCCCCCGCCAGGCCGCGGACTGAATCAATGTCACCCGGGGGTACGACCAGAACCACCCCGTCAACGCCGGGACACCCGGTCAGGGTCTGCAGGGCCCAGAGGAAGAGGGGCTGGCCCGAAAGCTGCATGAACTGCTTCTTGCCCCCCATCCTCTGGCCGGAGCCCGCGGCCGGAACAATGGCAAAGGTCCTGCCCAATGGCATTCCTCCGTTAGGTGGGGAGTGGGGACATTCCGTTGCGCAATTTGGCAAAGATCATCCGGCCGGCCGATGTCTGCAGCACGCTGGTCACCATGACCGGCACGGTTTGATTGATGTAGCGCCTGCCGCCGTCCACCACGATCATCGTGCCGTCATCCAGGTAGGCCACTCCCTGGCCCATTTCCTTGCCGTCCTTAACCACCTGGACCACCATTTCCTCGCCGGGAAGTACCACCGGTTTGACCGCGTTGGCCAGGTCGTTGATGTTTAACACCTTTACACCGTGTAACTCGGCTACCTTGTTCAGGTTGAAATCGTTGGTCATGACCCGGGCACCCAGGCGCTCGGCCAGCTTGACCAGCTTCGTATCAACCTCGGCCGTCTCATCCAGCCCGCGAACGTTATCGTAAATCTGCACCTTGATCGTATTGTCCTTGCGGATCTTGTTTAGGATGTCCAGCCCTCTCCTGCCCCGGTTGCGTTTTAACAGGTCCGGCGAATCGGCAATGTGGCGCAGTTCTTCCAGAACAAAGCCGGGAATCAGCAGCACCCCTTCAATGAAACCGCTTTCGCACAGATCGGCGATGCGGCCGTCGATAATCACGCTGGTATCAAGAATCTTCGCGGACGATCCCGGCCTGACCTCACTACGGCCGCCTTTTTCCTTGCCCCACCTGGGCATGTTGGAAAACAGCGACAGAAGTTCCTCGCGCTTCTTGACAAATATGCTCGTGCCCAAATAGGCTAGAAGCAACGAGCCAAGAATCCAGACCATCTTGCCCAGCCATCCCATGGAAGACAACATGAAACCGAATAAATTAGCAATTATGAGGCCAAGAATTAAACCGACCGAACCCATAACCAGATCCTGCGGCGCGGTTCTTTGCAGATAGATGTCCAACCTGGTGGCAATACCTACCGAACCGCGAATCAACCAGGGGGACAAGATAACTCCCGCGACGATACCTACCAACGTAGTCAGCGCCAGAAAACCAATCTTCAACTGGGTTGCATCAAAGGCCGGCGGCAATAGATGCCCGTCCATCACATGAAGACCCGTGGAAAAGGCACCGGCTCCAAAGCCCAGTACCAGCAGGAAGAATATCGTCTTCTTGAACAATTAATCACCCCCTCCCTTGTTACCTGGACATGCTCCCATTATAAACCCTGGTTGTTAAACCATCAATTAAAAAATAATTAAAAATAGTGAGTTTCTTACGCTACACATTTGTCATAAGAAATAAAAAAACGTCAGGTCGACCTGACGCCGACCCTTAGGCAAAAGCGCCGTCAACCATCAGGAGGGCTTTTTCTTCCTCCAGTTCGGTAGCCAGGACCAGCTCGCTGATCAGGATCTGTCTGGCATTCTCCAGCATTTTTCTCTCGCCCGAGGAGAGTCCCTTTTCCTTGTCCCTTTTCATGAGATTCCGGACCACTTCCGCCACCTCGAAAATACTGCCGGTTTTCATTTTCTCCAGGTTGGCCCGGTAGCGCCGGTTCCAGTTGGTGGACATGGCCGTGGTTTCCCCGCTGAGGATGCCCATCACCTGTTGCACCCCATTCTCGTCGACAACCTTCCGCAAACCGGCCTCCTGACAACTGCTGATGGGGATCATTACCTTCAGGTCGCTGATAGGCAGGCGCAACACGTAATACTGTTTACTCTCTCCCAGGACCTCTTTCTCCTCGATGGATTCTATCACGCCCGCCCCGTGCATCGGGTAGACCACTTTGGCGCCCACGTTGAACAAGGATGGATCCCCTCCTTTAGGTACTGCTCTCCTAGTATAACATATCCCGGGGGTTCTGTCAAAGAAAACTCAATTTTAGCACAGCTTCTATAGCGTGTCAACAGGTTTTTGCCAGGCCCCGGACGGGATGCCCGGAGCCTGGCCCGGGGTCTCCCAGGGGCCAACATTTCTATTTGACAAACCGGCGGTGCAATCATTAAAATCTATGATAATAATCGGGGAATTCAGGGGTGGTCAGTTTGACAAGGGAAATAGAGGTCGACGGCTTCCAGCACACCGTCTCCGAGTTGCTCATCCGCCACCGCAGCATCCTGGACATTATGACCAAGAGCCAGGAAGCCGCGTCGCGCATGAACCGGGCCGTGGCCAAGGCGGTGACCAGTTGCGGCTGCCTCAAAATCAATGCAGGGAAAAAGGTTTCCACTGGGGCGACCTTAAACGACCTGCGGCAGTTTCTCGACTCCAACCTCTCGGGCGAGATATGCAACGATTGCCGGGAAACCGTGGAAGCCGAGATAGGGCGGACCCTCTTTTACATGGCCGCCCTGTGCAACGTGCTCGATTTGAATCTTATGGATATCATCCTCAAGGAAGAAAAGCGACTTAAAATGCTCGGCATTTTCAACCTCAGCTAAGGTTCACCAGGCCGTAAGGTGCTCGCGGAAACGCTTAAGGCCGTCCTTGATGGAACGGGCCCGGGCTTCCCCGATGCCTTCCACTTCATCCAGTTCCTCAATGCTGGCCGACATGACATTGGAAAGAGCACCGAACCTCTGCACCAAGTTCTCGATTACCGGTACCGGCAGCCGTGGTATTTTTTCTAAAATACGGTAACCGCGTGGCACCACGTTCTGGTCCAGAACGCTCGCGCTACCGGGATAACCCAGTGCCCGTACGATAAGGGAAAGATCCAGGAGGTCTTCAGCCGGCCAACTGCTCACCACATTCATGATGCTCTCCGGCGTCTTCTCCCCGCCCACCATGGCGTAATCCTGGATGATCAAGAGCCCCTCGTCCTCCACGTTAGCCACCAGTTCCTCCAGTTGCATAGTTATCAGCCGGCCCTCCACCCCGAGTTCGCTGATGTACTTCTCGATCTCCTTGACCACCCGTAACACCATTTCGACTCTCTGGATGGACTTGGCCACATCGAACAGAGTAACCCCATCCTGAAACTCCAAGACGCTGAGGTTGGTCAAAACCCTGTCCAGGACCGCCCGGTACTTCTCGAGTGTCTGAATGGCCTGGTTGGCCTTGGTGAGGATTACGCCCAGATCCCGCAGCACATATTTCAAAGTGCCCTTGTAGACCGTGATGACTTCCCGCCGTTCAGAGATGGAAATCACCGTGGCATCGGTCTGTTTGGCCGTTCGCTCGGCCACCCGGTGCCGGATGCCCGTCTCCCCGGAAGGGATCCCCTGATTGGGCACCAACTGAGTATTCGCCGCAATGATCCGCCGGGCATCCAGGTTCAGGATGATGGCCCCGTCCATCTTGGCCAGCTCGTACAGGCTGGCCGAAGTAAATTCGGAATTGATGACGAAACCACCCTCGGTGATTTCCATGACTTCCGGACCGTCACCCAGGACGATAATAGCCCCCATCTTGGCCCGCAGAATGTTTTCCAGCCCGTCGCGCAGGGGTGTGCCGGGCGCGACCGTCCGCAATAGTTTTAACAGTCTGTCTTCTACTTTCTCATCCCTGACCATGTGCTTTTCGGCAGCTAGCGCCTCTCCCCCCTAACACCTTCCCTTATAACATATCGTACAAATATCTACGGTAGCGCAGCCTCTATGGCCTGCGCCAGAGTAGCCACAAAAATCATTCCTGTTTCCCCGGGCGCCAGTTCCGGCCGGTTCGCCTCCGGCAGCACCAGGGTATCAAACCCCAGCCTCCTGGCCTCATAAACCCTCTGCCGGATGCCTGCCACAGCCCTGACTTCGCCGGTCAACCCGATCTCCCCCATGACCGCCAACGTGCGGCTGACCGGTGCCTCGCGAAAACTGGAAGCCAGCGCGACCGCCATGCCCAGATCCACCGGCGGTTCCTCGAGATGCACCCCGCCTACCGCGCTCACGTAAGCGTCCATACCGCTTAGGCCCAGGCCCAGCCTTTTCTCCAAAACAGCCATGACCATCACCATCCGGCTGTAGTCGACACCGGTGGTAACCCGGCGGGGCGTTCCGAAACCGGACGGGGATACCAGGGCCTGGATTTCCACAAGAAGTGGCCGGCTACCTTCCAGAACCGGCACCACCACCGCTCCAGCCACCGCCTCCGCGCTGTGAGGAGTAAGGAAAAGGGCCGAAGGGTTGGTTACCTCGCTCAGGCCGTCGGCTCCCATCTGGAAGATACCGATGTCATTAGTCGAGCCGAAGCGGTTTTTGGCTACACGGAGAATCCGGCTGGTATGGTAGCGGTCCCCTTCGAAATAGAGGACGGTGTCAACCATGTGTTCCAGCATCTTGGGTCCGGCCAGCGTCCCCTCCTTGGTCACGTGTCCTACCAAAAACACGGTAATATTATTGGACTTGGCCAGTTGCGAAAGGCGGGATGCCACCTCGCGCACCTGGGCAACGCTACCGGCAGGTGACGCGATTTCCTCCCCCGCCACCGTCTGAACAGAATCAATCACCGCCAGCACCGGCGCCAAATCCGTAAGACAACCCTCGATGTTTGACAGCGCAGTCTCGGCCAGGATCAGCAGCCGTTCACTTAGAGTGCCCAGCCGGCACGCCCGCAGATGCACCTGGCGCACCGACTCCTCCCCGGTGACATAAAGGACCGTACCACCCTGGCAGCTGATGCGGTGAGAAACCGCCAGGAGGAGCGTTGACTTACCGATGCCGGGATCGCCGCCCAAAAGGACCACCGATCCATGGACCAAACCACCGCCCATGACCCGGTCGAACTCGCCGATGCCGGTGGCCAAACGCAACTCGTCCCCTGAGGCGGCTTCAGTCAAGGGCACCGGTTTGGCAACCGCCTCCGCAGCACCCGCCTTGGGCGGGTATCCGGTGGAAGAACTAGGCACGGCCTCCTCCAGGGTGTTCCAGAGGCCGCAGGCCGGACACCGGCCCAGCCAGCGCGGCGCGGACGCGCCGCATTCCCGGCAGTAAAAAACGGTCTTTGCCTTCAAACGAAACTCCTCTTATTTCCCGGACCAGAACACCAATTCGGTTATTGCCGCGTATACTACACGCATCTGCATCGGGGAAATGAAACCCCAGTATACAAAGTTAGTTCAAAGTATATTATGGCATAGCCTTACGTAAAAAATCAAGCTCCCCTATTTTCTGACTTTCCCCCGTTAGGACACCCACCTATTATGGCCCGGCCCTCAAAGAAAGAAGGGGGGATTTCCCCCTTCCCCTCTCTACGCCAACTTTTCCGCCCGCAGCCGGTCTCCCTCCATGATCATACGGAGCCGGTCACCGCGGCGAAAAGCGCCGCGTAGCATCTCTTCCGAAAGATGGTCTTCCACCAGGCGCACGATAGCCCGGCGCAGGGGCCTGGCCCCGAAGGTCTCGTCAAAGCCCTGCTTCGCCAGATACCCGGCTACCCCCTCGCCCACTTCCACCGTCACGTCCTGCTCGGCCAGCCGGTGCCAAACATCGTTTAGCATTAATTCCACGATTTCCCTGATGTGGTCGGCCGTCAAGGCGTGGAACACGATCACTTCGTCGATGCGGTTTAAGAATTCCGGCCGGAAAGTGCGCTTGAGTTCCTCGGTCACCCTCTCCTTCATCCGTTCGTAACCGGTATCCCCTGTATCCCCGGTTGCGAAGCCCAGGCGGCCGTCCCGTTTCAGGAACTGCACGCCGACATTGGATGTCATAATCAGCACGGTGTTGCGGAAGTCGACGCGGCGTCCCTTACCGTCTGTCAGACGGCCATCTTCCAGCACCTGCAGAAGGATGTTGAAGACATCGGGATGGGCTTTCTCAATCTCGTCCAGCAGTACAACCGAATAAGGACGCCGGCGTACGGCTTCGGTCAGCTGGCCCCCCTCCTCGTAGCCCACATAGCCGGGTGGCGCTCCCACCAACCGGGATACGGCGAACTTCTCCATGTATTCGGACATGTCGATCCGGATCATGGCATCTTCGTCATCAAAAAGAGCTTCGGCCAAGGCCCTGGCCAGTTCCGTTTTGCCTACCCCGGTCGGTCCGAGAAAGATGAACGAACCGACCGGTCGCTTGGGATCCTTCAAGCCGGTCCTGGCCCGCCGCACCGCCCGTGATACGGCTGTCACCGCCTCCTCCTGGCCGACTACCCGCCGGTGCAGGATCTCTTCCATTTTCAGAAGGCGTTCCGATTCCTCTTCCGCCAGCCGCCTAACCGGCACACCGGTCCAACTGGCCACGATTTGGGCCACGTCTTCCTCGTCTACCACCAGTTCGGTGCCGCTCTTGCGCTGCTTCCAGGTCTCCCTTTCGGTCTCGAGGTCGGCCTTGATCTTTTGTTCCTGGTCCCTTAATTCCGCCGCCTTCTCGAACTCCTGGCTGCTCACCGCCGCTTCCTTCTCTTTACGGACCTCCTCCAAACGATCGGTCATTTCCTTTAGGGATGGCGGAGCGGTAAAAGCCCGCAAGCGAACCCGCGAGGAAGCCTCGTCGATCAGATCAATGGCCTTGTCCGGCAGGAAGCGGTCCGCAATATAGCGGTCCGACAACCTGGCGGCCGCAGCACACGCTTCGTCGGTGATGCGGACCCGGTGATGTGCCTCGTATTTGTCCCGCAGCCCGTCCAGTATCTTGACCGTCTCCTCCACTGTGGGCTCCGAAACCGTGATCGGCTGGAAGCGCCTTTCCAGGGCGGCATCCTTTTCCACGTACTTGCGGTATTCGTCAAGCGTGGTAGCACCGATACACTGCAACTCCCCCCGGGCCAGGGCGGGTTTCAAGATATTGGCCGCGTCGATGGCGCCTTCCGCTGCACCTGCCCCAACCAGGGTATGCAGTTCGTCTATGAACATAATGATATCGCCGGCCGTCCTTAGTTCGTCAAGGACCTTTTTAAGGCGTTCCTCGAATTCACCCCGGTACTTGGTGCCGGCCACCAGGGAGGCCAGGTCCAGGGTCACCACGCGCTTGCCAAGCAGCGTCTCGGGTACGTCACCGGCCGTTATTCTTTGGGCCAGACCCTCGGCAATGGCCGTCTTGCCGACACCCGGCTCGCCGATGAGCACCGGGTTGTTCTTGGTCCGGCGGGATAACACCTGGATAACCCGTTCGATTTCCTGCTCCCGGCCCACCACCGGGTCGAGCTTGTCTTCCCGGGCCAGCGCCGTCAGGTCGCGGCCGAATTGATCCAGGGTGGCCGTCTTGGCGGCCCCCTGTCCTGACGATCCGCCAGTCGCGGCGGTCTTGCCGGTTTCACCGATCAGTTGGATGACCATGCCGCGTACCCGGTTCAAATCGGCACCTAGAGCGCCCAGCACATGGGCCGCCACGCCCTCGCCCTCACGGATGAGTCCCAGGAGCAGGTGCTCGGTGTCCACGTAATTCTGCCCCATACGGCGGGCCTCATCCACGGCCAGTTCCAGAACCCGCTTGGCCCTCGGTGTGAACCCTATCTCCGCCTGGTTCGGCACGCCCTGCCCCGGCTCCACCATTTGCCGGACCGCCCCGCGCACTTTATCCACGGTAATACCCAGTTCCGCCAGAACCCGGTTCGATACACCCTCGCCCACCCCGATCAGGCCCAGCAGCAAGTGCTCGGTGCCAACGTACGGATAGTTCTGCTTCCTAGCTTCTTCCTGGGAATGCAGAAGCACCTTGTGCGCCCGCTCGGTAAATCTGCCAAACATCGGCCAATCCTCCTCGTTAAACCTGAATCCTGTTCCTGATCAACTCCGCCCGGCAGACGTCAATTTCGTAATTGTTCATCTTACCGTCCGCCGTCCGAAACAAGTAGGCCGGGCGGCTGGCTATCATCAATTCGTTTATTAGCTGCGGCGGAATACCGGCCAGCAGGTTCATCTCCACGCCCAGCCGCAGGTCGGAAAAAAGCCGCATGGCTTCCCCAGCGCTCAGGATACGGGCGTGCTTCAGAATGCCGTAGGCCCGGAACACCTTATCTTCAACTATCTCGCGCCTCTCCCGGTAAATTCCCTCCCGTGAGAGCCGCTCGTGCTCCAGCAGTTGCCGGGTGATCAGTAAAAGGTTATTGATGACCTCTTCTTCGGTCCGACCCAGCGTGACCTGGTTGGAAACCTGGAAGAGGTTCCCCAGGGCCTCCGTACCCTCGCCGTACAGACCGCGCACAGCCAAACCCAGCTTGGTGACGGTGGCCAGGAGACCCCGCACCTGGTTGACCATGACCAGACCGGGCAGATGGAGCATCACGGAGGCCCGCAGGCCGGTCCCCACGTTGGTCGGACAGGCCGTAAGATAGCCCAACTGTTCCGAGAAACAGTAGTCCAAGTTGGCCTCCAGGGCATCGTCCACACCGTTGACCAGTTGCCAGGCCTCATTCAGCTGCAGGCCCGGCAGGAGGACCTGGATCCGGAGGTGATCCTCCTCGTTGATCATGATGCTGATCTTCTCATCGTCGCCGATGGCAACGGCCTTGCTCTCAAAGTTATTGAGCAGGTCCGGGCTGATCAGGTGCTTTTCCACCAGGATCTGCCTCTCCACCGGAGACATGTTGCTCATCGACACCAGGTCTATCTTGCCCGCGCGGCCAAGAAACCTTTCGTCCGTCACGGCTTCCCGAACCGAGTCGATGACCCGGTCGGCGCCTTCTTTGTTCAAAAGGTGCGGGAACGACATCCCCACCAAGTTGCGGGCTACCCGGATCCGGCTGGAAACCACCACGTCGTTTTCCGGCCCCTCGCCCCCGATCCAGCCCCCCTGCAAGTTGTCTATAATATCGTGGACCGACATCTCTTACCTCTCCTGCCCGATTCCCTTTTCCAGTTCCTTGATCCGGTCCCGCAAGTCCGCCGCCAGTTCAAACTCTTCCCTGGCCACCACTTGTTTCAATTCTTCCTTAAGCCTCTCTACCTGCTGGATCAGCCTGGCGTAGCCGCCGGTTCGTTCCGGAACCTTGCCGGTGTGCCGCTCATGGCCGTGAATTCGTCCAACGAGCGGTTGCATCCTTTCCTTGAAAGTGCTGTAACAGTGGCCGCAACCCAAGAGCCCGCTTTGGGCAAACTGGCTGTCGGTGAGGCCGCAGTGGGGACAACTGATCTGTTCTCCCTGTTCCTCGCTCTTGGCCGTCCCTTGTCCCATATCCAAAAGACCGGCCAGGAAACTGTGAATTTCGAACTGGGGCAGGAACCCGAAGCTCTGGGCCTGCAAATCACGCGCGCATTGCTCGCAAAGGTGAAGTTTCTTCGTCTGATTGTTCATTATTTCGGTGATGTGTACCGTAGCCGCTCTCTGCTGGCAGCGTTCACACAACATAACCCTACCTCCCGTCCTTTCTGAAAACGGCCCCCAGCATGGCCCTCATCAGGTCCGCCCTGAACCGGCCCCGGTCACCCGGCGGCAGATGCAGCGACCCGGCTCCGAGGACCGACTTCATCAAACCGGCCTCGCGCTCCAGCAGGACGCCGGCTTCCGCCAGGCGCTGCAGGATGTCCGCCGCCTCCTGCTCCGAGGTCTCCTGGCCGATTTCCCGGCAGACCGTGTCCAAAAGGTCCTTGGGTCCGTGTACGGTCAGGCGGATAATGCGGATGTACCCGCCGCCGCCTTTCTTGGATTCCACGCAAAACCCCCGGCCGATAGTAAAACGGGTCGTCAGGACGTAATTAATCTGCGAGGGCACACACTTGAACTTAAGGGCCAAGTCGTTGCGCCCGATCTCAATGACGCCGCTGTCGCTCCCGGCCAGCAGGTCCCTCAGGTAACGTTCGATAAAATCGGAAATATTGGCCATATACACCACCGGCGCAAGCACTCTGACTTTGACTGACTTTAACTATATTATCGGGCCGCGCACCGTTTCGGGCAACTCACCTTCACCCCTATTTTAACCAGCCAGCGGACCAAAAACACCGCTCGCGGCGAGGAGGCGACCTGTTTCTCAGTCTCGCGCCCCCTAGCACGGCCGTGCGCCCCGGGAAACAACGGCAGCTATATAAAAATTCTATTACGGGAAAGGACTTCATAAATAATTGTCTAACCTAAATTTTCAAGGTCAGTTTGGCAATCCCCACCAGGGAAGGAGGTGCTTATATGAAAACCCTGCGCAGCGTTTCCGAGGCCGAACTGAAGGAAAAGGAAAAGGCCCTGTGGACCGCCCGGCACGTCGCATTAGCCGCCCGGGAGGCCGTCCGGTCCTGCCAGAATTGAAAGAGTTGAAGATGACCGCGCCGCATTCTTCCGACTTCAGTCGGGAGTAAGGTGCGGAGTTGGGGGGGACAGATTTCGCTGCTCCGGTTAGCCACGGTAAGGGTTTAGTACATCGGGAGACGGAAAAATTATCCTTGCTTAATTCTGGTGTATATGTTATAATATAGACAATCCTGGGAAGTTTGGAGACGGCTATAGACGTTCGTCGCAACCGCAACAGCGTATTTCAAAGTGGATACCATTTTGTTTGGTGTACCAAACATAGGAAGCAGATTTTGGTTGGTCAAATATCGGACGATGTTAAAGAGCTGTTGATCCAAATAGCACAGGAAAACGAGTTTACAATCGGGCAGATGGAAGTCATACCGGACCATGTGCATTTGTTTGTCACGGCCACACCCAACCATCTGATTGCCAGGATGATCAAAGCGCTCAAAGGGGTGGACACCTCTGGAATCCTTCGTACTACGTTGGGACGGTGGGACGGTGGGACATATCTCGGAGGAAACCGTTAAGAAGTACATCGAAAGCCAAAAGGATGACCGATAATCATGCCGCACCTGCATTTACAAAGACCCGCATTCATGACGTTCTGATGCCCGCAGATATTGGGCTCTCCATGGGATGCACCGTTGATGTGTACCGACGGGTTATGTCTTTCTACCTGCAAGTATTCCACGATCACCAGGAACTGACCGGCGTGGGCGGGTGGCTTCAGGCAGCCGAAGCCCTTACCCACAGAACGGCATACAACCTCAATCCCATATACCCTTTCGACAACGAGTTTCCCAATTTTCCGTCAGGTTTTAGGCGTGCCGGCATTTCCGAAGCCTACGGCCACGCCTGCGCGTGGAAGACCAGTTATGAGAAATGGCAGAAGAAAAAGGAGAGGAGCGAAGAAAAGAACCAAAGACGCATGCTCGAAAGCAAGGAACCGGTGCAGTTTACCGACCGTCCGCCGCAGTTTCCCTGCGACAGTGACCTCCTCCCGCCACTAGAAGTGACGGGCATCTCAGCGATTCCGCTTCTGAGAGCCGGGGAGTCCGTGATTAGGTGCCCCCCAAAGGTTTCCGCATTTCTGCGGCACACACCCCTTTCGGGATATGGCCCGGCCAC
>DATKUX010000019.1:0-19417 GCA_035530395.1 Spirochaetia bacterium
GCGAAAACCCTTTCGCTCACGCGGCGGATACCCCATATAGGGACTCAGGTGCATGCGCGCCACTATACTTGGGTGGTCCTTCAGGCAAATCGTACTTTTTGCAGCGAAATCATGAATAAATAATTTGTTTGCTAGGCCTATTCTTCTTCATGATCAAAAAAGTAAAAAAGGGGCTTCAGCTCCTTCATCAGGGGCACCTATCGTAGCTTGCTCATATCAGCCTCCCTATAATTTATCGAGATACATATGTCCAAAGTTGATAAACGGCTGCTTTCACTTCTCCCCAGCTAATATCTTCTGCGTAGCTGTACTTCTCGCGATAGCTTTCCCATAAGCTTTGCATGGAAACATCTTTTGAAATTTCATTAATGATAGTTTGGCCCTCTGTTAAACTATCAGATGTACCACGATTTTCTGCGGTTGATACAAGAGCCTTGGAAAGCAGTTCTTTATCAAGGCTGCTACCATGCATCTTTAGGAGTATAAACATGTCGTAGAAGTCTCTCATTCGAGTATTAGTAACACCACGAGATATAGCAGTTTCGATTTTTTCAGCAAGAACTGTTTCAAGATTATAAGCACAAATATCAATTTGGCGATCTTGGAACATCAATTTGAACTGATATGAGATTTCTCTCGGCGTAATTTTGTCGCCTGCCGTTATGTCAATCTTTAACGGTGTGCGGATTCCATCGAATATTGATTCAAGGGATATTCTTAAGCCATTATAATCTGCTTCGTCACGAATAGGATCAATATGCTTGATTATTATCTGTGTACCATCATCTATCGGTATAGCAATGATATTTTCAAAAACTCTCCTGATGGTTTCTTCTGAAAGAGGATATCCTTTTATAGTCGCATCCATGTCAATAGTAGCACGGGCATCAAGGCCAACCATAGCTGCTACAAGCATTCCGCCTTTTAATATAAAGTTGAACCGATACTTTGATAATGAGATGCGCTCTAAAAGTCTTTCTAGCATATAGTTGCGGATCAAAATTTGAGCATTGATTCTTTTCTCTTTCGCCATGTTGCGAATTAGTGCTTTTAACTGAGTCGAGGATTTCATAACAGCACCTCCAGGTATTTTCGTAATACATTTGTTATTCTGAGTTTGTCTGCATAACGCATAAGCTGAGGAAGATTTTTATCCTTACGTTTTGTGTACCGCCTTAGCGCATCTGTTAAAACTACAATATCCATTTGACTGCGGCTTCTCACAATATCGCAAATGGTGCGCTCCATGTCATAAGTTTTGACTGCACGGTTAAACGGGGTCTCTGTCGAGATAAGCCCTAAATCATATAACTCTTTTTTGATAGTATAAACTTTTACTCCACTAGCCTTTATATTTTTCGTGTTGTATCCGGTTTTCACGGTCACCGAATGCTGAATAGGGTCCCTATCCGTTAAATCATGCAAAAACAATGCTGTATCGTGAGAAAAAATGGCTTGTTCATATTTAATCTGCAGGCGATACATTTCGTCATCATGGCAATCTTTTGTAATGTAAACACCACGTTCCAACCGTTCCAAAATCCTTCGTTTTACAAATTCAGAAAGATAAGTTCTCGGGATACCTGCTTCAGTCACATCTTTTGTGGAAATAACGCCGCTATTTTGTTGTATTAATTTTTCAAGTTTTGTAGAGTAGTCCAATCCGATTACCCGCCTTCTTTACAATTACGCTAATATTGTACTTCAAGTTAGCATGCTTGTAAAGACTCGGTGCAAATCTTTTCCATTCAGGCTCACCGCCGTCGTAAAGACTCTTTGGGGAGGCTTGTCGATCTTTAGGTGCCTGGTGATTCCCCCCATGGAAAAGGAGGAAAGTTTAGGGTGGCTGTCGAAAATGTACCCGTTGTTACTGCGCAATATTTACAGTGAAGGAGAATTGCTTTGATCCTATCTGGGAACGAAATTGAAAAGAAGCTTGGTAAAGATATCATCATTAAGCCCTTTTTCAAGGAACAATTGAATCCTAACAGCTATAATTTAAGGTTGCACAAGGAGCTTTTAGTTTATGAAGAAGATGAGTTAGATATGAAAGTACCTGCCAAGGTAAGATCATTAATCATCCCAGAAGAAGGTTATACTTTGCGGCCACATAGATTGTACTTGGGTAGAACTTCAGAATATACCGAAACGCATAATTACGTACCAATGATCGAAGGGAGATCTTCGGTAGGTAGACTAGGTCTGTTTGTGCATGTGACGGCAGGATTTGGTGATGTAGGTTTTAAGGGTTTTTGGACATTGGCAATGTATTGTGTAAACCCAATTAGAATATATGCAAATGTTGAATTGTGTCAAATCTATTATCATACTATTGAAGGGGCATATGAAGAACCGTATTCCGGGAAGTATCACAATAACACAGGTATCCAATCAAGCTTACTATACAAAGATTTCGAAAAGTAATGTACTCGTTTAATTTAGCTTGGGAATACCTTGAAATTGTTGTTGTAACCCTTTTGTTTTGTTAAAGCTGGTTTGCTTGCCAACATGAAGGGTAACTGCTTCGCCATAAGCGCCAAGATCTCCTGGAAATGCTTAAGTATGAGGCTGGTGGATAGTGTATTTTAGGGAACTTTAAGCTAGGATAGGGAGTGCCATGGCCATGAAAAAAGTAGTATTATTACTTGCAAAGGGTTTTGAAGTTTATGAGGCCAGTGTTTTTACGGATGTAATCGGCTGGAATCTTATTGATGGGGATGGTACTACAAAGTTAGTTACTTGCGGACTTAGAACAGAGATAGAGAGTTCATTTGGCCTAAAAGTTACAACAGACTTCACGGCTGACGAAGTTGTTGTCAGTGAATACGATGCATTAGTAATTCCCGGTGGGTTTGAAGAATATGGTTTTTATGAAGACGCATATAACGAAAGATTTCTTGAGTTAATCAGGGTCTTCCATAGTTGTAATAAAATAGTCGCATCCGTTTGCGTGGGAGCGTTGCCCGTCGCTAAGAGTGGAATACTCACGGGGAAGAATGGCACCACCTACAATATGAATAATGGCATCAGGCAGGATCAACTAAAGGGATTTGGAGTTAATGTTTTAAACGAGCAGTTGTAATTGACGATAACATAATAACCTCCTGGAATCCGTCTATTGCAATTGATGTTGCCCTAAAGTTGCTTGAGTTATTAACATCAAAAGGAAATGCTGATCACATCAGAAGAATCATGGGATTTTGCAAATAACGGGTATCTGGAATTCCGGGTTAAATTTGCTTGATCAGGTTTTCCTGTAAGTGATAGGAGGGTGGGTATTATGAAATTTGTCTGCTCATTAATTGTAGTAGAAGACATTAAACAGTCGAGAAATTTTTACGAAAATATTCTCGGTCAAAAGGTTAAATATGATTTTGGTGAAGATATTGTCTTTGAAGGTGATTTTACTATCCATTTGGAAAGTCATCTTAAAAGGCTATTGGGAATCGAGGTCACAAAACAATCAAATAACTTTGAGTTATACTTTGAAACGGATAGACTAGAGGAAGCCTTTTTAAAACTCAAAAATGAAAAGGTCACATTTATTCACGAAATACTTGAACAACCTTGGGGGCAAAGGGTAATGCGTTTCTATGATTTAGATTTTCATATGATCGAAATTGGGGAAACCATGGAATCTGTTGTCGCACGTCTTTATAAAATGGGACTTACTATTGAAGAAATATGTAAGAAGAGCTCAATGCCGGTGGATTTTGTGGAAAAGACTGTTAATAGTTGTAAATAAGATACTTGTCACTTATGTGCTGCCGATCACATTCTGGAACAGGGTCTACAAGGCGGGGGGGGCAGGCCCTGCCGTAGGTGAACGATGGACTGGAAGGCCTGTCCGTCCAGGTGACGTTTGATCGACTGATCAGGCCGGCGGGCACAAAAAATTACCGGCAAGGCGCCGAAGTGACGCTTAGTCTGCTCGGCTGTAAATGGAAAAATATCCCCGGAATTCAGGGATTGACCATCCCGGGCGAGAATGATACAAAGTCAACAAAAGCAACAGATTCTTTGTTGCTTTTGTAACCTTTGGAGAGGAAGAAAGACATGGAAGGTCTCGTCAATCCCTTTGACCCTTATTTTCTCGCGAATTCGAGGATATTCGCCAATCGGGGCAAAAGGTAACAGTTTTCATCCAAGGTCTCCGGCAAGGGTTACACCCGCAAGGGCCCGGGCCATGGAATGTCGCGCTACTGGGCCCGTAGGGAATTGGGAAAGCGAGTCTGCTGCGCGGTTTGCGGCTATTACCAGCGATTTTGACCGTTCCGCCATACCAATTTCCCTTACCGGAAAACGGAAGACCTGGCCAACCGGATGATGTGCGGCTGACCAGGTCGAGCGGAAACTCCTGAAGTGGTTCTAGTGGGAGAGATGTTTCTCCGTGCCCTGTCCGGTCACTTCGACTAGGCGGCGGGCTATTTCGGTGTAAACCTCCGCCTTGGGCGAGTGGATCAGGGCGGGGGGTTGTCCCATGTCGCTGCCGTGTCTGATCTCGGTTTCGAAAGGAATGTGGCCGAGGACCGGCACCCCCAGTTCGGCGGCCGTCTCCGCCACGGGCTGTTCGCCGTGGCCGAAGAGGTAGTGACGCTCGCTGCACTTCTCACAGATGAAATAGGCCATGTTGTCGATGACCCCCACGGTCCTCAGGCGGCTTTCCCTGGCCAGGAGGCCCAAACGGACCGCTACATTCAGGGCGGTCGGCTGCGGAGTGGTGACGATGACCATGAAAGCTTCCGGGAGACGCTGCATGAGGGTCAGGGCCATGTCGCCTGTGCCGGGGGGCATGTCGATGAGGAGATAGTCCAGGTTGCCCCACCGGACGTCCCGCAGGAACTGCTCCAGCATGCCGGACAGCATGGGACCGCGCCAGGCAACCGGCTGGTTCCCCTCGATGAAACTGCCGATGGAGATCATTTTGACTCCTTCGCGCTCCAGCGGCAGGACGGACTTGTCCTTGACCACGGGACGCTGGCCGATGAGGCCCATAAGCCCGGGGATGCTGAACCCGTAGACGTCCGCGTCCAGGATGCCGACCCGGTAGCCTAGTCCGCTCAGGGCGAAAGCCAGGTTGACGGTGACAGTGGATTTGCCCACGCCGCCCTTGCCACTGCCCACGGCAATAACCTTGGTTTGGCTACAGGCAAAGGGGTTGGTCCATCCCTGGCGTCCGGTCTGTTGGGCCAGGGTTTCTTTTTCCTGATTATTCATACCGCGGAACGTGACCTCTACCTTCTTGAGACCGGGTTCGGCGGCCAGCACCTCCCGTTCGATGTCCTCGTTGATCTTAGAGCGTAAGGGGCAAGCCGGTGTGGTCAGGGCCACCTCGATCAGGGCCGACTCCCCTTCCACTTTTACATCCTTGACCATACCTAGACTGACCAGGTCCTTGCCCAGTTCCGGGTCCATCACTTTCTCCAGCGCCAGCCAGACGGTTTCCTTCGCTGCCAATCTCCTCAGATCCCCCTTCTTCCTGGCGCGCGCGCCAGATTATCTTTCCCTTATTATTTCTCGGCGGGGATTTAATTTCCTTCGCCAAATAAAGGCAGTAAAGTACGGGTTTCGGTTCAGAGCTCCCCGGGCGGCATAAGGTGAACGGACCGGGGTTCCACCGTTACCGTGTAGGTTTGGCCGGGAGAAGGCTGCCGGAGTTGGAAATCCCGCCAACTGAGCAGACTGGTGAGAGAAACGCCGCAATCCAGGGTCACCCTGACAAACTGACCTTGTGGGGTGACGCCGGTGACCCGGCCGGTAAAAGAATTTTCTACCCCCGCCTGGTCCGGCGGGGCCAAAAGGACCTCCTCCGGCCTGATGCCGGCGGTTACGGCCGCGCCAGGTGCAGCCGGGGCGCCGGCCGCCAGTCTCAGTTCGCCGGCCTTCAGGTACACCCGGCCGTTCGCGACGTTTTCCACCACGGCGGGAAAGGTGTTGGTCATGCCGACGAAATGGGCCACCCGCACGGAGGCCGGGGCATAGAACAGCCGGGACGGGGTATCCACCTGCTCCAGCCGGCCACTGAACAACACGGCAACCCGGTGGCCGAGGCAGGCGGCCTCGTTCCGGTCGTGGGTCACATAGATGGCGGTAGTGCCCAGACGCAACAGGAGCTCGCGCAGTTCATCCCGCAGTTGCTCCCGGATGACCGTGTCCAGGGCGGACATGGGCTCGTCCATCAGCAGCAGGGCCGGTTCGGAGACCAGTGCCCTGGCCAGGGCCACCCGCTGTTTTTCGCCGCCGGAGAGCTGCTGGGTCCGGCGCCCGGCCAGACGCTCAATCTTCAGCAGGGCCATGATTTCCCGGGCCTGGCGCGGCAATTCGCGGCCGTATTTGCGCAGGCGGGGCGAGAACAGAATGTTTTCGCGGACCGTCAGGTGGGGGAAAAGGGCGTAATCCTGAAAAACGAAACCTAGACCCCTTTGTTCCGGCGCCAGGGTATCCAGACGCTGACCGTCCAGGGTGATCGTGCCGCCTTCCAGGGCATGGAAGCCGGTCAGCGCTTCCAGGAAGACCGACTTGCCTGCGCCGCTGGGACCTAAGACGGCCAGCACTTCATGCCGGTCGAGGCTCAGCGAAACGTCGAGGGAGAAACCTTTCAGTTGTACTTGTAAGCGGTCAATGGCTAGATAGGACACAGGCTTCAACTCCAACGCTTTTTGCCGATGAGGTAGCGCAGCAGGATGAAGGAGAAAAGGGCTACCGCCAAAAGGAGCACCGCGGCGGCCGAAGCCTGCTGCAGCCCCGACTCCAGGTATAGTTCGTAAATCTTGACCGGGGCGGTCATCGGATAGTAGGCCAGCAGGACCACGGCCCCGAATTCGCTGATGCTGCGGGCGTAGGTCAGGACCATGCCGGTGAAAACATTGCGCAGGGCCAGCGGCCACAGCACCCGGGTGAAGACCATGGCCGGGGTGGCTCCCAGCGTGCGGGCAGCCTTGGCCAGACGGGGATCGATGGCCTCGAAGCCAGCCCGGGCCGAATTCACCATGTAGGGGAGACTGACGAAGAGCATGCCGGTGACGATGCCGGCCGCTGTGCCCCAGAAGGAGAGGCCTAGATATTTGCCGGCGAAAAAACCCACGATACCTTCCCGGCCGAACACGAACAGCAGGGCTATGCCGGCCACGGTGTGGGGCACGGCCAGCGGAAGGTCAACCACCGCCTCCAGGATTTGTTTGCCCGGGAAGACGGGCCGGGAGAGGAGGTAGGCGGTGGGTATGCCCAGAATGGCGGCGATAACGGTAGTGACCAGCGCGGTATAGAGGCTCAGACCTATAGCTGAACGCACGTCGGCCATGGCGGCCACGGCGGCCAGGCCAGCCGGCGTCTGGGCCAGCGTCATGCGGAGCAGTGGGAGGAGAACGAAAACGAGAAGGGCGATGCCGGGCAGCCAGAGGACGGTCAGGAGCCAGGACCCACCCTGACCCCGGTAACCCGGGTTAGATCTCGGCAAGGAATCAACTCCTAAAAACAAAGGGCGAAGACAAACGTCCCGCCCCGTTTCTCCTTTCCAAAGCAGGAGGCGCAAGCGTTTCCCCTTGCACCCGGCGATCAGCCGCCATACCCGGTCGGCTCCAGGACGGCAGATTCGGAGAATTTGTTCTACGGAAACTGTATTTCGCTTCTTCGGTAGGAAATCCTGCCGGGGAGAGGTGTTTTTACCGCGGGGGCGAAGACGGTTTTACGGGGTAGCCGGGGCCGGGGAAGCAAGAGACGGGACCGACTTGGCCTCGTCCTTGCGTCCCAGGAGGACCACCGCCAGAATGTCTCCTTGCCGGGAGGCTTTGATCACCAGTGGGGTTATCAGGTCGTTGCGGAAGCGGAAATCCAGGCTGCCGGCCACGGTGGCATCCTGGCCCGTTTTAATGTAGGTGACGGGCAGGGTGTGACCGTGTCTTTCAACCACTGTTAGGCCCAGGGCCTGTACCGCCTGGTAGAGGGTGGAGGAAAGCTGGCAGACGCCGCCGCCCGCGCCCATCTCGTAGCGGTTATCTACGATAACTGGTGCTTCGCGGTAGCCGCGGCTGGTTTCATACGGTCCCGCCACGGCGTTGAAGGAGAAAACCTGGCTCGGCAGTACCAGGGTGTTGTTCAGGAGTGAGGTAGCCAACTCCACATTGTAGACGCGGTTGGCGTCGCCGGTGATGGTGGTTTGGAAGGAGGCCAGGGGCGTGGACAGGTTTTGCAGGGCCTCAGCCGGCCAGCGGGGCTCTACGGTTTGTAGTACCGGGGGCACTTCTTGGCCCGGACCGGCGCTCAGGAGGACGGCCAGGGTTTTGGACACGTCCAGGCGCCAGCCCGGTTGGCCCGGCCGCACCGCCCCGGTGGTGTGGTCGATGGTGGCGTTGAGCGGCGGGTGGTCCCACAAAGGGACGAGCCAGGAAATCAATTCCGCGGCCGTAGGCGCGGCAAGACGGCCCACTTCCAAATGATCCAGCATCACGCCCGGGGCAATAGTTTGGGCTGGGGGTCCAGCCTTCGGTTGCCAGCCTAGGAATACGGCCAGCGTTGCCAGGAGGATAACGGAAAAGGGGATTGCCCGGCGCATGCCTATCACCGTCCACTGAAAATTTTATGTGTCTTGCTGGACCGCTAGAAGGAGTTGTTTTTCGCCTAATCTGTCATCCGTGTTTCCGGCGCGCAACAGTCCCAAGCGGGGGAGTTGTTGCGGAAAGTTCCTCCGGTCGGCAGGAAGAAGGTGGGGGCTCCCCGAATAAGGTTTTCACCAGGCGATTAACAAGGAAATGCCGGGGATAGAATATATCCTCAGACACGTGCGAGAATGAGGTGGACTAGTTGACAAAGACGCTGGTGATTGTGGAATCGCCGGCCAAGGCCAAAAGCCTAACCAAGATGCTTGACCGGAAATATACCGTTCTGGCTTCCATGGGTCATGTGCGGGATTTGCCCAAGAGCCAGTTCGGTGTAGATGTTCAGCATGACTTCGCTCCCAAATACATAACAATCAGGGGCAAGGGCGATGTCATTAAAGAATTGCGCAGTGCGGTAAAAAAGGCCGATCATGTTCTGCTGGCCTCCGACCCGGACCGGGAAGGAGAAGCCATCGCCTGGCATTTGAAAGAACTCCTGGACTTGCACGACCGTGAGTTGCGGGTGGCCTTCAACGAAATTACGCGCCCGGCAGTGCAAAAAGCCATTGCCAATCCGCGCCCGATCGATCTAAACCTGGTAAATGCCCAGCAGGCCCGTCGTATCCTGGACCGCCTGGTGGGCTATAATTTGAGCCCGCTTCTGTGGCGCAAAGTTAGGAAGGGTCTTTCCGCCGGCCGGGTACAGTCCGTGGCTCTGCGGCTCATCTGCGACCGCGAGGAGGAAATCAGGAAGTTTGTCACCGAGGAATACTGGGATCTGACGGCTCGGTTGAAAAAGACCGGCCAGCCCGTCTTCGCGGCCCTCCTGCGGCGTTACCGCAACAAGACCATTCACCTGCCCGAGGAGGGGCGGGTCAAGCAGGTTCTGACCGACTTGTCCGGGGTGCAGTACCGGGTGGCCAAGGTAACCACGCGGGAATCGGTGCGCTGGCCGTCTGCCCCTTTCACTACCAGCAGCCTGCAACAGGAAGCCAACCGGAAATTGAACTTCACCTCCCGGCGCACCATGCTGGTGGCCCAGCAACTGTACGAGGGGCTCGATGTGGGGACCGAGGGAACTCTGGGACTGGTAACCTACATCCGCACCGACTCCACCCGGGTGGCCGAAAGCGCGCAGGCCGAGGCCCGGGAATTCATCCTGGAAACCTTCGGAGCTGCTTTCGCGCCGGACAAAGTGCGCCAGGTTAAGGCCAAGGGCAAGATCCAGGATGCGCATGAGGCTATCCGCCCCACCTCCGTGCGGCGGGACCCTGATTCCATCAAACAGTTCTTGTCGGCCGACCAGTACAAGCTGTACCGCTTGATCTGGCTGCGTTTTCTGGCCAGCCAGATGAGCCCGGCAGTGGTCGACGTCACCGCGGCGGATATCGGTGCCGGTGACTATACCTTCCGGGCCTCCGGCCAGGTGGTCAAGTTTCCCGGTTTTACCCAAATCTACACCGAGGGCCGGGATGACGGCGATAAAGAGGAGGACAGCGGCCGCCTGCCTGTCTTGAGCGAGGGCGACCTTCTGGACCTCAAGGCCCTGGAGCCGGAGCAGCATTTTACCCAGCCGCCGCCCCGTTATTCGGAAGCCACCCTGATCAAGATTTTGGAGGAAAAGGGCATCGGCCGCCCCAGTACGTACGCGCCGACCCTGGATACCATCCTCAAACGCGGTTATGTGTTGAGGGAAAAAAAGCACCTTCTGCCTACGGAACTGGGCATGTTGGTGATCGATCTTCTCAAGCAGCATTTCCCTTCCATCGTCGATTCAGAGTTCACCGCCCAGATGGAAGAAAGGCTGGACGAGATCGAGGAGGGTCAGCACGACTGGGTTAAGGTGCTGGACCAGTTTTACGGGCCGTTCCAAGAGACCCTGGAGAAGGCTGAGGCGGAGATCGGGCAGGTCAAAATCGCCGACGAGGAAAGCGACGAAACCTGCGAGTTGTGCGGGCGGCGCCTGGTCTACAAGATTGGCCGCTACGGCCGGTTTTTGGCCTGCCCCGGCTTTCCGGAATGCCGTTTCACCAAGGCCCTTACCGTACCGGCCGGCGTGCCCTGTCCTAAGTGCGGGGCTCCCCTCCTGATCAGGCGTACGCGCAAGGGGAGGAAGTTTTACGGCTGCGCGAGCTACCCCGAGTGCGATTTCGTGACCTGGGACATGCCGACCTCCCAGAACTGCAGCGCCTGCGGCGGGGTCCTGGTGCAAAAGAAGCGGGGCAACCGCAGCTATCTGGCCTGTATCAACGCAGAGTGTCCGGGACGGAAAAAGGCTACGGGTAAGGAGCGGAAGAAAAAGAGCGAGGCGGCTGGACAGGCAGGGGCGTAAGACAACTCGTCGATATCCCCGGGTTGGCAGCGTAAGTAGCATAAGTCTTTCGCAGCTTTCAGTCGATATGGTGGAGTAGCAGCCCGGTTTTGCCGGCGCCTGGTTACTTTATTTGGAAACGGGTGGGCAGCGATGGAGGGTTTCATCAAAAGCTTCATTCTTCATTTACAGGCCGAGCGCCTGGCGTCGGCCCATACCGTGGAGAGTTACCGGCACGACCTCTCGGACGCCCTGTCCTACCTGACGCGGCGGGAAGCCGCCGTGGGCGGGGAAAGCAGGGAGGTTTCCCCGGACCTGCTGACAGCTCAGGACTTTCGGGGTTACCTGGGGTGGATGAAGGAGCGCGGGCTTTCCCACCGGACCATGGCCCGGCGCCTGGCCGCTTGGCGCTCCTTTTACCGGTACCTGGGCCGGGAAGGAATGGTGCAGACCAACCCGGTGTTGGCTGTCCGGGCCCCGCGCCCGGAAAAGAAGCTGCCTTCCTTCCTGTACCCGCAGGAAGTGGAACCTTTGGTTATGGCGCCCACGGGCAACAAGGCCCTGGTATTGCGGGACCGGGCCCTTTTGGAAACCCTCTATGCCAGCGGCATACGGGTGGCGGAGCTGGTGGCGTGCGACGTGGGGGACCTGGAACTGGCCCGGGGCCGGTTGCGGGTACTAGGCAAGGGTGGCCGGGAAAGGGTGGCTCCCCTAGGCGATCCGGCTGTGGAGGCCCTGCGGCTTTACCTGGACCGGGGCCGCCCGCATCTTGAGGTCGCCCGAAAGACCAGTGCCGTCTTTTTGAACGCCCGGGGCGGGCGCCTGACGGCCCGGGGCGTACGTAAGGTCATCGACAACTGGGTTCAAAAGGCCGGCTTGACCCGCAAGGTCAGCCCCCATGTGCTCAGGCATACTTTTGCCACCCACCTTCTGGAGGGTGGGGCCGACCTGCGTTCGGTGCAGGAACTTCTGGGCCATGTCAGTATCAAGACCACTCAGATTTATACTCATGTGACGGCCCAGCGTCTCAAGGACGTTTACCGGCGCTCCCATCCACGGGCCTGAGAGGGGCCCCGGGAAACTATATTGACGCCCATGATGGCTTTCCAGTATACTGAAGCAGGGAAATAATTTCCGGTCTGACCGCGTGTCGAGCGGCTATTCCACGCCGAAAGGAGCGAAATCCTGGTCCGGGGGCACCCGTGCCGCACCTGAAGGGCACGCGGCTTTTCCGCCAGGAACCATTATGTTTCACGCAACTACCATCGTGGCGGTGAAAAAAGGTGGGAACGTGGCCCTGGCGGGCGACGGGCAGGTTACCTTTGGCGAACGCACTATCATGAAGCATCAGGCCAAGAAGCTGCGCCGGCTTTTCGGCGGCCGGGTTCTGGCCGGCTTTGCCGGCTCGGTAGCCGACGCCTTTACCCTGTTCGAGAAGTTCGAGGGTAAGCTGGAGCAATACCGGGGCAACCTGATGCGGTCCGCCGTGGAACTGGCCAAGGAGTGGCGCACGGACAAGTTCCTGCGGCGGCTGGAGGCGGTGTTGGTGGTGGCCGACCGGGAAAGCCTCCTGGTTCTCTCCGGCGGCGGCGAGGTCATCGAGCCGGACGACGGGGTGGTCGCCGTGGGCTCGGGCGGACCCTACGCCCTGGCGGCGGCCAGAGCGCTGGTAGCCCACACCGAGTTACCCCCCCGGGAAATTGTCAGGGAGGCACTTTTAATTGCCTCCGACATCTGCATATATACTAACAACCAGATCTCCATCGAAGAGCTGGAGTAGATAGAGAAGGAGTTTTCCCGGCATGGACGATCTAACGCCCCGCCAAATAGTGGCGGAATTGGACAAATATATCGTAGGGCAGGATCAGGCCAAGAAAGCCGTGGCGGTGGCCTTGCGCAACCGTTACCGGCGGGCCCGGCTGGCCCCCGAGCTACGCGACGAGGTCATGCCCAAGAATATTTTGATGATCGGACCCACCGGGGTTGGCAAGACCGAAATTGCCCGGCGCCTGGCCCGTTTGGTGAAGGCGCCGTTTATCAAGGTGGAGGCGACGAAGTTTACCGAGGTGGGATACGTCGGCCGTGACGTGGAGTCCATGGTGCGGGACCTGGTCGAAACCTCCATCCGCATGGTGCGTCAGGATAAGATCGCCACGGTGCAGGAACGGGCCGCGGTGCTGACTCAAGAGCGCATCGTCGAACTCCTGGCCCCGCTACCCGGGCAAAGGCAGGAGGCGAAAAACCCGCTGGAGTTCTTTTTCGGCGGAGCCAAACCCGCCGATGAAGAGAGTGAGACCACCCAGCGGGTGCAGAGGATCCAGTTCGAACGGGAAACGTTGCGGGAGAAACTGGCCCGCGGTGAACTGGAGAAGGAGCACCTGGAGATCGAGGTGGAGGACAACGGCCCGCCCATGCTGGAGGTTTTCTCCGGCACAGGCATGGAAGAAATGGGGGTCAACCTGCAGGACGTGCTGGGAGGCCTCCTGCCCCGGAAGAAGCACCGGCGCAAGGTGACGGTGGACGAGGCCCGGCGCATCCTTACCCAGCAGGAGGCCCAAAAACTCATCGACATGGATGAAGTCGTACAGATGGCTATCAAGAGGGCCGAGGAACACGGCATCATTTTCCTGGACGAGATTGACAAGATTGCCGGCCGCGAGGCCCAGGGAGGCCCCGATGTTTCCCGGGGAGGGGTACAGAGGGACATCCTGCCCATCGTGGAGGGTTCGACGATTCATACCAAGCACGGTCCGGTGAAGACGGATCACGTTCTGTTCATTGCCGCCGGCGCCTTTCACACCAGTAAACCATCCGACCTCATCCCGGAGTTGCAGGGGCGCCTGCCCATTCGGGTGGAACTGGAAAGCCTGACTGAGAAAGATTTTCTGCAGATCTTGACCGAACCGCAAAACGCCCTGATTAAGCAATACCGCGAACTGCTGGGCACCGAAGGTCTATCTCTTAAATTTTCGCCAAATTCCCTTGTCGAAATTGCGAAAATAGCTTATAATGTAAATGAAAAAACGGAGAACATCGGGGCCCGCCGCCTGCACACCATCCTGGAGAAGCTTTTGGAGGATATTTCTTTTGAGGCCCCCGAATTGACCGGTAGCGAGGTAACCATCGACGAGACGTACGTCAGGGAAAAACTCGCTTCGCTGGCAGAAAACGAGGACTTGAGCAGGTATATCCTGTAAATTTGCGATTGGGGAGAGTAGTTCGATGATCGAGGAACTCCTGAGAAAGACTAGGACCATCAACAAGCTGTTGCAAAAATCAGCCGGCCAGTCCGTCAATTTTCAGGAAGTAGCGACGGTACTGAGTGATAATATCGACTGTAGCGTCTACATCATCGATAATAAGGGGAAGGTCCTCGGTCACAACTATTTGAGGGACTTCTTATGCGAGATAATGCAGGAAATTGTGGATTCACCTGCAGGATTCCCCAAGGAATACTACGAGAATCTGGTCCACGTAAACGAAACCTATTCTAATGTCTGCCAGAAGGGCAACGCCTGCGTTTTTTCCTTTACTGATCCATGCAAGTTCAGTAACAAGGTGACCACCATCATTCCCATCCTCGGGGCTGGTATTAGATTGGGCACCTTGGTGTTGGCCAAGTTCGGCCAGAACTTTACCAGCGAGGATCTCATTCTGGCGGAATACGGGGCTACCGTCGTGGGCATGGAAATATTGCGTGCGCGGGCGGACCGCCTGGAAGAAATTGCCCGTAAAAGGGCCAGTGTGCAGGTTGCCATCGCCACGCTCTCCTATTCCGAGCTCGATGCTATCCGCCACATCTTTAAGGAACTGGAAGGCGAAGAGGGGCTTCTGGTGGCCAGCAAAATCGCCGACCGGGTGGGCATTACCCGCTCGGTCATCGTCAACGCCCTGCGTAAGTTTGAGAGCGCCGGGGTGATCGAGTCCAAGTCCCTGGGCATGAAAGGCACGTATATCAGGGTGTTGAACGACCGCCTACTGGAGGAACTCGAGCGGATGAAGCAGAACTAGGAAGACGGAGGGGTTTTTCCGGTGGTCATCGAAAGAGCACTTGCCCCTGACGCAGAAGGGATATGGCTGCTTCAAAGATTGGTCTACAGAAGCGAAGCAGATATCTATGACGACTATACTATCGAGCCGCTCACGCAGTCGGTCGATGATATCGAGAAACAGTTCGCCGATCACACCATCCTCAAAGCTGTGATTGAGGGCACCATTATAGGTTCGGTCAGGGCCTCTTCAAGAGACGGAACGTGTTATATCGGTAAGCTGATCGTTCACCCTGATTGTCAAAACAGGGGGATCGGGAAGAAGTTGATGGCCGAAATCGAAACATGTTTTAGAACAGCCGACCGTTTCGAATTGTTTACCGGTAGTAAGAGCGTTAAAAACATTCGGTTGTATGAAAGCCTTGGCTACGGGTTCTTAAGGGAAGAACCTGTAGTTGGGAACTTTAAACTAGTTTTCATGGTGAAGGCTGCCCAAAAACCTGCCGGCTAAAATGCCCCCAAGTCCGAGATCAACTTCAACTCTTCCCTTCTAAGCCAATAAGCCCCTATAAGATCCCCTGTGGATACTCTATTCGGGATGACTATGCTGAAGTTTCCGATTTGGCGGTAACAACAAACGAGCTGAAGCTAATTCGTTGCCAGTTAATTTTGGTAAATCCGAGGACGCTTAACATCCCAACCATTTCCCGGTTCGAATATAACCCAACATCTCCCGTGTTGCTGAATCTACAGAGAAGATTGGCTATCTGTCTCAGAGGCGAAGGATACCACAGGTCTCCGATGACGATATGTCCGTTAAGTTTAAGCACTCTTTTCATTTCCCGTAACACTTTTTCCGGCTGGGGATAATGATGGAATGAGTCAGAGGAACAGACAATGTCAAAGGAAGCATCTGTCCATGGCAGGTGTTCGGAATCTCCGGCTTTAAGTTCCACGTCCCGATCTAGCTTATCCCTGGCGACCTTGATCATCGCGGGTGAGAGGTCGATGCCATAAAGCTTGGTGTCATTCCCCTGCGGTATCTTCGACAAAAGTGAGCCCGTTCCGCACCCCACATCCAGGATGGTATTATGGGGAAATATACGTATTTTCTGCAAAACCACATTGTGTAGATTTCCCGAGTGCTTCCCGTAATATGTGGTGTCGTAACTGTTTGCCAGTCGGTTGAATGTTCTCGCTGACTGTTCTTTTGAGCTCACGACCTTGTTCTTCATGGCTTTACCCTCCAAAAGATGACGGATAATCCTCGGCGTTAATCGTCCACCTATGTTCTTGCGAGCAGTATGTCACCGTTCAGAGTGATTGATCCCGCCCCCCGTTCAAATGAACAGTTTCACCGCCGTGTACAGGCCGAACAGCATGATCAGCCCGGAAACGGACCATACCGTAAGACGGTAGGACCCGCACATGCGGCAGGAGGGCGACAGGGCCTTGGCCTCCAGGGCCAGCAGGAATCCCAGCACCACGGGCAGCAGAACCGCGTTCATAACCTCGACGTCTAGGGTCAGGCGCACCAGGGAGATGCCGGATAGCACCAGGACAGCTCCCGCCACATGGGCGAAGGTATATACCAGGTAGAAAACGGGCGCTTCCTTGAATTTCAGGTTCATGCTGTGCGGGATGCCCACGGCTTCGCCCACACCCCACGCTCCGGCTACGGACACCACGAGGGCGGCGACGAAGGAGGCGCCCGCCATGCCCAAACCAAATAAAATGCGGGCTCCGGTAGTCCCGAGGAAGGGCTGGAGGGCGGCGGCAATTTGCTGGATGCTGTCCAGGGAAACGGAGATATGCTGGCGCCCTATGGTCGCCGCAGTGGCGACCACCACCGCGATCATAACCAGTTGAGTAACGACCGAGCCGATTGCGGTGTCGACGCGGGCCTGAGGGAGGTCCCGCGTGGTCAGACCCCGGTCCACCACCGCCCGCTGCTGATAGAAGATCATCCAGGGCATGATCACCGCGCCCACGTTGGCCGCCAGCATGAAGAGAAAGCCCGGATGGCCGACAGGCAGGTTGGTGAGGCCGGTGAAGAGACTTCGTCCCGGGTGGGCCAAAAGGGCCGCCGGGATGAAGGCCAGTTCAAACAGGCCGAAGGAAATGGCTACTACTTCCAGACGCCGGTAACTACCGGTCAGGCCCAGCCCTACCAAAAGGAGGGTGGCCGCTCCTACCGTGACCACGGGGGGCACCCCGAACAGGCTGCCCGTGCCGGCGATGCCGGCGAATTCGGTGATCAGGGCGCCGGCGGAGGCCAAAAAGAGCGTACCAACCGAAACGGCGGCCCACACGGTCCCGAAGTGTTCGCGAATCAGTTCACCGTGACCCTTCCGGGTGTGAATGCCCAGCCTGACAGTCATTTCCTGGACGAAGTACAGGATGGGAATAAGGAGTACCTGGGGCAGAACCAGGGAATATCCCCACGCTGCCCCGCTCTGGGCGGCGGTGATGATGCTGCCGGCGTCGGTGTCGGCCAGCATGACCACCAGCCCCGGTCCCAAAAGGGAGAGCAGAAGCAGTATCTTTTTCATGTTCGGGCTGAGAGTCCTTTTAGGGTGAAGAGCCCTTTGTCCGGCCAGAGTGGCTTCCACCTTCTTCACCTCCTACTGATAATCATTCTCACTAATAGTATAATGAAAATCATTATCATCGTCAAGGGGGAGAAGGAAGATTTTTTGCCGGAGAAGGGAAGGCGGTTCGCGGGAGTAATCGCAGTTAGGCTTATTCCATATAGGAACATGCCTTAGGGGCCCAGCTACTTTATCCTGGCTATTGATAAGTATAGACGATAATTTCCGAACTGCAATATTTCATCCAGTCAACCACCCCCGGGGCTAGCCCCGGGGGCTTGCGGGGCAACTTGCAAGCCCAGTTGATTAGCCAGAAATGGTACATCGGGATCTTCGAGCGAATGTGCCATATACGTTACACTGGAATGGTCTCATTTGCCAGACAGGCACCCTGGGATAATCCACCCGTCCCTTGCGCTGCGGCCGGCGGTTAAACATCCCTGAGAGGTAGGGGAAGTGTCGTCGGCGACAAACCCAGTGTAACATTGGCGAAGTGGGCCTACCGTCGAAAGACGGAATTATTCCGAAAGGAGTCCCTGATTCCATGGTTTACGTTCTTGACCAAGAGGGAAAGCCGCTCATGCCGACCGAACGGCACGGTAAGGTCCGCAGGATGCTCAAGGAAGGCAGTGCGAAGGTAGTTAAGCATTACCCGTTCACGATCCAGTTGTTGTACGAGAGCAACCACTATACGCAACCAGTTACTCTTGGTGTGGACTCCGGCTATGCAGTGGTAGGCTTTTCCGCAGTCTCCGCCGGCAAAGAGCTGATCGCTGGAGAGTGCGAACTGCTCGACG
The DNA here is from genome assembly GCA_035530395.1 of Spirochaetia bacterium. GTDB lineage: Bacteria > Bacillota > Desulfotomaculia > Desulfotomaculales > JAJYZD01 > JAJYZD01. The sequence goes on from DATKUX010000019.1 coordinate 18,283, forward strand.
GCCAAGTAGAGCGTAACAAAGAACGGCTGATGTATCGTCGTCAGCGCCGGAGCCGGAAACGATACCGGGCTCCACGATTTGACAACCGGAAGAAACCGGAAGGCTGGCTCCCAGTATTCAGCACAAGCTACATAGCCACGTCCGCCTGGTCGAGAAGATCTCAGCCATCCTTCCTGTCACAGAAGTCATAATCGAGGTAGCCGCGTTCGACATCCAGGCGATCAAGAATCCGGGTCTCGAGGGCGTCGAGTACCAGGAAGGCGAGCAGGCGGGCTTCTGGAACCTTCGTGAGTACATCCTGCACCGGGACGGACACCGGTGTCAGAACCCGGAGTGCAAAAACAACGCGAAAGAGCAGATTCTACAGGTCCACCACGTTGGTTTCTGGAAGAACGACCAGTCTGACCGGCCAGGCAACCTAATAACCCTGTGCGACAGGTGCCACCGGCCGGAGAATCACAAGCAGGGCGGTTTCCTGTGGGGATGGGAACCCGGACTAAAGTCCTTCCGGTCGGAGACGTTCATGACGATGGTGCGCTGGAAGCTGGTCAACCAACTCGGCTGCCGGTACACATACGGATACGTCACCAAAAGCCGGCGTATCGCCTTGAAGCTGGAGAAAACCCACGCCACTGACGCTTTCTGTATCGCCGGGAGTACTGACCAGAAGCGTGTTGCCCCTTTGAAACTGGAGCAGGTGCGGCGCAACGACCGCAGTCTGCAGAAGTTTTACGACGCGAAATATGAGGATACCCGCACCGGGGAAGTGGTCTCCGGCCAGGACCTGAACTGTGGCCGGCGTACCAGGAACACAAATCTCAATACGGAGAACCTGCACAAGCACCGGGGCCCCAAGATTTCCGCAGGCCGGGTCAGCATCCGTAGGAGCCGGTACCCTTACCGGCCAAAGGACACTGTGGTCTATGGCGGTAAGGAATACTTGGTTAAGGGTGTTCAGAACAAAGGCGCCTATATTGAGTTGGCGGGCCTGGACAAGCCGGTCAAAACGGGCGATGTATCCATTCGTCGTTACGGACGAGGTTTTCGAGTGGTGTGAGGGAAAGCCGCCCTCAGGGCGGCGCCCCTTTCATCCCACCCCACTAGGGGGTGGGTTTTCAGGGGCTATTTTCTATAA
>DATKUX010000020.1:0-5069 GCA_035530395.1 Spirochaetia bacterium
GGATAATTTTACGCAAGTCTTTCTTCCCTATGTCACCAAAAATCTTTGCAATCGTAAAAGAATCCAACCAGATCTTTGCCTCGCCATCAGTGCTTTCCACATGGACATGTGGACGCTCCCCGAGGTCTTTGCTGTAGAAGAAAAACCGGAAGCCGTCGTCATTGAAAATTGTCGGCATCGCTACGCTCCATACAAGTCTATAACTGTGAAAACCAATGTTTCCACTCCCTCATTATAGGGTAAAAGCGATGGAAAAACAATAATCTTGGATTACGATCCGAGGATAATGAGATGATGAAAAACAAAGGGGTTGCCAGAACCGGCGGACCTCATTGCAATGGCAAGGAGAGGAGGGAGACGTCAAGACCGTGTTCCGGATGGGAATCAGTGTCCAAGATCATTGTTAGAGCTTCGGAGACCGGCCTCATGGCCGGTCTTTCTTGTCCCCTTCCGGCATCCTCTTGGCGGCCGGAGCCGGTACCGCGAAGGAGCGCGGGCCATCCTGACCCTGCAGCAGGCTGTGCCGGTAGCTGTACCCGAAATAGACGGCGATGCCGGCGGCCAGCCAGACCGCCAGGCGGATCCAGGTCAGGGTCGGCAGGTTGAAAACCAGGTAGGTGCAAAAGACGATGGATAAAATGGGGGTATAGGGATACAGAGGTACCTTGAAGGGGCGCGGCAGGTCCGGTTTGGTCCGGCGCAGGACCATGACGCCGGCCGAAGTGATGATGAAGGCGGTCAAAGTGCCGATGTTGGCCAACTGGGCCACGATGCCGATGGGCAGGAAGCCGGCCGTGAGGGCGGCTACCACCGCCACGATCATGGTGTTGCGGTACGGCGTGCGGAAGCGGGGATGTACGCGGGTAAAGAAGGGCGGCAGCAGGCCGTCGCGGCCCATAGCCAGCAGAATGCGGCTCTGGGCGTAGGTCATGACCAGCAGCACGGATGTGATGCCGGCCAGGGCTCCCACGGCGATGATGCCCCCGGCCCAGGAGAAGCCGGCGGCTATGAGCCCGGTGGCCACCGGGGAGGCCGTGTTCAGGGCGGTGTAGGACACAAGGCCGGTCAGGACCACGGTTACGGCGATGTAGAGCACGGTGGATATGGACAGCGAGCCGATGATGCCCAGAGGCACGTTGCGCCGGGGATTGGTGGTTTCCTCGGCGGCCGTGGCTACGGCGTCAAAGCCGATGTAGGCGAAAAAGATGATGGCGGCTCCGTGAAAGATGCCGGCCGTTCCGAAGGGCAGAAAGGGATGCCAGTTAGCCGTCTTCACGTAGAAACTGCCCAGCACGATGAAGAAGAGAATGACCACAATTTTCAGGGCCACGATGCCCCGGTTGAACCTGGCGCTCTGCCGGGTGCCGCGGATGACCAGGTAGGCCACGGCCGCCACGACCAAAATGGCCGGCAGGTCCAGAACGCCGCCGGCGCCGGGGGCCGCGGTCCAAGTCAGGGGAAGGCGCAAACCCAGGGTACCCAGAAGGTCGGTGAAGTAGGCGGCCCAGCCGATGGCCACCGCCCCCAGGGCGATCATGTATTCCAGCATCAGGTTCCAGCCCACCAGCCAGCCCACGAATTCACCCATGGCGGCGTACGAATAGGTGTAGGCGGATCCGGCCACCGGTATCATGGCGGCCAGTTCGGCGTATACCAGGGCGGCCAATCCGGCCGCCACCCCGGAGACGATGAAGGAGAGAATGAGACCCGGTCCGGCGTACTGGGCGGCGGCCACCCCGGTGAGCACAAAGATACCGGTGCCGATTATGGCCCCGATACCCAGAGCGGTCAGGTCCACCGCACCCAGGGTCTTGGGCAGGCTGGTTTTTTCCTTTTCCTGCAGGAGATCCTGAATTGGTTTGGTGCGAAAGAGGTTCATTTTGCTCCTCCTGTCTTCCGATGCGCTGCACCTGTGTATCTCTGGTATTATCCCTTTGCGGGGCCAGTTCTAAACAGGACGCCTGTTTGCGTAGGGCGGGTTTTTCTGGTATAATTTATGCCGCTTGGTGTGTTCACGCTAAGCCGGAAAGGGTGTTAACTTGCCTGATCAAGCCGAGAAAATCGTACCCGTAAACATAGAAGAGGAAATGAAGAAATCCTACCTGGATTACGCGATGAGTGTAATCGTGGGCAGGGCCCTGCCGGATGTGCGGGACGGTCTCAAACCGGTGCACCGCCGCATTCTCTACGCTATGCACCAGGTGGGCATGACCGCGGACAAGCCGCACCGCAAGAGCGCCCACATCGTGGGTGAAGTTATGTCCAAGTTCCACCCCCACGGTGATGTGGCCATTTACGACGCCCTGGTGCGGATGGCCCAGGATTTTTCCTCCCGCTACATGCAGGTGGACGGTCACGGCAACTTCGGTTCGGTGGACGGCGACGCCCCCGCGGCTATGCGGTACACCGAGGCGCGCATGTCCCGCCTGGCCGGAGAACTCCTGGCGGATATCGACAAGGATACGGTCGACTTCATACCCAATTACGATGCGAGCGACGAAGAGCCCGTCATCCTCCCCTCGCGGGTGCCCAACCTCCTGATCAACGGCTCCGACGGCATTGCCGTCGGCATGGCCACCAAGATCCCGCCCCACAACCTGGGCGAGGTCATTGACGCCCTGCAGTTGCTCATAGGGAGCCCGGAGGCCTCCATTGAAGAGATCATGGGCTGTATCAAAGGCCCCGATTTCCCCACCGCCGGCCGGATCATGGGCACCAAGGGGATCGAGGCGGCCTATACCACCGGCCGCGGCAGCATCAAGGTGCGGGCGGAAACCTTTACCGAGACGCTGGCCGGCGGCAGACAGGCCATCATAGTCAAGGAAATCCCCTTTCAGGTTAACAAAGCCCGCCTGGTGGAAAAAATCGCCGAACTGGTCAAGGAAAAAAAGGTGGACGGTATTTCCGACCTGCGGGACGAATCGGACCGGCGCGGCATGCGCATCGTTATCGAGTTGAAACGGGATGCCAAGGTCCCGATCCTTTTAAACCAGCTCTACAAGCATACCCAGATGCAGGACACGTTCGGCGTCATCATGCTGGCGTTGGTGGATAACCAGCCGCGGGTCTTGAACCTGAAGGAAGTACTCTACTACTACCTGGAACACCAGAAGGAAGTGGTAATCCGGCGCACCCGGTATGAACTCAACCGGGCCGAAGCACGGGCGCACATCCTCGAAGGCTTGCGTATAGCCCTGGACCACCTGGACGAAGTCATCAACACCATCCGTTCCTCGCATACGGTGGACGAGGCCAGGCAAAAGCTCATGGATAATTTCGCCCTTTCCGAACTGCAGGCAGTTGCCATCCTGGACATGCGCCTGCAGCGTCTGACCGGTCTGGAGCGGGAAAAGATAGAAGCGGAGTACGCGGAACTTCTGGAAAAGATCCGGTATTTACGAGAGGTTCTGGCCAGCGAGGAAAAGATCATGGGCATCATCAGCGGCGAACTGGCGGAGATGAGAAAGAAGTATGCCGATGCCCGCCGCACCAGGATCACCGACGAAGAGGCCGGCCTCGTGGATGAGGACCTCATTCCCGAAGAGGATATGGTGATCACCATCACCAACGAGGGATACGTGAAGCGGGCCCCGCTGAACACCTACCGCAACCAGAAACGGGGCGGTCGCGGGGTGACGGCCATGAGCACCAAGGAGACCGATTTTTTGCGGCACCTTTTCGTGGCCTCAACGCACCACCATTTCTTGTTCTTTACCAACCTGGGCAAGGTTCACCGCTTGAAAGTCCACGAAATTCCGGAATTCAGCCGGCAGGCCAAGGGAACCGCCCTGGTCAATCTTTTGAACGTGGCACAAAACGAAAAGGTGACCACCGTTATTCCGGTAAGGGAGTTCAAGGAGGACCAGTTCCTTCTCATGGTCACCACCCGCGGCCAGGTAAAGAAGACATCCTTAAATGAATACGACACCTCGCGGCGGGACGGCATCATAGCGATTTCGTTGGTTGAGGGTGATGAATTGGTGGATGTCAAGCTGACCGGGGGGCAGGAAGAGATGGTGATTGTCAGCCACCGGGGTTTGGCCGTCCGCTTTGCCGAGGACCAGGTGCGGCCCATGGGTCGCACGGCCAGAGGGGTGCGCGGTATCGGGCTGCGGGAAGACGACCTGGTGGTGGGTATGGAAGTGGTCCGCCCGGCTGCCGATTTATTGATGGTCAGCGTCCACGGCTACGGTAAGCGCACGGCCATGGGGCGCTTCCCGGCACACAGCCGGGGGGGCAAGGGCGTCATTGCCATGAAGACCACCGACCGCAACGGGGTCATAGCATCAATTTTGGCTGTACGGGCCGAGGAGGAAGTGATGATCATAACCCAGTCGGGACTGGTCATCCGTATTAAGGCCGGGGAGATTTCCCGCCTTGGCCGGGCCGCCGCAGGCGTGCGGCTGATGAAGATGAGCGAAGGGGATGCGGTGGTAGCCATGGCGAGAGTGATCGTGGAAGAAGACTGAGGTAGAGAAGTGCCTGATTTTGGCCCGGCCCCGGTGATGGGGCCGGGTTTTCTTGTTGCTGCAAGTATTTAGGGCTTCAGGGAGTTAATATGATATGAAAGTTGCGGGATTTCTGTAGCCGGCCGGGCGAAAAGAATGTCGAACAGTGAAGAAAATGGTGATATGGGGAAAAGGGACCGCTGTTGCCCGTGGCCCGGTGGGACAAGTAGACGAAGATTGAGGAAAAGGCTGCGTGGCCAAGATGGCGGGGAAAAAGCCGCCGTCATTTGCTCCACCTTTAGCCTGGAGAGATTTTTTGGCCGTTGTCAGCGTGCCGGTTGCGGTGTATCATAAATGTTACCGGGATGGAATGTTAAATGAGTATTATCTAATGTTAACTTGACCATCCGGTTTTGGTAGAAAGTTCCTGTTGACTAGGTCCAGCGGTTTGTGGTAAGATAGTTTTTGTCGCCTCACGAGGGCGGCGGTGGTCCTTGAAAACTGAACAGTGGAATTGCCAGTATAGGATAGGGTCCTTTAAACAATCGAGAGCATGGATCGACAAGCGGTCCATCAAGATATTGATGGAGAGTTTGATCCTGGCTCAGGACTAACGCTGGC